>VHCL01000053.1 GCA_016871725.1 Verrucomicrobiota bacterium | reverse complement strand
TGGGCGGGCAGCGCGGCGCAGGCGAACATGCCCGCGACGAGGAGACGGAGGGTTCGCATCACTTCGCGAGGGTGACGGCCTGTCCGTCGGTGAGCGTGGCGGTGCCGACGACGAGGACGTCCTCGTCCGGCTTGACGCCGTCGAGCACTTCGAGGTGCGCGCCGTCGTTGAAGCCGGCCTTGAGCACGCGGCGATGGGCCTTGCCGGCCTCATGGACGTAGGCGGTGGCCACGGTCTTCTCCATGACGATGGCGTTGAGCGGGAGCAGGCGCGTGCCCTTGCGGGTCTCGATGCCGAGCTTCACGTTGGCATACATGCCGGGCTTGAGGGCGCCCGTCGGGTTGGCGAGTTCGGTCTCGATCAGCATGGTCTTGCTGGGGTTCTCGAGCACGCCGGCGACGCGGCTGAGTTTGCCTTCGAACGGCTTGGCACCGGCGGCTTCGGCGAGGATGCTGACGGTCTGGCCCGGCGTCGCGAGGCCGGCCTCGGTCTCGGGCAGCGCGGCCTGCACGCGCACGGTCGCGGCGTCGGTGAGCACGAAGAGGGCCGCCTGGCCGGCGCCGCCGCCGGTCGCGGCGGGGACGAACGCGCCGAGGTCCACGGAGCGGCGGCTGACGACGCCCGCGAAGGGCGCCCGGATCTGGGCGAAGCCGAGGAGGGTGGCGTTGCGCTCCTGCGCGGCCTTGGCGATGGCGAGCTTGGCGGCGGCGGCGTCGACCTGCTGGCGCGGGACGAGGTCCGGCGCCTGCTTCGCGGCTTCCTGCGCGCGGCGATGCTCGAGTTCGGCGATCGCCAGCTCGGCCCGCGTGCGCGCTTCGTCGGCGACGAGTTCCGGCACTTCGAGCTCGGCCAGTACGGCGCCGGCGGCGACGCGGTCGCCGATGTCCGCGCGGAGGGCCTTCACGTAGCCGCCGACCTTGGCGTAGAGGGCGACCTGCTGGTGCGGGCGCACTTCGCCGAGCAGCTGGACGCTGCGCGTGATGTCGCCGGTCTTGAGGCGCGTGACGGGGAAGTCCGCGGCCTGGAGGGTGAGCGCGCCGAGGAAGAGCGCGAGGAGCTTAGGAGACGGCATGGTCTTTTTGGTAATGGGGGCTGTGGGGATCGTCGGGATCGACGGAAAGTGAGGCGCGGCCGGCCGAAGCCATGAGCCAGGCGTAGGCGGCCGGGACGAGCGTGAGCGTGGCGACGGTGCCGAAGATCAGTCCGCCCATGACGGCGCGGCCGAGCGGGGCGGTCTGGCTGCCGGCTTCGGACCAGCCCAAGGCCATCGGGATCATGCCCGCGAGCATGGCCAGCGAGGTCATCAGGATGGCGCGCAGGCGCGTGGCGCCGGCCTGGGCCGCGGCGTCCTCGGCGCTCGCGCCGCCCCGGCGCGCTTCTTCGGCGGCGGTGAGCAGGAGGATGGAGTTCGCGACGGCGACGCCGACGGCCATGATGGCGCCGATGAAGCTCTCGATGTTCAGCGTGGAGCCGGTGAGCAGCAACGCCGCGATCACGCCGGCGATGACGACGGCGAGCGAGGCGAGCACGATGGCGGCGAGTCGGATGCTTTGGAAATTCGCGGCGAGGAGCAGGGCGACGATGACGAGCGCGATGCCGAGGCCGCCGCCGAGGCTGCGGAGGAGCTCGCGCAGGGGAGGCACCTGGCCGCGCTGGTCGACCTTCACCTTGGCCGGCGGCTTGCCCGCCGCGGCGATGGCGGCGTCGATCCGGTCCGCGAGGTGGCCGAGGTCCGTGCCGGCGTAATTGGCGGTCAGGGTCGCGAGCCGCTGCATGTTGTAGCGGTCATACTGCGCGACGGCGGTGCCTTCCTTGAGCGTGGCGATGGAACGCAGGAGCACGGGCTGCTGGCCGGCGGTGCCGACGGGCAGGTTGCGGAGGTCTTCGGCGCTCTTGGTGGCGGCCGGCGGGACCTGCACCTGCACCTGGAAGGCGACGCCGGTCTTGGGGTCGGCCCAGTAGTTCGCGAGGATGAAGCGGCTCGAACCGGTGGCTTCGATCACCGAACGGGCGGCGTCGGTCAGGCGCACGCCCATGAGTCCGGCTTTCTCGCGGTCGATGGTGACCTCGAGCGCGGGCGCGTCGATGGTCTGCGCGAACTGGAGGTCGCGCAGTTCGGGGATCTGGGAGAGCTGCGCGCGGATGGCCTCGGCGTGCGCGCGGTTGTCCGCCAACGAAGGTCCGCTGACGGCGATCTCGATCGGGGTCGGAGCCCCGAAGCTCATGACGCGGCTGACGATGTCCGCCGGTTCGAACGAGGGACGGACTTCCGGCAGCGCCGCGGCGAAACGACGGCGGAGGTTCTCCTTGGCGACGTCGAGGTCCACCCGGGCGTCCGGCTTCAGCTGCACCTGCAGGGTGGCTTCGTCGGTGCCGCTGTTCCATGCGTGGACGAGGTTGACGGGGTAGTTGGGCGCGTGCACGCCGACCAGCCCGAGGGTGGTGCCGATGTTCTCGGCGCCGATCTCCTGCCTGATGATGTCCAAGGCCCGCAGGGCGAGCTGCTCGGTCTTGTCGAGCTTGGTGCCGGCCGCGGCCCGCAGGCGGACCTGCAACTGGCCGTTGTTAGCGGGCGGGAAGATCTCGCGGCCGAGCGTGGGCCCGAGGACGGCGATGAAGGCGGCGGCGAGGGCCACGCCGCCGAGGACGACGACGGCCTTGCGCGCGAGCACGGCGCCGAGGAGCGCCTGGTAGCGAGCCTTGACGCCCTCGAAGAAGCCCGGGGCGTGCGCGCCTTCTTCCTTGAGCAGCCAGACCGCCAGGACGGGCAGCAGGGTCGACGAGAGGACGTACGAGGCGATCATGCTGAAGCCGACCGCGAGCGAGAGGGGGAGGAAGAGCGCCTGGGCCGGGCCTTCCATGAACAGGGAGGGGAGGAACACGGCCACGACGCACGCCATGGCGAGGAAGCGCGGTCCGGCGGTCGCGGCCACGGCGTCGCGCACGGCCCGGGCCACGGGCCGGCCTTTCTCCCGCTCCTGCTGGATGGCTTCGATCGCCACGGTGGCTTCGTCCACGAGGATGCCGACCGCCAAGGCGAGACCGCCGAGCGTCATGAGGTTCACGGTCTGCCCGCAGAGCCAGAGGCCGAGCAGGGCGATGAGCAGCGCGAGGGGGATGTTGACCACGACCACGAGCGTGCTCCGGGCGTCCCGCAGGAAGAGGAAGACCATCAGGCCGGTGAGCACCGCGCCCAGCACGGCCTCGAGGAAGAGGTCATGGATCGCCCGTTCGACGATCGGGCTCTGGTCCATCTCGTAGGCGACCTTGATGTCCGCGGGCACGGCGTTCTGGAAGGTCCCGAGGTTGGCCTTGACGATGCTCGCCACGGCCAGGGTCGAGGCGTCGGAGCGCTTGGTGACGGGGATGTAGACCGTGCGGCGTCCGTCCACGAGGGCGTAGCTGGTCACGGCGTCCGCGCCGTCCACGACCTGCGCGACGTCACGGATGAGCACGGGCGGATTCTGACCGGAACGCACGGGGACGTTCTCGAGGTCCTTGATGTTCCTCACCGTGGCGTTGACGGGGACGAGGAGGTTCTGGTCCCCGAGCACGAGATTGCCCGCCGGCAGGATGGCGTTGGCGCCGGCGAGCGCGGCGGCGACTTCCTCAGGCGCGATGCCGGTGCTGCGCAGGCGATCGGGGTTGAGGTTGACGAGGATGGAGCGGGCGCTGCCGCCGAAGGGCGGGGGTGCGGAGACGCCGGGCAGGGTCGCGAAGAGCGGTCGGACGGTGTTCAGCGCGGCGTCCTGGAGCTGGGCGACGGAGCGGGTCTCGCTCGAGAAAACGAGCTGGCCGATCGGCACGCTGCCGGCGTCGAACCGCATGACGAACGGCGGCACGGTGCCGGGCGGCATCATGGCGCGCGAACGGTTCACGTAGCCGATGGTCTCGCTCATGGCCTGCGACATGTCCGTCCCGGGGTGGAACTGGAGCTTCATCACGGCCGCGCCCTGGATGTTCTTCGATTCGACGTGCTCGATGCCGGTGATGTACAGGAAGTGGTACTCGTAATAGAAGGTGAGGAAGCCTTCCATCTGCGCCGCGTCCATGCCGCCGAACGGCTGGGCGACGTAGATCGTCGGGACGTTCAGGGGCGGGAAGACGTCCTTGGCCATGCGGTTCAGGCCGAAGAGGGCGGCCAGGACCAAAGCGAAGACCGAGACGACCAAGGTGACCGGCCGACGGAGGACCAAGGAAAGGAAGTTCATGCAAGGGGTGACTTAAGAACCTATCTTTAACCCAAAGGTTTCAACCCCTAAGCCCTATTATTTGTGACAAAACCGTGTCAGGCCGTATCGAGGTAGGGTCAGCACTGCGTGCTGACCTAGTTCCCTCGTTTCAATCCACTCAAGGGAAACCGGAATGTTGCCTGCGGCCTTTGGTAGGGATGACCGGCCAGGTCATCCTCGGCGCAACGGGGTCTGGCTTCATCTCGCGTAGCGATGATGTGCCTGACCCCGTTTGCGCCATCTCACCCCTACCTCTTCCGCCACCCGCCACCCGAAACGATTCATCTCCCCCATACTCAATACTCCATACTCGATACTCACGTATCATCTGGTCCACCGAGCCTCTGAGCCTCCGGGCCTCCAGTTTTGTATTTCTGGCCAACCGGCCCACTGATCAACCGATCAACTACTGTTCGCCCTTTGTCCCCATGTCACCTTGCC
Source organism: Verrucomicrobiota bacterium (assembly GCA_016871725.1). Classification (GTDB taxonomy): domain Bacteria; phylum Verrucomicrobiota; class Verrucomicrobiia; order Opitutales; family UBA953; genus UBA953. The sequence goes on along the minus strand of VHCL01000053.1, from coordinate 6,181 downwards.
CACGTGTCCCCTCGCGACCTTCGGTCGCGCGTCATTTCGCGTACGCTTCCCTCGCCGCCCGCTGGAACTCGCGCCGGATATCGCTTCCGTCGGAATTCTTGAGGTCGGTGCGCTGGATCAGCAGGACATAGGCGCGCTTCTTCACCGGGTCGATCCAGGCCTGCGTGCCGAACGCGCCGCCGTGCCCGTAGGTGCCCGGGCTGAGGCTTTCGGTGACTTCCTGCGGTTCGCCGACGAGGTGGAAGCCGAGGCCCATGCGCATGCCCGGGGCGAAGCTGACGCCTTTGAGGTCGCCGAGCTGGTTCGTGGTCATCTGCTTGAGCGTCGCGGCCTTGAGATAGCGCTTGCCGTCCAATTCGCCGTCATTGAGCAGCATCTGGTAGAGCTGACCCAGGTCCCGGGCGCAGGAATAGAGGCCGCCGGCCGGGAAGGGCGTGCGCTTGGGGTCATGCAGCGGGGTGCTGAAACGGCTGTTCTTGGCCTCTACGAGCGCGCCGCTGGCCTTGTCCTTGGCGTAAGGCTTCGCGAGGACGTCCATGTGGTCGGGCGTCGGCCAGAAGGTGGTGTTCTCCATGCCGAGCGGGTCGAAGAGCCGCTCCTGCATGAAGTCGGCGTAGGGCTTGCCGCTGGCGACCTCGATGATGCGTCCGAGGAGATTGATGCCGTTGTTGTTGTAGGTCCACTTGGCGCCGGGCTCGGTGACGAGCGGCTTCCGGGCGTAGGCGTCGCACATCTCGGCGAATGGGACGGTGTCCACCGGCGCGCCCGGCGGGGTGACGGTCGCGGTGTCGATCCCGCTGACGTGCGTGAGCAGGTCCTTGACGGTGATGCGGCGTTGCGGGGCCACGAGGCCTTGGGCGGTCTTGAGCGGGATGCCCTTGAAGGCCGGTACGTATTGCTCCAGCGGGTCGTCCAGCTTCACCTTGCCTTCTTCGACGAGCATCATGACGGCCATCGCGGTCATGGGCTTGGTCATCGAAGCGATCCAGAACATGGAATCCTTGCCCATCGAACGCTTGCCCGCGACGTCCGCCAGGCCGAACGCCTCCACGGCGATCAGGCCGTCCGGACCCACCACCGCGGTCACGGCGCCGGTGATCTCGTCGCCGTCGACGAAGTGCTGCAACGCGAACGCGGTCACGGCGTTCTCGCTCTCAGGCATGGGCTTCTCCTTCTTGCAACCCGTCAGGAGCAGGAGACCAAGGGCGAGGCTCAGGAAACGCATGGGATGTTCATAGCCGTGGCTGCCCGACGCCCAAGACAAAAAACCCGATTATCACGACCATGTTTCGGTCCGGTGCGTCCGACGCGGCGGCTCTGCGTCGGAAAGCGCCGTTTGTGCGGACGAGGTTACGCCCCGCCCGCGGTTCGCCATCTCCGTCACTTTTGTCGCCAAGAGTTTGGAATCCATGGCTTGAGGCGGGCTTCCGCAGCCCGCTTTTTCATCCGCACACCCATGCGCCACCTCACCCGCTCGCTCCTGCTCGCCGCCGCCGTCACGCCGCTCTTCGCCGCCAACTACGACACGCCGTTCCTCGACAGCACGGCCCCGACGTTCGCGAGCACCGTCTCGCTCGGAGGTCAGAACTACGTCAACCAGGGACTCGTCGGCGTCGGCGTCTTCGCGACCAACGTGATCGACGGCCGCGGCGACACCTTCGGCTCCTTCTCCTCCTTCAAGGTCGACCATAACACCTGGCGCCGGCACGCCAACGGCAGCTACTCGGGCACGCTCTTCGCCCTGCCGGACCGCGGTTACAACGTCGCGGGACTGATCGCCTATCCGGCGCGCATCCACCAGATGTCCCTCGCGTTCACTCCGGACTACACGGCCAACAACGTCCCCCAGTCCCAGCTCACCCTTTCCCTCCAGCGCACGATCACCATCACGGATTTCGCCGGACAGGTCACGACCGCCGTCGACCCCGTCGGTCCGACCAGCCTGCAGGGTTTCAACAACGTCGCCACCGCCGGCGGCCTGTTCTCCGTCGACGGCGAAGGCCTCGCCCTCCGGGCCGACGGTTCCTTCTACGTCTCCGATGAGTATGGCGCCACGGTCTACCACGTGAGCCGTTCCGGCCAGATGCTCGGTCTGATCACGCCGCCGCAGGCCCTGCTCCCGCAGTTCTCCGTGCCGACCACGGGTTATCCCACCGCCAGCGCCGGCGTGCAGACCGGCGGCCGCCGCGACAACCAAGGCATGGAAGCCGTCGACCTTACGCCGGACGGCCGCCACCTGATGACCCTGCTCCAGAGCGCCACCCGCCAGGATAATCCCGCCGACACCAACCAAGGCCGTCTCTTCACCCGCTTGTCGGTCTACGACGTGAGCAACAATCCCACGCCCACCTCGCCGGTCGGCCATTACCTGGTCGAGCTGCCGACCTTCGATCGCGACGGCGTGGGGGGCTCGGCCGACCGGACGGCCGCCCAGTCCGAGATCGTCGCGCTTTCGCCGACGTCCTTCCTCGTCCTCAGCCGCGACGGCAATGGCAACGGCTCGGGCGACAACAACCGCCCGCTGGTCTTCAAGACGGTCTCCTACGTCAACCTCGCCGGCGCCACCAACCTCGCCGGCACGCCGTACGAGACGAGCTACGCCCCCGCCGCGGCGGGCTCCGCCGGTCCGGTCGCCGGCATCACCGCCGCCCAGGTCACGCCGTTCGTCAATCTGCTCAATCCGTCCCAGCTCGCGCGCTTCGGCATCGACATGAACGTCGGCGCCGAAGGCTCGGCCAACCCGGTCTCCGCCAACTCCCTCGGCGAGAAGTGGGAGGCCCTCTCGATCGTCCCCGTCCTCGATCCGTCCGCGCCCAACGATTACTTCCTGCTGGTCGGCAACGACAATGACTTCCTCGGCACGAGCGTGACCATGCTCGGCGGCGCGCCGGTCGACGCCACGGCCGGCCCCGCCGTCGCCGACAACCCGAACCGCATCCTGGTCTATCGCGTGACCCTGCCGGGCTACGTGGATCCGGGTCTGGTGATCTCGGCCGTCAACCGCGCTCCCGGCATGGTGTCGAACACGCTCCAGTCCACCAAGGGCATGGCTTCCAGCTTCGGCACGATCCTGAAGAGCCGCCTGACCAACGGCCTGCGCCTGTCCGCCCCCGGCAAGGTCGCCGGTCTCGACGTCCAGACCGGCGAGCCCCTGGCCGACCTGTGCGCCAACGATCTCGGCGCCCACCATATGGTCCACGGCGGTCTGCGCTGGTGGTTCGATGGCGCCGTGCGCAACATCAATGAAGGCGCCAACGCCGCCGGCCAGTCGCTCGACTCCCGCGCCTCCGCCGGCGCGATCGGCCTGGAGTGGCAGGTCGCCGAGGGGCTCTTCCTCGGCCTGGGCGTCGGCCTGCAGGACGGCCGCTCCGACGGCTCCGACGGCGCCCGCGTCGGCTACCAGGGCAAGAGCCTGACGTCTTATCTGATCGCCCGCGGCGACGTCGTCTTCGGCAGCCTCACCGTGACCGCCGGCCTTCAGGATTTCGATTCGATCCAGTCCGCGGGCCCCTATGGTTCGACGCCTTTCGGTTCCACCGAAGGCCGCAGCTTGTCCGCCGAACTCGTGGTCGGCGCCACGGTCGCGGAATACGACGGCTGGGCGATCATGCCCATCGTCGGCCTGTCCCGCACCAACTCCAAGCTCGACGGCTATGCCGAGGCCGGTGTCGGCGGCATCACCTACGGCGACCAGCGCCTGAGCTCCAACATGGCCTCGGCTTCGGTCGAACTGGCCAAGGTCTTCGGCGTGGAAGGCGGCAGTCTGACGCCCTTCGTCCGCGTCGGCTTCGATCATGATTTCGGCGGTGAGGACGCCCAGAGCGGCGTCTCCGTCCTGACCAACGGCGGCGCCGTCGGGGTGGCCATGACCCTCCCTAATCAGGACCGCGACTATGCCGTCGGCATGCTGGGCCTGCGCTGGCAGGCGGGCGATTTCAACGCGCAGCTGAGCTACGAGCACCGCTCGGGCGACAGCGGTTACTCCGAGAACCGCTTCAACCTGAGCCTTTCGTCGTCTTTTTGATCGGTGTTGGTTTCATAGCACATAGCCTCGGCTGAACTGAGCCGGAAGGGCCGCCTGGGCAGGCGGCCCTTTTTTATGGGCGCGGTGGCCACGTCACCGATCCCGCTGCCGCCAGGCAGGGTCGGGACCGCGTCACGACATCGTATGGAGGACTGTGTTGAGGGCTGAATAGAGGGCTGAATGGATAAGCCGCCACAGTCGCTCAAGGTGAGACCGGAAATCGGAAAGTATGCTGCGGACATGATTCATTCTCAGGTCTCGGTCCTCAGGTACCAGGTTTGGGTGTTCAGCGCCAGGTCCAGGTTCAGGCCCGTGCCCGCACCCGAACCTGAAGATCCGAACCCGATACCCGACCACCTGAGACCCGAGACCCGGGGAAGTTCTTCCGCGCTCAAGGGGAGGCCGGAAAGTTGCCTGCGGGCATGATTCATTCCCAGGTGACGGGTGCCGACCACGGTGGTCAGCCGTTCTGACTTCAGCCGCCAGGCGCCGGCGCGTGTTCTCCGGCCCACTGGCCCACTGATCATCCGATCTACTTGTATGCCTCCGGCCCTCGTGCCCTCGTAGTGGCCCCTTGTCCCCATGTCACCGTGCCCACGTGCCCCCTCGCGACCTTTGGTCGCGCCCCGGTCTCCCTATGGCACCCCCCTTTGATCGCTGCCTCCCCCTATGCTCAATCCTCCATCCTCGATATTCTCGTATCGTCTGGTCCACCGAGCCACCGAGCCTCTCGTTTGATTTTCTGGCCTACCGGCCAACTGATCAACCGATCAACTCGTCTGCCTCGGTCTGGCCCTCATGGCCTCCGGCCCTCATGTCCTCGCTGTGCTCCCCCTGTCCACGTGCCAGCTTGTCCCCTCACGCAAGCTCTAGCCCTCGCGTGCTACGCACGCTTCGCCCTTTTCCGCATCATACTCCCCGCTCCACTTCGCGATCACCAGCGTGGCCACGGTATTGCCGATGAAATTGGTGATGGCCCGGGCTTCCGACATGAACCGGTCCACGCCGATGATCAGGGCGATGCCGGCGACGGGGATCGAGCCGCTGGTGGCGAGCGTCGCGGCGAGCGTGATGAAGCCGCTGCCGGTCACTCCGGCCGCGCCCTTCGAGGTCAATAGCAACACGGCCAGCAGGGTGAGCTGCTGGGTCAACGTCATGGGGGTATCCGTGGCCTGCGCGATGAACAGCGCCGCCATGGTCAGGTAGATGCACGTGCCGTCCAGGTTGAAGGAATAGCCGGCGGGGACGACGATGCCGACGACGGGCCGGGCGCAGCCGGCTTTCTCCATCTTCTCCATGAGACCGGGCAGGGCCGGCTCGGAGGAGGACGTCCCGGCGACGATCAGGAGCTCGTCCTTCACGTAGCGGAGCGTCCGGAGGAGGCTGAACCCGCTCAGGCGCATAATCGCGCCCAGCACGACGAAGATGAACAGCCCGCAGGTGAGGTAGACGCACAGCATCAGCTGGCCGAGGTTCACCAAGGCGCCGATGCCGTATTTGCCGATGGTGAAGGCCATGGCTCCCGCGGCGGCGATGGGCGCGAGCTTGCAGACGAACGAGACCATGCCGAAGAACACGCGCGCGATCTCGTGCAGGAGATTGACGACGGGCCGCCCATGGTCGCCCAGCCGGCCTAAGGCGAAGCCGAAGAGCAGGGCGAGCAGGAGGACCTGCAGGACGTCCCCCTCGGCGAAGGCGCTGACGAAGGTCTTCGGGATGAGGTGCAGCAGGGTGTCGACCCAAGTCATGCCCTGAGCTGCCTGGGTGAAGCCCGCGGTGGCCTTGGGGTCCAAGGTCGCGGGGTCCGCGTGGATGCCCGCGCCCGGGGTGAAGAGGTTCGCGACGACGAGTCCGATGACCAGAGCCAGCGTGGTGACGATCTCGAAATAGACGAAGGCCCGCAGGCCGACCTTGCCGGCTTTCTTGAGGTCCCCCATGCCCGCCAGCCCGACCACGACGGTCGTGAAGATGATCGGGCCGATGAGCATCTTGACCAGGCTCACGAACGCATCCCCGAGGGGCTTCAGCTGCGCGCCGAACTCCGGCCAGACATAACCGACGACCCCGCCCAAGATGATGCCGATCAGGACCTGGACATAAAGATGGCGGAGCAGGCGCATGGGGTTACCGGCAAGATGCAGCATGAATGCTGAGGGA
>VHCL01000052.1 GCA_016871725.1 Verrucomicrobiota bacterium | reverse complement strand
GCGAAGTGCTCCGCCACGCGACGGAAGACCTCCTGGACGATGGCGCGCTCGGCGTCATTGAATTCGGGATCCGCGTCGCGGCTGAAAGGAGGCGTCGTCAAAGTGGCGCTGCGACCTCCGTTCCAAGGAGTGCCCGAAGTCACGTGTCCGTTGAAATCGAGGTAGATCTTGCGGGTCGCCGTCGGCCGGCTGTGCAGCAGAAAGGTGTCCGCCAAGGGGTAGGACGGGGTCGACGTGTAGGTGGTCGTATCCGGTCCGACCTGGATGTGCATCGAGCAGGCATAGAGCGGCTTGCCCAGGGCGTCGAAATGCAGGTCATGGTCGTGCCCGCAGGCGGAACGGAAGGCCACGGCGGTCTCCGGCGTCATCGCATCACGCTCCACGGCCGCTTCGATCTCCGCCGAAGAGACGGTCGAGGCCCGGCGCCACCGCCCGGGGTTCTCGGCAAGCTTGGCATCCTTAGGCAAAGCCGCCGGAGCCGGGGCGGCCGGCAGCGCATTCGCGGCCAGCGGCGCGGCCTTGGGAGCCGGCGCAGGCGAAGCGTCAGACAGCAGGGCGGAGACGCCGCCGAGGGAGAGCGAGGGAGCGACGGCGGGAGCGTTCGCCACGGCGGCGACCGGCCCGGTCTTCACGCCGGCAGCCGGCGCGTCCACCACGGCCGGAGCAGGGATCTTCGCGGCCGGCGCGACCTGGGTCGCGGCAAACTCGCGATAGCCATCGGACGACGGCGTGAACACGACGGCGAGAGCCACGGCCGCGACGGCGGCCCAGAGGGCGATGATCAGCTTTTTAGGGGACATAAGAAGATTCAAAGGACGCGGAACGCTTAGGCAATCCACTAATCGCTTGCCAGCGGAGCCACGAAAACGAGGAATGTGGCGTGTTTACCCGACTTTTCGCCCCCCTGCTCTGCCTGGCCGCGTCGCTCTGCGCCGGCGCCCAGGCCGCCCCCCCGCCCAATGTCATCGTGATCCTGGTGGACGACATGGGTCAGACCGACCTCTCCTGTTATGGGAGCATATTCTACGAGACGCCGCACGTCGACCAACTGGCCAAGGACGGAGTCCGCTTCGCCAACGGCTACTCCGCCTGCACGGTCTGCTCGCCGACCCGCGCCGCCCTGCTCACCGGCAAATACCCGGCGCGCCTGCGCCTGACCGACTGGATCGCCGGCCACGAGCGCCCGAAGGCGAAACTACGCATCCCCGATTGGAAGAAGTTCCTGCCGTTCGAGGAGATCACTTTGGCCGAACAGTTCAAGGCCGCCGGTTACGCGACCGCCAGCATCGGCAAGTGGCACCTGACTCCGGCGCTCAAGGAAGGCGACGAAGCATACTACCCCGAAAAGCACGGCTTCGACCTCAACGTCGGAGGCTACGCCCGCGGCCAGCCGCCCAGCTACCATGCTCCTTACAAGATCCCCACCCTCGCCGAAGGCCCCTCAGGCGAATTCCTGACGGATCGCGAGGCGGCCGAGGCGGTGAAGTTCATCGAGGCGAACCGGGAGAAGCCGTTCTTCCTCTACCTGCCGCATTACGCCGTGCACACGCCCCTCGGCGGCAAGCCCGACGTCGTCGCCAAGTATCAGGCCAAGGCCGCGAAGCTGCCGGACCTGAAGCAGAAGAACGCCACGTACGCCGCGCTCGTCGAGAGCGTCGATGATTCCCTCGGCACGATTCGCGCCACGCTGAAGCGCCTGAAGATGGACGAGAACACCATCATCGTGTTTACGGCCGACAACGGCGGCCTGCTGCCGGTCACCGACAATTCGCCCTTCCGCGTGGGCAAGGGCTCGGCCTACGAAGGCGGCGTGCGCGTCCCCCTCATCATCCACGCGCCGGGCGTGACCAAGGCCGGCACGGTCGACCAGACCCCGGCGATGACGATCGACCTCTATCCGACGGTGCTAGAGCTTGCGGGCGTCAAGCCGCTCCAATCCCTCGTCGACGGCGTCAGCCTCGCCCCGCTCCTGAGGTCCGGCGCCAAGCCCGACCGCGCCGAGATCTTCTGGCATTACCCTCACTACCATCCCGGCGGCGCCACGCCCTACAGCGCGGTCCGCAGCGGCGACTTCCGCCTGGTGCACTTCTACGAAGACGGCCGCGACGAACTCTACGACCTGGCGAACGACGTGGGCGAGACGAAGGACCTGGCCGCGGCGCAGCCGGCGCTCGCCAAGACGCTGCGCACCCGCCTCGACGCCTGGCTGAAATCCGTCGACGCCCAGCTACCGACGAAGAACCCGGATCACGACCCGGCGGCCGACGCCAACCACGGCAAGAAGAACCCGAAGGCGAAGAAGAAATGAGGGCCGCCCTCCTCGCGCTGCTCTGCGTCAGCCACGCCTTCGCCGGCGAACCCCTGCCCGGCCTACCGGCCGCGCCGCGGCTCCTCTTCCAGGGCGACTCCATCACCGACGGCAACCGTGGCCGCGGCGCCGACCTCAACCACGTCCACGGCCACGGCTTCGTCTTCCTGCTCGCCGCCCGGCTCGGCGCCGGCGCGCCGGAACAGGGCGCGACCTTCTTCAACCGCGGCGTCTCCGGGAACACGGTGCTCGACCTCGCGAAACGCTGGCCCAAGGACACGCTCGAACTCAATCCCGACGTCCTCAGCGTGCTGATCGGCGTCAATGACAGCAGCAAAGGCGTCTCCCCCGAGGTCTTCGAAAAGACCTATGACGACCTCCTGACCGCGGCCCGGGCGGCCAACCCGAAGCTGCGCCTCGTGTTGTGCGAACCTTTCCTGGGAGCCTCCGGAGCGGCCATCGACAAGTCCCCCGGCCGCCGCGAACGCCTCGCCCTGCTTGTCCCTATCGTCCGCCGCCTGGCCGCGAAGCACGGCGCGACGCTCGTCGACTTCCAAAAGGTCTTCGACGAAGCCCTCCGCCGGGCGCCTTCTTCCTGCTGGATCTGGGACGGCGTGCACCCGACCACCGCCGGCCACCAACTGATGGCCGACGAATGGGAGCGGGTCGTGCGCGCCAGCTGGCGCTGAGGCTTACTTGGCCGCCGGCGCCTTCTTGCCCTTGCCCTTGCCGGCGTTCTTGCCGGCGGGGGGCGTGCGCTTCTTCTCGCCGGTCGCGTACTCGTCGTCGACCTCGGGGACCTTGAGGTCGGCGCGCAGCCTGGCCAGACGCGCCTCCAGGTCGGCCTGGACGGTCTCGTAACCCGGCCGGCCGAAGAAGCTCTTCAGTTCGAGCGGGTCCTTCTCGTTGTCGAAAAGGTCGGTCTTCGTCTCGCCGTTACCGTAGTAACGGACGAGCTTGTAGCGGTCCGTGATGACGCCGTAATGCGGGGCGACGTGGTGAGGCTGCGGGTATTCGTAGTAATGGTAGTAGAACTCCTTGCGCCAGTCGGCCGGCGTCTCCCCCGCGAGCAGGGGCTTCAGGCTGCGCCCCTGCATCTCGGCCGGCGACGGCAGGCCGGCCATGTCGAGGAAAGTCTGGGCGTAGTCGACGTTCGAGACCAACGCCTTGCTCACGGAGCCGGGCTTGGTCACGCCCGGCCAGCGGACCAGCAGCGGCGTGCGCACGGATTCCTCGAAGATCCAACGCTTGTCGAACCAGCCGTGCTCGCCGAGGTAGAAGCCTTGGTCGGACGAGTAGATCACGATGGTGTCCTCGGCCAGTCCTTCGTCCTCGAGGAACCTCAGCACGCGGCCGACGTTGTCGTCCACCGACTTCACGGTGGCGAGATAGTCGTGCATGTAACGCTGGTAGCGCCAGCGGACGAGGTCCTTGCCCTGCGGGTTGGCCTTACGGTAGGCCTCGTTACGGGGCTCGTAATAGGCGTCCCAGACGGCCGCCTGCTCGGCGTCCATCTGCGGCGGCCGCACCAGCTTGACGTCCTTCGGGGTGATCGTCTTCTCCAGCGTCATGTCGTTCTCGCCGACGGCCTTCGCGCGGTCGGCATAATCGTCGAACAAGGTCGCCGGCTCCGGATAGACGCGGTCCTTGTCGAAACCGAGGTCCTTGATGTTCGGCTCCCACTCGCGGTGCGGCGCCTTGTGCTGGCACATGAGCATGAAGGGTCTCGACTTGTCCCGCTTGCGCACCCAGTCGAGCGAGAGGTCCGTGATGATGTCGGTGACGTAACCCTGCGTCTTGACCATGCCCTGGGCGTTCTTCATGGGCGGGTTGTAGTAGACGCCCTGGCCGGGCAGGACCTGCCAGTAGTCGAAGCCGGTCGGGTCGCTGATGAGGTGCCACTTGCCGACGACGGCGGTCTGATAGCCGGCCTTCTGCAGCAGCTTCGGGAAGGTGAGCTGCGTGCCGTCGAAGACGGAGTTCGAGTTGTTGAAGAAGCCGTTGAGGTGCGAATACTTCCCGGTCAGGATGACGGCGCGGCTCGGCCCGCAGATGGAATTGGTGACCAAGGCACGGTCGAAACGCATGCCCTCCTTCGCCAGACGGTCGATGTTCGGGGTCTGGTTGAGTTTCCGGGCGTCGCCGTAGGCGCTGATGGCCTGGTAGGCGTGGTCGTCCGAGAAGATGAAGACGATGTTAGGCTGCTTGGCCGGCGCGGCGGACAGGAGACCGCCGACCAGACAAAGGAGGAATGCAAGGGGTCGCATGGGAGGTGACGACAATCCAGCCGAAGCCGGCGAGGCCTGCAACCCGTTATTCGCATGCAACCCTCCCCCGCCCCGCGTGTCTGCCCTGCCATGCGTCTGTTCCTCGCGGCTAGCCTGCTGCTCTCATCCTTGGCCGGGGCGGCCTCCGACCCGACGCCCTACCCCACGACGCCGAGCCCCAAAGGCCTGCAAGTCCAGATGGTCGACGACCTGCTGACGCTGGGTGTCCACCATGCCGGCATCAACCTGACGTTGAACGGACTGCTCTCGCCCGCCCCGCAGGCCAAGCCCGGCCAGCTCACCGCCACGGCCGACGGTCTCACGTTCGCGCTCAACGAGAAGTACGTACAGTCGCTCGACCGGCAGATCAAGGCCCTGAGCGACAAGGGCGTCGTGGTCACGGCGATCCTCATCACCTACCGTTCGCCCAACGAACGCATCCGCGCCCTGACCGTCCACCCGCAGGCGGACCCCGTCAAGGGCACCACGATGGCGGCCAATACGGTGACGCCCGAAGGCCGGGCCTGTTACGCGGCGCTGACCGATTTCATCGCGCGTCGCTGGTGCTCGGCCGATACGTCGCACGGCCGCCTCTGGGGCTGGGTCATCAGCAACGAGGTCAACTCCCACCACGAATGGCACCAGATGGGTCCGGCCACGGTGGCGCAGGTCGCGGCGCAATACGAGGAACAGGTCCGCCTCGCGTGGACCTCCCTGCGCCGGCATTCGGCCCACGCCCGCGTCTACCTTTCGCTTGAGCACCACTGGAACTCGCAGGGTCATGCCGACCCCTCGCAGGCCTGCGCCGGCCGCGCCCTGCTCGAAGCCTTCGCCCGCCGGGCCAAGGAACGGGGCGACTTCGACTGGCACCTGGCCTATCATCCTTACCCGAGCAACCTCCGCGATCCGCGCACGTGGCTCGACAAGGTCACGTTCGACGACGACTCGAAGAAGGTGACGTTCAAGAACCTCGAGGTGGTCGCGCGCAAGCTCGCCTCGCCGGCATTCCGCTTCGACGGCAGGCCCCGCCGCCTCAGCCTCACGGAGCAGGGCTTCGACGTGACCAAGCGCCCGGAAGCCCTGGCCGAACAGGCCGCCGCCTACGCCTATGCCTGGGAGAAGATCCGCCGGCTCGACGGCGCCGTCGACGCCTTCCTGTACCATCGTCAGGTCGACCACGCGCTGGAGGGCGGACTGCGCTTCGGCCTCTGGAGCAACAAGCCGGGCTCGATCGCCGACCCCGACCAGAAACGCCCGATCTGGCACCTGCTGAAAGCGGCCGACACCCCCGACTGGAAAGCCGCGGCCGAACCCTACCTGAAGACCTGCGGACTGAAGAGCTGGGATGAACTGAATCCAAAGTAGGCAGCGGTTAGCGGATGGCGGCTAGCAAACGGTGAGGCCGTTTGTCTGTCTTCACCTCGCTCTCATGCGCATTTGGCGTTCCAACCGCTAACCGCCAACCGCTGGCCGCGAAGACCTGCTCCATCCTTGCCCCCTACCTCCCCAGCCCTCAATTAGACCGCATGCACGGCTTCGTCATCGGACTCGACCTCGGCACCTCCGGTGTCCGCGCCGTCGCCGTCGACGCCGCCGGCCAGATCACCGGACTCGGCGCGGCCAAGCTGCTCGCGACCAAGGCCGCCGGGACGCGTCGCGAACAGTCGCCCGAAGACTGGTGGGACGGATGCCGTGCCGCCTTGGATGAGCTCGGCCGCCAAGTCGACCTCACGGGCGCGCGGGCCGTCGCGGTCGACGCGACCTCGGGGACGATCCTGCCGGTCGACCACCACAACCGTCCGCTCGCCCCGGCGCGCATGTACGACGACGCCGACACGGGCGACCTCGCCGCGAAGATCAAGACGCTCGCTCCGCGCGAAAGCGCCGCGCACGGGGCGACCTCGCCCGCCGCGCGCGCCCTGGGCTGGGCGAAGCTGCCCCGGCTCCACTGCGTCGTGCATCAGGCCGACTGGATCAACGGCTGCCTGGGCGCGACGAGCTGGCAGACCGACGAGAACAACGCGCTGAAGACCGGCTACGATCCGGTCAGCCGCAGCTGGCCGGACTGGCTCCGCGGCTTCGGGCTGTCGCCCGGCATCCTTCCGGAAGTCGTGCCGGTGGGCACGCCGATCGGCCATGTATCCGCCCAGGCGGCCCTCGCCCTCGGCCTCCCCGAAGGCATCACGATCGCGGCCGGCACGACCGACGGCTGCGCCACCTTCCTCGCCAGCGGCGCGACGGAACCGGGCGAAGCCTCCACGGCGCTGGGCTCGACCCTCGTGCTCAAGCTCCTCAGCGACCGGCCGATCTTCGCGCCCGAACTCGGCATCTACAGCCATCGGCTCGGCGATGCCTGGCTCGCCGGCGGCGCCTCCAACTGCGGCGGCAAGACGCTGCTGCAGTTCTTCACGGCCGAACGATTGGCGGCGCTCGAGGCTTCGCTGGACCCGTCCCGGCCGACGGGCACCGACTATTATCCCCTGTCCTCGGTCGGCGAACGCTTCCCCGTCTCGGATCCGGACCTGGCGCCGCGCCTGACCCCTCGTCCGGCGGAAGACGCGCAGTTCCTCCTCGGCCTCTACGAGGCCCTCGCCCGCGTCGAGCAGACCGGTTACGCCAAGCTCCGCGAGCTCGGATGCCCGCCGTTACGCAGCGTCCGCCACGCCGGCGGCGGCGGCCGCAGCGCCGCCTGGATGACGCTCCGCGCCCAAGCCCTCGGCGTGCCGCAACAGGCCGCCTGGAGCGAAGAAGCGGCGGCCGGCGCCGCCCGGCTCGCCTGGCGCGCCCTCGGCCACGAGCTCACCTTCGCATGAGCCGCCTCACCCCCATCTCCGGCCTGTCCGTCGTCGCCGGCCAATACGGCGCCCTGCTCGTGGATCAGTTCGGCACGCTGCACGACGGCGTGGTCGCCTATCCGCACGCCGCCGAAGCCTTGCGACGTTTCCGGGAGAGCGGCGGCAAGGTCGCCGTGCTTTCCAATTCCGCCAAGACCGGCGCCGACAACATCGTACGCCTGGCGAAGTTCGGCTTCGGACCCGAACATTTCGACGCCGTGGTGACGTCCGGTGACGCCGCCCAGGCCGCCATCCGCTCCGGCGCGCTGGGCGAAGGTTTCCGGCCGGGCGCCCAGGTGCACATCTCCGGCAAACCCGGCGACGATTACGGCTTCGGCGACCTCGGCTTCGCCCTCGCCCCTCCCGACGATGCCGAAGGCATCATCCTCGCGGCGAGCCAGGAACCCGACCGTAACTGGCGCGAACAGATCCGCGACCTCACCCGGGCCGCGCAGCGCGGCGTGACCGTCGCGGTCTGCAATCCCGACCTCGAGATGCTCACGCCCAAGGGCGTCCGCCCATCGGCCGGCGCCATCGCGCGCGAGCTGGAGCGCAAAGGCGCGGTGCTCCGCTATTTCGGCAAGCCTCATGGCGACATCTACCGCACGGCCCTCGCCGCGCTCGGCAATCCGCCGCCGCTGACGGTCCTCGCCATCGGCGACAGCCCCGAACACGACATCGCCGGGGCCGCCGGCGCCGGCCTCGACAGCGTGCTGCTGCGCACAGGCATCCTGAGCGGAGCCGACGAAGCCGGCCTGGAGTCCCGCCTCCCGGCAGGCCCGCGACGGGTCTTCGGCCTGGCCGAGCTCCGCTGGTAGGATCAGGCGCCCTGCTGGGCGGTGTTGCCCCGCCCCTTCGGCTTGCCGTCGACGCAGTGGCGGCAGCTCTTCTCGTAGACGTAATCGGGACGTCGCTGGTCCTCGACGGTGAGAGGCATCTGGCAGTGGAAGCAGATGACGGAACCGGTCTCGCGGAGGTCGGGTCCGACGCCCACGCGCTCGTCGAAGACGAAGCACTCGCCTTCGTAATGCGCTCCGCCGACCTCCTCGAAATACTTGAGGATGCCGCCGTCGAGCTGGAGCACGTCGGTGTAGCCCTGCATGGCCATGAACGGACCGGCCTTCTCGCACCGGATCCCTCCGGTGCAGAACATCACCACCGGCTGCGTCTTGAGTTCGGCCGGCAGTTTCTCCACGGCCGCCGGGAAATCGCGAAAGTTCCAGATCGGCGGCGCGACGGCGCCCTTGAACGTCCCCATGCGCACCTCGTAGTGATTGCGCGTGTCGAGCAACGTCACCGGACGGCCTTCGTCCAACCATTGCTTCAGCTGGCGCGCCGAGATCTTCCGGGCCGGCCGACGGGCCGGATCGACGCCCTCCACGCCGAACGCGATGATCTCCTTCTTGATCTTCACGAGCATCCGCTTGAAGGGTTGCGCCGAACTGGGGCTCTCCTTGGGAGCGACGTCCGCCAGACCGGGGACGGCGCGGATGACCTCCAGCACCGCCGCCAGCTGCGGCCGCGTGCCCGCCAGGAAGAAATTGATGCCCTCGGGAGCCAGCAGGATGGTCCCCTTGAGCCCGTGCGCCTGGGCCGCCTCCCGCAGCCGCGTCCGCAGTTCCGCCAAGCCTTCCAGCGGGGCGAACTGATAGCAGGAGAGATTGATGATCTCGGCGGACATGGACGGACGCAGGGCTAAGCCCGGCGCGACGCCGAGACAATGAATCTTTGCCTTTTCGGGCCGCCGACCTTACGCCTACGCCATCTTGGAATCCGGCCTCACCATCACGCCCATCGGCTTCATCCGCTCCGGCAAGCCGCTGAAGTTCGACGCGCGACACCAGCCCGACGAGACCCAGGCGGAGACGAACGTCCTCGAGATGCTCCCGGGCGACAAATACCAGAAGGCGCTCAAGGACCTCGAGGGTTTCGACCGCGTCTGGCTGCTCTGGTGGTTCCACCGCAACAAGGACTGGCGTCCCGAAGTCCTGCCGCCCCGCGGCCCCTCGAAGCGCCGCGGCGTCTTCGCGACCCGTTCCCCGCACCGGCCCAACCCGCTCGGCATCACGCCGGTGCAGCTGCTCGGCATCCGGAAAGGCAAGCTCCTCCTCGGCCCATGCGACCTGGTCGACGGCACGCCGGTCTTCGACATCAAGCCTTACATCCCTTCCTACGATTCCTTCCCCGACGCCAAGGCGGGTTGGATCGACGAAGTCGACGCCGCGCTCGCAACGCCGCCCGCCTTCACGGTGACCTTCTCGCCGCAGGCCGCCGAACACATGGCCTGGCTGAAACAGGAGTGGTCGGTCGATTTCGAGGCTCGCCTGCACGAGATCCTCGGCCGGGATCCGACCCCCCACCGTACCCGGCGCATCCGCAGCCGCCATGGCGAGCTTTTCGACATCGGTTGCGGCGCCTGGTATGCGGTCTTCGAAGTCAAAGGCCCGGTCGTCCAGATCTTGCACCTCAAGCCGGCCTTCCCGCTCAAGTTCCTGACGGACCCGGAGCGACCAGTGATTCCGGACAAGGACGCCCAGCTGGCCTTCCGGGCCCGTTGGCCGCAGTTCGCCGACTGATCGCAGGCCGCGGGTTTAATTGACCGAATTTAAAGGGTAAAACCCTGGCAACAACTTCCGCCCCACGGGGTCGAAAGTCGCCTCGCCATACGCTCGAAACCCTTTCCAATCCTCTCATGCCCCGCATCCCCGCCCTGCTGGCCCTTTGCGCCTTCATCCTCTGCCCTTCCGGCGTCCGCGCCGCCGACCCGGTCCGTAAACTGACCCTCGAGGACGGCGATCGCGTCCTGCTGATCGGCGACGTGCTCATCGAACGCGAGAACAACTACGGCGTGCTCGAGACGAAGATGCGCCAGGAATTCCCCGGCAAGAAGTTCGCCGTCCGTAATCTCGGCTACTCGGGCGACACGCCCCTCGGCGCCTCGCGCGCCAGCTTCGATCCGGTCGCCAAAGGGGTCGAGCAGCTCGAAGAACAGCTCGCCGTCGTGAAGCCCACCGTGGCGATCATCGGTTACGGCATGGCCGCTTCGCTCGAAGAACTCACCTATCGCCAGAACGACCCGGCCCTGAATCCCGATCCGGCCCGCTATGGCACCGAGCACACGCCGGCCCGCCTGAAGCGCGAGGTCGCGCAGCTGATGGACCTCATCACGAAACACGGTGCGGGCGGCAAGGTGCGCTTCGTCCTCCTCGGACCGATCGCGCACGAAGACCTCCGCGGCTCCCGTCCCGGCCTGCCCGATCCGACCGAGCACAACAAGCTGCTCGCCGCCTACGGCCGCAGCCTCGCCGAACTCGCCGCCGAGAAGCACATCCCCTTCGTGCGGGCCGAGTGGAAGCCGCACGGCATCGCCCTCGACCAAGGCACCGACAACGGCATCCACCTGACCGAACGCGGCTACCGCGCGCTCAGCGAAGGCGTCGCCGCCCAGCTCGGCTGGACCCTCGACAAGGACGGCTGGGACAAGCCGACGGCGGCCGAAGAGACCCTGCGCGCTTCGATCCTGCGCAAGAACTCCCTCTTCTTCCACCGCAGCCGCCCGGCCAACTACACCTACATCTTCGGGCTTCCTAAGCGCGAACAGGGCCGCAACGCCGTCGAGATCCCGAAGTTCGACCCGCTCATCGAGACCGCCGAAGCCGACGCCATCGCGGTGTCCGCCGGCCAGCCGAGCTCGCTGCCGCCCGAGCCGAAGACGCCGGCCAAGCTGACCGCCGCGGCCTCCCTGCCCCGCCCGGACTTCAAGCTCTCCGACGGCCTGCGGATGTCGCTCTTCGCCGAGAACCCGCTCCTCGAGAAGCCCGTCCACATGAACTGGGACACCGCCGGCCGCCTCTGGGTCGCGACCTCCAACACCTACCCGCAGGTCAACCCG
>VHCL01000051.1 GCA_016871725.1 Verrucomicrobiota bacterium | reverse complement strand
ATGCCGTTGTGGACGAGACGGATGCGCCCCGTGGCGTCGGCATGCGGGTGGGCGTTGGCTTCGGTCGGCGCCCCGTGCGTCGCCCAGCGGGTGTGCGCGATGCCGACGCCGCAACGTGACTGCAGTTCATCGGACCAGTCCGCCCGGACCTTGTCCGCGAGCCGGGCGACCTTGCCGACCGCCCGCAGGGTGAGGAGATGACCGCCGTCCTGCAGGGTGAGCCCCGCGGAATCATACCCGCGATACTCCAGCCGCCGCAGGCCGCCCAGGAGCACCGGGGCGGCGGAGGAACGACCGACGTAGCCGACGATGCCGCACATGGTCAGGAAAGGAGGTCCTTGGCGACGATGGCGCCGGGCAAGGTCATGGTCTTCGGCCAGAGCTTACGCCCCGGATAGAGCGACGTGTGGATGCCGGTATGCACGCCGTCCCCGACGATGACGCCGAGCTTGCGTCGGCCGGTGTCGACCATGCGTCCGGCGACGGGGGTGCGGTGCGTGCCGCCGTCATGCCGGAGGTTCGAGGTGATCGTGCCCGCGCCGAAGTTCACCTTCTCGCCGAGGATCGAATCGCCGACGTAGGAGAGGTGGCCGACGTTGGTGCCGGGGAGGAGGATGGAGTTCTTGATCTCGACGGCCTGGCCGACGTGGCACTTGTCGCCGATGGACGTCGAGCCGCGGAGATAGCAGTTCGGTCCGACCTTGCAGTTCTCCCCGATGATGACGTCGCCTTCGATGACGACGCCGGGCAGGATCTTCGTGCCTTTGCCGACGTGCAGGCGTCCGTCGACGTAGAGGGAGGAGTGAGCGCCGGCTGGCCTTTCGTAATGCTGCCGGGCCGTCATGGCCTCGGCGTTGGCCCGAAGGAGATCCCAGGCGTAAGAGATCGCGAAGGATTGGGTGGCGCGAAGCTCCCGTCCGCCGTTTCTCCGGGCGATCAGGACGACGCCGTCCGCCATGGTCAACGCCCCGTACGAACCGTCGGCGACGAAGGCCGCCAGTTCCGTCGAGGCGAACCAAGCGGCGGCATGGACGACCAGGTCTGCTTCCGGCCCCGTGGCCTCGGTCAACCCCGCCGCCACCAAAGCGGCAGCCTGATGCTGTCGCAACGCGAGGTTGGCCAGGGGGAAATCACCGAGCGCCCGGGTCAGGGTCAGCGGGTGACAGCCGGGCGTCTCGCCGGCTTCGCTCAGTCGGAAGGTGGCCATCTCAGAGGTGGGCGAAATCCGCCTCGACGGCGGCCTTGAAGGCAAGCGACCAGCGGTCGACTTCGCCCTGGTCGCGGTGCTCGACGAGGATACGGAGCTTGTTCTCGGTGCCCGAGTAGCGGATGAGGTGGCGGCCGGCGTCGCCGAAGGCGGCGTCCGCCTTGCGGATCTCCTCCTGCAGCAAGGTCAGCTGGCCGAGGGGCACGCGCGAACGCACCTTCAGGTTCACCAGCGACTGCGGATATTCGCGCATGCCCGCCGCGAGGTCGGCCAGCGTGGCCCCCTTCTTGCGCATGAAGCGCAAGACCTGCAGCGCGCTGAGGATGCCGTCGCCGGTCGAGGCGTAGTCGGCGAAGATGAGGTGCCCGGAATTCTCGCCGCCGAAGGAATAGCCGCCCTTGCGGAGCGCCTCGATGACGTGCCGGTCGCTGACGGCCGTGGTCACCACGCCGACGCCCGCCTTGCGCATGGTCTCGTGCAGGCCGAGGTTCGACATCACGGTGCAGACCATGGTGTTTCCGCTGAGCTTGCCTTCTTCCTTCAGGGCCAGCGCGCAGAGCGCGAGGATGCGGTCGCCGGAGACGCTGGCGCCGCTGGCGTCGCTGAAGATCACCCGGTCCGCGTCGCCGTCGAGCGAGATGCCGACGTCGGCGCCCTGCTCTTTCACGACCTTCCCGGCGAACTCCGGATAGAGGGCGCCTACGCCGGCGTTGATGTTGATGCCGTCCGGTTCGACGCCGAGCTTCACGACCTTCGCGCCGAGCTCCTTGAAGATCAGGGGAGCCAGGAGATAGCCGGCGCCATGGCCGCAATCCACGACGACCTTCATGCCCTCGAGGCCGGCGTTGCCCAGGCTGTGTTTGACGAACTCGATGTAGCGGCCGCGGGCGTCGTCGATGCGGTAGGCCTTGCCGATCTTGTCGCCGGTCACGCCGTTCGCCTTGACGTCGTAAAGGACCTCCTGCTCGACCAGGGCTTCGAGGTCGTCGGAAAGCTTGAATCCATCCGGGCCGAAGATCTTCAGGCCGTTGTCCTCATAAGGATTGTGCGAGGCGGTGAGCATGATGCCGGCGCCGCAGCCCATGGACTTGGTGAGATGCGCCACCGCCGGCGTCGGCATCGGACCGACCAAGAAGACGTCCATGCCGCTGGAGACGAGTCCGCTGGTCAGCGCGGTCTCGAGCATGTAGCCCGATATCCGGGTGTCTTTGCCGATGATGACGCGGTTGTGGTTGGCCCCGCTCGATCGGAGCACGCGCGAAATCGCCTGGCCGATGCGCAGGGCTATTTCCGGCGTGATGGGATATTCGTTCGCCCGTCCGCGTATTCCGTCCGTACCGAAGAGTTTGGTCGCCATGGTCTTGATTCGGGGGGTAAACCGAGAGTTTGGCAAGATTAAATGAGCGAAAAACATCCTTTATGACAGATATGAGCGTTTCGTTCATTAAATTTAAACGAAGCTTAATCAACGGACATAATCGGCGGAGTTGTCCTCCGAGGATAAGACCGAAAGGCATCGAGCGAGCAAATGTGCATCTATGATGCATGTCCGATTCTTGCGCGAGTAAATCGGCCGAGCGCCGGAATAAACGACGGAGATTGGGATGAGGAAGCGACCCTACCCCTTAATCCTCATTCGACAGGAACTAGGCGTGGACGTTGAGTGTCTTTCACCCCGATGCGTCCGAAGCACGCCCACCCCCTGCTCCTCCTGCTGGGCGCCGCCGTCGCTTGCGCGGCCGACGCGCCGGTGGACTTCAATCGCGAGGTGCGCCCGATCCTTTCCGACCGCTGTTACGGTTGCCACGGTCCCGACGCGGACAAGGGCCGCAAGGCCGGCCTGCGCCTCGATGAGTTCGCCGGCGCCACCAAGGAGCTCAAGAGCGGTGACCGCGCGGTGGTGCCAGGAGACACCGAGAAGAGCGCCCTGGTGCAGCGGATCCTGAGCGATGACGAAGAAGACGTGATGCCTCCGCCCGAGCTGCACCGTCCGTTGTCCCGGCAGGAGAAAGTCGTGCTCATCCGTTGGGTCAGACAAGGCGCGAAGTATGATCCGCACTGGGCCTTCGTCCCTCCGCAGCCGCACCCCACCCCGAAGATCGCCGATACATCCTGGCCGAAGGACCCGCTGGACGCCTTCGTGGCGGCGGAAGCGGCCAAGCAAGGCCTCCGCCCTTCGCCTCCCGCCGACCGCGCGACGCTCCTCCGGCGCGCTTCGTTCGCGCTGACCGGGCTGCCGCCGACGGTCGCCGAGGTCGAGGCCTTCCTGGCCGACGCATCCCCCGACGCTTACGAACGGCGCGTCGACGCGATGCTCGCCTCTCCTCGCTTCGGCGAACATCTCGCCGTGGCCTGGCTCGATCTCTCGCGCTACGCCGACACCTGGGGTTACACGGGCGACAAGCCGATGTTCGCCTGGCCCTGGCGCGACTGGGTGCTCAAGGCCTTCAACGACAACAAGCCTTACGACCAATTCCTGACCGAACAGCTCGCGGGCGACCTGCTCCCGGATCCCACCCAAGACCAGCGCGTGGCGACGGCGTTCAACCGCATCCACCGCATGACCTTCGAAGGCGGCTCGATCGCGGAGGAATTCCGACAGGACGGCATCAACGACCGCGTGATGACCGCCGGCTACGGCTTCATGGGACTGACCATGGAATGTTCGCGCTGCCATGACCATAAGTATGACCCGATCTCCCAGCGGGATTACTTCTCCATGGCGGCGATGTTCGGCGACCAGAACGAGAACGGTCTCCTGTCCTACCACGGCGAGGTGCCCCCGCCCTTCGTGCGGCTGTTCAAGTCCGACGAAGAGCGCCGCAAGGGGGACGAACTGCGCGCCGCCGTAATGGCCGCCGAGCATGCCCTCCTCACCACGCGCTCGGCTTCCGCCAAGGCCGACGTGACGGTGCCGGCGCCGGTCGCCCATTTCCCTCTCGAGGCCTTCACGAAGTCGGGCGTCGAGGACGTCGTCGCCGGCGGCAAGCCCGCCAAGTTCGAGCGCCGTGGTTCCCCCGAAGACCTGCAGCTCGTGCCTGGAGCCAAAGGCCAGGCGGTGAAGTTCGACGGCGACGCGGGCTTCATCCTGCCGGAGTTCAAGCAGCTGGGGCGTTTCGACGCCTTAACGTTCTCGGCCTTCCTCCGTCTCGGCGAAAAGAACGCCCGGGCGACGGTCCTCCACTCGACGGGCTTCTACACGGGCGACGGCGACGCGACGGGCATCGAGCTGCTGGTCACCCAGGGCAAGCTCCGCTGGAGCATGATCCATCTCTGGCCCAACAGCGCGGCGTCCGTCGAGACGGTCGACGCGTTGCCGGTGGACCAATGGCGCCGCGTGACGGCGACCTATGACGGTTCGTCGAAAGCCGCCGGTCTGCGCCTTTACCTCGACGGACGTGAAGTGAGGACGACGGTCGTCCGCGACACGCTCCGCGCCAAGCCCCGCGACAACGCCCTGGAGATCGGCTCGCGTTCCCGTGACGCGGGCTTCCGCCACGGCTCCCTCGACGAGGTCCAGCTCTGGCGGATGGCGCTGACGCCCGCCGAAGTCGCCGTCCACCACGGCCTCGCCGCCGAGTCGCTGCCCGCCTCGGTCCACGCCGAGCACGCCCGCCTCCGCGCCGACCCGGCTTACGCCCAAGCCTGGGAGCGCGCCCAACAGGCCCGACGCGCCCTCGCCGCCCATGAGGAGAGCGCCCCGGCCTTCTTCGCGATGGAGCACTCCCCCCTTGCGCCCAAGGCCTACGTGCTGACCCGCGGCGAATACGACAAGCCCGACCTGACGAAGCCCTGCGAGCCGGGCGTGCCGACGCGCATCTTCCCCTGGGATTCGACGCTCCCGAAGAATCGGCTCGGCCTGGCCAGATGGCTGACCGATCCGAAGCACCCGCTGACCTCCCGCGTGGTCATCAATCGTCTGTGGGCCCAGGTCTTCGGCGCGGGACTCGTGGCCTCCAGCGAAAACCTCGGCATGCAGGGCGATCTGCCGACCCACCCCGAACTCCTCGACACCTTGGCCGTCGACTTCGTCCGCGGCGGCTGGGATACGAAGGCGATGCTCCGCCGCCTGGTGCTGAGCGCGACGTTCCGTCAGTCCTCCACCCCGACGGCCGAAGCGCGCGAGAAAGACCCGGCCAACAAGTATCTCGCCCGGGGTCCGGTGCTCCGCCTGACCGCCGAGATGGTCCGTGACCAGGCCTTGCTGGCCTCGGGTCAGCTGGTCGAGAAGGTCGGCGGCGAAAGCGTCCAGGAGTCGGCCAACCGTCGCAGCCTCTACACCTTCCGCAAGCGGACGGCCCCGCCCGACAACATGCTCATCTTCGACGCGGGCTCGCGCGAAGTCTGCCAGCCGAAGCGGCTGAACACCAACACGCCCCTGCAGGCCCTGGTGCTGCTGAATAACCCTGGCTTCGTCGAAGCCGCCAAGCAGCTCGCGGCGCGCGTCAGCCGGTCCTCCGCCGACCCCGCCGCCCAGATCGCCGAAGCCTTCCGGCACGTGTGCACCCGCGCGCCTCGTCCCGCGGAGCTCGCCGCCCTGACCGAACTCTACGCCGCGCAGAAGGCCAACCCGCCGCAGTTCTCTCCGCCGCCGAGCGAACCGCCGTCCGTCCCGAAGGCGGAGACGAAGAAGGCCGATCCCAAGGCGAAGAAGAAGCCCGCCCCGCCGCCGGCGCCGGTCCTTCCGAAGCTGCCGGCCGATCCGGCCTTGGCCGCTCTCACCCTCGTCTGCTCCACCATCTTGGCGAGCGACGCCGCCGTCACTTCCCGCTGATCATGTCCGCCGAACCCCTCTCCTACGACGGTCTGATGCAGGCCACGCGCCGGCACTTCCTCGGCACGTCCGCCCTCGGTCTCGGCGCCCTCGCGCTCCGCGGCATCGTCGGCGACGCCCAGGCGGCGCCCTTGCCGAAGGGCACGCACTTCCCCGCCAAGGCGAAGCGCGTCATCTATCTCTTCCAGGCCGGCGGCCCCTCGCAGTTCGAGACCCTCGACCCGAAGCCGCTGCTGCGCGAGAAGCATACCCAACCCCTGCCCGACTCCGTCCGCCAAGGCCAGCGCCTGACCGGCATGAGCGGTTACCAGGCCACCCTGCCGTTGGCGGGTTCGTTCACGGGTTTCAAGAAGTACGGCCAGAGCGGCGTCGAATACAGCGACCTGCTGAGCCATACGGGCGGAGTCGCGGACGACCTCTGCGTGATCCGGACCATGCACACGGAGGCGATCAATCACGATCCGGCGATCACGTTCTTCTGCTCAGGCAACCAGGTCGCCGGCCGCCCGTCGATGGGCGCGTGGGCTTCGTACGGCCTCGGCAGCATGAACGAGAACCTGCCGGCCTTCATCGTCCTGGTCTCCCAGGATGCCACGAAAGACCAGCCGCTGTATTCCCGTCTCTGGGGATCCGGCTTCCTGCCCTCCGAACACCAAGGCGTGCAGTTCAAGGCCGGCAAGGAGCCCGTCCTGTTCCTGACGAATCCCGAAGGGGTCTCGCCGCACGCCCGCCGCGGCATGCTCGACGCGCTCGGCAAGCTCAACGCCGACCAGCGCGCCGCGGAACTGGACCCGGAAGTCGACGCCCGACTGGCCCAGGCCGAGATGGCCTACCGCATGCAGACCAGCGTGCCCGAGGTCGCCGATCTTTCGAAGGAATCTCCGGCGACGCTCGCGATGTACGGGGAGAGCGTGAATACGCCCGGCTCGTTCGCCGCCAACTGCCTGCAGGCCCGCCGGCTCGTCGAGAAGGGCGTACGCTTCGTCCAGCTCTTCCACCAGGGCTGGGACAACCACGGCGGCCTCCCCGGCGGCATCAAGCGCCAGTGCCAGCAGACCGACCAGGCTTCGGCGGCCCTGATCAAGGACCTGAAGCAACGCGGACTCCTCGAGGATACGCTCGTGATCTGGGGCGGCGAATTCGGTCGCACGGCCTATAGCCAGGGTAAGATCACCAAGGACTCCTACGGTCGCGACCACCACCCGCGTTGCTTCAGCCTCTGGATGGCCGGCGGCGGCGTCAAAGGCGGCCACGTCCACGGTCAGACCGATGAGTTCGGCTACAACATCGTCAAGGACCCGGTCCATGTGCATGACCTGCACGCCACGATGCAGCACCTGCTCGGCGTCGACCATGAGCGGCAGACCTTCAAGTTCCAAGGCCGCTACTACCGCCTGACGGACGTCGCCGGACACGTGGTCAAAGCCGTGATTGCCTAACGGTCCCGGCGACCCCACTAGTGTCGGGGTGTCCTCCGCCACGCCGGCTCCCGCATCTGCCATCGCCTCCCGGTCCTTCCGGTTCTACCTGGCGTCGATCGTCCTGGGCACCCTCGCCATCCAGATCCAGAACGTCGCGGTCGCCTGGCAGGTCTTCCGCCTGACCAAGGACGAGGGCGCCAACACGGCGCTCGCGCTCGGCGCGATCGGCCTCGCCGAAGTCATCCCCTTCGTGAGCGCGGTGCTCTTCGCCGGCCACGTGGCCGACACGAACAACCGCCGACGCATCGCCATCGGCGCCCTGTCCGCGATGCTGGGCCTAGGCCTGCTGCTCTTCATCCCTGAATTCCTGACCGTCCGCTGGGCCCAGCTGACCCTCATCTACGGGGTCATCGTCTTCGGCGGCCTCGCCCGCAGCTTCCTCACGACCGCCCGCCAGGCCCTCATCGCCGAGATCCTGCCGCGCGAGCTGATCCCCGGCGGCGTCCGCTGGCGCAATACGCTCTTCGAGCTGGCCTGCGTGCTCGGCCCCGGCCTCGCCGGCCTGATGGTCTGGCTGGGCGAGAAGAACGGCCTCGCCCACGCGGAGAACGTCGCCTACGCGGCCATGACCCTCTGCTTCGCGATCTCGCTGAGCCTGACCATCGCGCTCCGTCCGACGCAGACGCTGCAGTCGCGCAAGCCTGAGCCGATCTTCACGAGCCTCCGTCAGGGCATCGACTTCATGCTGAGCCAGCGGGTGATGCTCGGGGCGTTCACGATGGACCTCTTCGCCGTGCTGCTCGGCGGCGCCGTCGCCCTGCTGCCGATCTTCGCCGACATGCTCCAGGTCGGCGCGTTCGGTTTCGGCCTGCTCCGCGCGGCTTCCTCGATCGGCGCGGTGCTGATGTCGCTCTACCTCATCGTCCGTCCGCCGCTCCGCCACGCCGGCCCTGCCCTCTACGGTTCGTTCGCCGTCTTCGGCCTGAGCACGATCGGGTTCGCGCTGTCCATCGCGCTGGCGAGCCTGCTGGGCCTCGGCCTGACCGCGGCCTTCGTGTTCTCGATCCTCTTTCTCCTCGTCGCCGGGGCGGCGGACGCGGTGAATGTCATCATCCGCCAGACGATCCTGCAGACGTCCGTGCCTCCCGAGATGATGGGGCGGGTCTCCGCGGTGACCGCGGTCTTCATCGGTTGCTCCAACGAACTGGGCATGGCCGAGTCCGGCCTGGCCGCCCGCCTCATGGGCACGGTCAACTCGGTGGTCTTCGGGGGCCTGGCGACGTTCGGCGTGATGGGCCTGACCCACTGGCGTTTCCCCGAGCTTTGGCGGCTCCGGAAAGTCGGCCACGAGCCCGTCCGCTGAGTCTCTTGGGCTTGCGGGGACCGCGGCGGCTGTCTCATATCGGGACACCCCTATGAAGCTCCTCCGCCTGCTCCCTTGCCTGCTGGCCCTCAGCCTGTTCGGCGCCGACCCCAAGAAGCCCGATCACGACGCCCAATACGTCCTCGGTCCTGACTCCCAGGAGCAGGCCGGCGTGCCCAAGGGCGTCGTGACCGAATACGAGCTGGGCGATTCGAAGACGTTCCCGGGTTACGGCCGCAAGTGGGCCCTCTACGTGCCCGCGCAATACCAGCCCGGCCAGGAGGCCGCGCTGATGGTCTTCCAGGACGGCCTCGGCTACGCGACCCGCAACGGCGCCTGGCGCGTGCCCGTGGTCTTCGACAACCTGATCGCCCAGAAGAAGATGCCGGTGACCATCGCGCTCTTCATTAATCCCGGCTTCATCCCCGACCCCAAGAATCCGAAGGGCAAGGACAAGAAGGGCCGCCCGCTCGGTAAGTCCAACCGCTCCTTCGAATACGACAGCGTCACCGACCTCTACGTGAAGTTCCTCCTCGAGGAGATGATCCCGCTCGCCGAATCGAAGGGCGTGAAGTTCTCCAAGGATCCGGCCCGTCGCGCCATCGCCGGCTCCTCCTCCGGCGGCATCTGCGCCTTCAACGCCGCCTGGCATCGTCCCGACGCCTTCAGCAAGGTCTTCACGACGATCGGCAGCTTCACCAAGATCCGCGCCAACATCAGCGGCGGCAAGGAGACCGGCGGCGACGTCTACCCGGAATGGGTCCGCACGAACCCCCGTAAGAACATCCGCGTCTACCAGCAGGAAGGCGCCAACGACCTCCTCAACGAACACGGCAGCTGGCCCGAGGCCAACCGCAAGATGGCCGCGGCGCTCAAGGAGAAGGGTTACGACCACGTCTACGTCGAAGGCCAAGGCACCCACAACAGCCGCCATGGCGCGATGCTCCTGCCCGAGGCGCTGACCTGGCTCTGGCGCGACGTCCGCTAAGCCGATGCGCTCCGCCCTGCTCGCCCTGCTCGCCTGCGCCGGCCTCGCCGACGCCGCCGAGCCGACCTTCCAGCCCCTGCTCGACCCTCAGCTCACCCAGTGGGAGAAGTGGCTCGGCCCGGTCCATCGCGCTTACGAAGTCCCGGGCTACGTCCGCGGCGCCAAGCCGAAGGACGATCCGGTCCTGGGCCTCAACAACGACCCGCTCAAGGTCTTCACGACCCGTCAGGTCGACGGCGAGACGGTCCTGCACATCACCGGCCAGGTCTTCGGCGCGCTGACGACCCTCAGGTCCTACGAAAACTTCCACCTCCGCACCGAACAGCGCTGGGGCCAGATGCGCTGGGAGCCCCGCCTGCAGGCGGTCCGCGACAACGGCATCCTCATCTTCTGCGTCGGCGAACACGGCGCCCAGGGGAAATACTGGATGCGCAGCCAGGAACTGCAGGTCCAGGAAGGCGATATCGGCGACTGGTGGCCGCTGGCCGGCGCGATGGCCGATATCCCGATCCGCACCGACGACCCGGTGAAGAAGCGCGTCTACGCCCCGCGCGGCAAGGTTACCGCGGTCGACGCCCGCGTGTGGCATGGCACGGAATACCCGGAGAAGCCTTTCGGCGAATGGAACGTGATCGAGTGCTATGCCCTGAACGGGGACGCGGTCTTCCGCCTCAACGGCCAGACGGTCAACGTGCTCCTCAATTCCCGCTACCGCGAGAAGGGCTCGACCGTCGAGATTCCGCTCAAGTCGGGCAAGTTGCAGATCCAGTCCGAAGCCGCCGAGTGCCAATACCGCCGCCTCGAGATCCGTCCGCTGACCGCCTGGCCGGCCGACGTCGCCCGCGACCTGCCCCCGCGCTGAACGCGCCCTTCGTCCGCCGATGCTCCGTGCCCTCGACTTGCGCAAGGACTTCGGCGGACTGACCGTGCTTCACCCGACGTCGGTCGGTTTCCGGCCCGGCGAGGTGCACGCGCTCATGGGCGAGAACGGCGCCGGTAAGTCGACGCTGATGAAGGTGCTCGCGGGACTCTACCGTCCGGACGGCGGCCACGTGGAATGGCGCGGCGCCCGCACGGACTTCGCCTCACCGCACGACGCCTTGGTCGCAGGCATCGCGATGATCCATCAGGAGCTGATGCCGATCCCCGACCTGACGGTCGCCGAGAACATCACGCTCGGGGCCGAACCCTGCGGACGACTCGGCCTGGTCGATCGCCCGGCCCAGCGGCGGCGCGCCCGGGAACTACTGCAGGAACTCGAAGCCGAAATCGACCCATCCCGGCTGATGCGCACGCTGACGGTGGCGCAGACGCAGGTCGTCGAGATCGCCAAGGCGCTCGGCCGTCAGGCCGACGTGATCCTGATGGATGAACCGACGGCCGCCCTCTCCGACCATGAGGTCGCCGCCCTTTTCCGGGCCATCGCCCGCCTGAAGGCCCGCGGCGTGGCCATCGTCTACACGACGCATAAGATGGACGAGGTCTTCCGGCTGGCCGACCGCATCTCGGTCCTCCGAGACGGCCGCCTGGTCGGCACGGCTCCCGCCTCGGAACTGGACCCGTCGAAGCTCATCTCGCTCATGGTCGGACGCGAGATGGCCGACGTCTTCCCGCCGCGGAACACCCCGACGGAAGAAATCCTGCTCGAGGTCGCCGGACTCACCCGCGAGCCGGCCTACCGCGACGTCAGCTTCCGGGTGCGTCGCGGCGAAGTGGTCGCCCTCGCGGGCCTGATGGGCGCCGGCCGGACCGAAGTGGTCAGCGCGCTCTACGGCCTCCAGCCCGCGAGCAGCGGCGCCCTTCGCTTCAAAGGAAAACCATTGTCGGTCAGTTCACCGCAGGACGCGCTCGCCGCCGGCATCGGCATGGTGACCGAGGACCGCAAAGGGCTCGGACTCATCCCGGCCTTGGGCGTCGACCAGAACATCACGCTCACGGCCCTCCGCACGCTTTGCCGTGGCCAGCTCATCGACCACCGCGCCGAGGCGGCCGTCGTCGGGTCGAAGATCGACGAACTCTCCGTGAAAGCCAGCCGCCCGTCCCAACCCATCGCCCAGCTCAGCGGGGGCAACCAGCAGAAGGCCCTGCTCGCCCGCTGCCTGTTGGGCGACCCGGACCTCATCATCCTCGATGAGCCTACCCGCGGCATCGACATCGGCGCCAAGTCCGAGGTCTACGCCCTGATCCAGAAACTGGCCCGCGCCGGCAAGGGGGTGGTCTTGGTCTCCTCCGAACTCCCCGAAGTCCTTTCCCTGGCCCATCGCATCATCGTCCTGCGCCGCGGCTCCGTCGCCGCCACGCTCGACGCCGCCCGGGCCGACCAGGAAACCGTGCTCCGTCACGCCATGCCTTTATC
>VHCL01000050.1 GCA_016871725.1 Verrucomicrobiota bacterium | reverse complement strand
GGCGTTCTGGTGATACTTGTGCTGCTGGCGGATGAGCCGCTTGAGGAGCGCGGCGGACTTGTCGTGCATCCCGACCTTGCTGTGGAGCAGGGCGAGTTCGAGCATGCGGGCGGGCACCGTCTCCGGCGGGTATTCGCCCGACCGCACCGCGCGTTCGATGCGCAGGATCATCTCGCGGTCCTTGCCGGGGTTGACGACGTTGTGGAGCGGGGACTCGATCTTGCCGGCGAACGTCTCGCCGCCTTCGGCGGGCGTCACTCCGAACGTGAAGTGCTGGTTCGCGTCGAGGTCGAACGAAAGCGACAGCGGCATGCCCGCGGGGACGGGTTGGGTCACTCCGGTGAAGACCGGGCGGGCTTCGATCCCGGCGCCGGCCCAGAAAGTGATGCGGATCGGTCCGCCCGGGGCGACGAAGCGGTGGGGGCCGGAAGGACGGAAGTCGGCGGCGAAGGGCAGGGCCTGGCCGCGGGGGACGATCTGATGCAGGCCGCGGTCGGTCTGCAGGCTCAGCGAATCGCTGGAAACCGGCGTGAGCAGGCTGCGGCCGTAGAGGTGGAGCAGCAGCGCATGGTAGGCGGCGCCACGGGCGACGGCCACCTGCATGTCGAGGGCCGAGTCGAAGCGGTGGACCAGGAACTCGCCGAACGATTCCTTGAGGGCCTGGATCACCAGCGGGTTGAGCGAGCTCCCGCCGACCGCGAGCAGGAAGCCGATCTGGGAAGGCCGGAGCTTGGCGCGTTCGAGCGCGTCGGTGATCGGGGCGAACACCGAGCAGCTCAGCGTATACTCGTCTTCGTCGGCCTGGAGGCTCTCGGCGTCGAGGAAAGGCGTCATCAGCTCCGCGAAGCGGAGGCCGTCGAGGGCGGGTGAGGAAAGCTTCAGCTGGGAGCCGTCGGCGAGGCGGAGCGTCTGCACGCCCGGGTAGGTCTTGGCCGTGTCGGCGAGGATTTCGGTAAGATCGGCGCCGTGGGCCTGCCGGTGGCCGAGCAGTTCGCAGAGGCCGACCTTCAGCTGTTCGGCCGTGGCCAGCAGCTGGGGTTCGAGCTGTTCCTTGCGCACCTCGTATTCCCAGTCTTCGGGCGGGATGCGGTTCTGGAGCGCCAGTTCCGGGATGAGCACCTGATGCACGATCGCGCGGTCGATGTCGGCCCCGCCGAGGCGGTGGTACCGGGAGACCGCGCGCGGGCTGACGCTCAGCGTGCCGTCGGGCAGGCGGCGCAGGGTGAAGATCGCCACGTCGCAGGTGCCGCCGCCGAAATCGACGATCATCGTCTCCGTCTCGTCGGCGACGCCGTCGAGGATCGCCGGCCCCTGGCGGGCGAGGAAGTCGAGGAACGCCGCGAGCGGTTCGTCGAGCAGGTCGCCGTGGCCGAGGCGCAGGCCGGCCAGGTCGGCGGCGAGCAGCGTGTCCTCGCGTTGGGAGATCTGGAAGGAAGCCGGCACCGTCACGACCGTACGGGCGACCGGGCCGGGGGTCTGGTCGCGGAGGAAACGCAGGACCTGGCCGGAGACTTCGGCCGGGCTCCGGCTGCCCGCCTTGGCCTGCGGGTAGGTCCGCCCGATGCCCATCTCGTTCTTGGCTTCGGCGAGGTAGGTGACGAAGGGGCGCAGGCCTAGTTCGACCGAGCGGGACAGGCAGCGGCGGGCGCCTTCGCCGATCAGCTGGCGGTCGGCCAGCTGGCTGACGACCGAGGGGACGAGGACGGACGTGAAATCGCCGCTCAAGGTCGGCTGGGCCACCTCAAGGCAGACGGCCGGGGCGATCTCGTCGGGGGATTCCGGCGACCAGCGGATCTCGGCGACCGTCGAATTGGTCGTCCCGAGGTCGATGCCCAGGACCCGGCAGGCCTTGAGGCGTGGGCGGAGCTTGGCCCCCGGGGGACGCAGGTGCGGGAGAGGGTTCATCGAAGCGGCGGTTCTAGGCGGTCCCCGGCGTGAAGGCAATCGAGGAGGAAAACCCTTTATTTTAAGAATAAGCGAAACCACCCTGATGGCCCCGGGGTTGAATCCTCGGAACCCCTCCCATGCCTCGCTTCTTCCGCCTTTTCCTGGCCGTCCTGCTCGCCGCCGGCGTCGGCGTCGAGGCCGCTCCGAAGAAGGCGGCCAAGAAGGCCGACCCCGTGATCAAGGCCGCGCCGGTCGAGACCCGTCCCGTCGCCGCCCTCGCCGACCGGGCCGCCATCTGGCATACCTGGACGGACAAGGAAGGCCGCAAGGTCGACGCCCAGTTCTGCGGCCTCTCGGGAGATTTCATCACCATCCAGACCCGCGACGGACGTACCTACCATTTCAAGACGGACATCCTCGTGCCGGAAGACGTCGTCTTCGCCCGGCAGTGCCTCGACCGCAGCCGTAGCCATCGCTTCAGTCGCGAGATCATCGCCTCCGCCGCC
This sequence comes from Verrucomicrobiota bacterium, assembly GCA_016871725.1. Classification (GTDB taxonomy): domain Bacteria; phylum Verrucomicrobiota; class Verrucomicrobiia; order Opitutales; family UBA953; genus UBA953. The sequence continues at coordinate 10,117 of VHCL01000050.1, read as the reverse complement.
GCGGACATCGACAAGATCGTCGGCGCCGTGCTGACGGCGAACCAGCAGAAGCCGAACGCCCCGGCCTCCGACGAGGAGTTCCTGCGCCGCATCTACCTGGACGCCGCCGGCCGTATCCCGACGGCCAAGGAAGCCGAAGCCTTCCTCGCCAGCGCCGCGCCGGACAAGCGCGCCCAGCTGATCGACGAGCTGGTCTTCTCGCCCGGCTACGCGATGCAGATGTTCAATTGGATGGCGGACCTCCTGCGCGTGAAGGACACCTTCGGCAAAGGCGTCCCCGCCTTCACCTTCGAAGACTGGCTCAAGGCGCGGCTCGCGGCCAACGCCCCCTGGGACAAGCTCGTCTTCGAGATGGTCACCGCCGACGGCCGCCTGTGCGACAACGGCGCGACCGGCTTCATGCTCTTCGACGCCGAGATGCCGCTCGACGGCGTCTCGAACCTCATGACGACCTTCCTCGGCACGAACATGGCGTGCGCCCAGTGCCACGACCACCCGTTGGCCGACTGGACCCAGAAGGACTTCTACCAGATGGCCGCCTTCTTCGGGGCGACCGACGGCAAGGACGAGGGCGTCCTGCGGGAGGTCAACCGCATCGCCAAGGCCGACAACGCGGTCAACAAGGCCGCCGTCCGCAAGATCGCCGAGATGAACGCCTTCCGCCTGGCGGACGACACGAAGCAGTCGCTGACCCTGCCCAAGGACTACAAGTACAAGGACGGCAAGCCCGGTGACCCGGTCGCGCCGGCCCTCATCGCCTGGGCCAAGGCCGACAAATCCCTCCCGGCCTACAACGTCAGCACCAAGGACCCCGCCCGGCTCCGCGACGAGTTCGCCCGCTGGCTGACCAGCCCGCAGAACCCGCGTTTCGCCACCAACATCGCCAACCGCGTCTGGAAGAAAGCCTTCGGCCTCGGCGTCATCGAGCCCGTCCACGACATCGACGACCTCACGCAGGCGAGCAGCCCGGAACTGCTGGCGCACCTCACTTTCGTGATGAAGGCCGCCAAGTTCGACCTCCGTGAGGTCCAGCGCGTCATCTACAATTCCAAGACCTACCAGGCCTCCGCGAGCCCGACGCCGGATCTCGGCAAGGCCAAGTATCTGTTCAACGGCCCGATCGTCCGGCGCCTGACCGCCGAGCAGGCCTGGGACAGTCTCGTCGTGACCGCCGTCGGCACCTATGCCGACAACGTGCTCCTACGACGCGGCGACGATATCAAGGTCATGGCCCTGCCTGCGGGCAAGGTGACCATGGCGGAAGTCCGCAACGCCATCGATCGGACCAAGAAGGCCTTCGCCGGTTCCGGCAAGGCCGGCGGCAAGAAAGGCTCCGGCGGCTCGACCATGGGCTTGGCCAACGGTTACGAAGGCGACAAACCCGTGAGCCGTTACTCGCTCCTCCTGGCCCGCGCCAGCGAACTCCCCCAACCTTCGGCGGAGACCCACTTCCTGCGCCTCTGGGGGCAGGGTGACCGCCTGCTTGCCGACTCCGCGACCAATGACGGCAGCGTCCCGCAGGTGCTCCAGATGATGAACGGCTCGGTCGGCCGCCTGGTCGCGGACACGCGCGCCGAGGCCGTCATGGCGGCGGAAGCGGCCAAGACGCCGGAAGCCCAGGTGCGCTCGCTCTACCTATCCTTCCTCGCCCGCCGGCCGACGCCGACCGAGCTCACCGCCGCCAAGGCTTCGCTCGAGGGCGGTCTCGCCCTGACCGATCTCGCCTGGGTCCTGGCCAACACCCGCGAATTCCTCTTCATCCGATGAACCTGCCCATCTCCGCCGATCTGCTCCGCCATCCTGAGGACCGCCGTCGCTTCCTGGAGAAGTGCGCCAAGGTCGCCTTCGGCCTCAGCGTCCTGCCGGCATTCGCGCGACTGGCTTCGGCCGCCGAGCAGAAGAGCGCGGTCAAAGCGCCGAACGCCGGCCTCGCGGGCTTCGGCAAGGCCAAGCACGTGATCTTCCTCCAGCTCAACGGCGGCATGTCGCACATCGACACCTTCGATCCCAAGGCGGGCCCGGGCAAGGGGCCCGGCGACATCGTCTCCGCGAAGGGCGACATGCAACTGACGTCCTATCTCGCGAATACCGCCAAGGTCAGCGATAAGATCACCGTGATCCGTTCCATGACGGCCAAGGTCGGCGTGCACGCTTCAGCGGCCTACCTCATGCGCACCGGCTTCGAACAGCGCGGCAGCGTCCAGCACCCCACGCTCGGCGCCTGGGCGCAGCACTTCCTCGGTTCCAGCCACAAGACCCTACCGTCCTCCGTGGCCGTCAACCGGTCGTCCAACCATGGTAACGGCTGGTTCCCGGCGGCCTATTCGCCGCTGCCGATCCTCAATCCCGAGGACGGCCTGCTGGACACCAAGAGCCCGGTCAGTGAGGCCGTCGTGGGCAAGCGGGCCGCCTTGCTGGCGCAGCTCGACGCCGGTTTCGGCGGCAAGGCCGCGGACGAGAACGTCAAGGCTTACAACGAATTCTACGAGACCACCTTCCAGCTCATGAAGAGCAAGGATCTCAAGGCCTTCGACCTGTCCGCCGAGCCGGCGGCCATGCGGGCGCGCTATGGCAAGAGCAAGTTCGGACAGGGGTGCCTGCTCGCGCGGCGCCTCGTCGAGAACGGCGTCCGCTTCGTCGAAGTCGCGCACGGCGGCTGGGACATGCACGCCTCCCTGGACGACCGGATGGAGGACGTCGGCGGCGATTTCGACCGCGTCTTCGCCACGCTCATCCAGGACCTCGAAGCCAAGGGGCTGCTCGAATCCACCCTCGTCGTCGTCGCGACCGAGTTCGGCCGCAAGCCGACCTTCGAAGGCGGTGGTCGCGGTCACCATCCGCTGGTGTTCTCCACGGTCCTCGCGGGGGCCGGAGTCCGGCGCGGTTACGTCCACGGAGCCAGCGACGCCAAGGGCTACGCGCCGGCCACGGAGGGCGTCTCGCCGGGCAGCCTGCACGCCACCATCGCCCACGCGGCGGGGCTACCGGTGCAGACCGAGATCATGACGCCCGCCGGCCGGCCGATGGAGATCGGCAACAAGGCCAAGCCGCAGCTCGGCGTCTTCAGCTGAGGCTCAGCCCAGGAGCATCGCCACGTCGCCCGGCCGTTCCAGGTGGACGGCGTGGCCGGCTCCTTCGATCACGCTGTGGCGGGCCTTCGGGAGGTGGACGCCCATCTCGCGGGCGAGACGGGTGAATTTCACATCGTGCTCGCCCGTCACCAGGTCGACCGGGCAGCGCACTTCTTTGAGGCGGGACCAGAGGGAGGGCAGGGTGCCGGTGCCGACGTTATCGAGGCTGAGCGCCAGCCCTTCGGGGTCGTTGCGGTGACGTCGTTCCAGGATCGGCCGGAGTCGTTCCTCCGGCAGGCGGAGCAGCGGCTGGAAGAAGGTCTGGTTATGCCAGTATTTGAAGAACGCGTCGAGGCCGCGGGTGCGGATGAAGTCCGCCAGCGTGGCGTCGGCCAGACGACGCTCTTCGCGTTCCGCCGCGGTGGCCAGTCCGGGGCTGGCGCCGATGAGGATCAGGCGGGCGACACGTTCGGGATGAGCGAGCGCCCAGTGCAGAGCCAACCGTCCGCCGAGGGAGTAGCCGACCAGCGTGATCTGCGTCGTCGTCGCGGCTTCCGTGATCAGGGCGAGGTGGGCTTCGACGGAGTAGTCGCGGAGCTCCCGGAGATGACGACGGGAGCCGTGACCGGGAAGGTCCGGCGCGTGCAGACGGGCGTGAGTCGGAAGCGACGCGCGCAGCGGCTCGAAATCCTCGCTGTCTCCGGTGAATCCATGCAGTGAGACGATGGTATTCATGGAGGATAGGCTATGATGCCGCTCGGCGGAATCGGATATGGATTCTATTTAGCAGAGGGAAGGTTGACCCGAAAGGAAAAACAGGGAACAAACGACATATCTTAGGTTCTAAATACCGATCTCATGCCCGGCATTCGCGTCAAACCCTGGAACCGTGTGGACGTCCCCGTCTACAGTCTCGCGACGACCGCGGGCGGCAAAGGCAACCTGAACATCTGCAGTTACGTGACGCCGATCGCGATGAAGCCCAAACGCTTCATCATCGGCGTGTACAAGGACACCAAGACGCTCGAGAACCTCGAAGCCAATCCGGTCGGGCTCCTGAACTACATGGCCAAGGATCAGGCCAACCACATCAAGCTGCTCGGCAAGAAGTCGGGACATTCGACCGACAAGGTCACGCAGCTCGGCGACCAGATCGAACACGTCGGAGACGGTCTCTATCGGCTCAAGGGCGCCATCGCCACCTTGCGCCTGCGTTTCATGGAACGCATGGATTGCGGAGACCATTGGGCCTGGCTGGCGCATGTGGATGCTTATGAGAACCTGCGCGAAGCGCCGCCTCTCACCATCGAAGAGCTCAAGCGCTTGAAGCTGATCTTGGCCTAATGGCCAAGATAGGGCTAGAGCTAGGGACAGAGCTAGGGCTAGGGACGGGGGCAGCGGAATGCTTCGTTCCGGGTGGCGGGTGGCAGCTCCGGGTGGCAGGTGGCGGGAGGACTGTGTGCAAAGGTGGGATTTGAGAGTATCGAGTATGGAGTATCGAGTATAGGGGAGAGGAAAAGAGACGGGTGTCGGGTTACGGGCGTGGCCATCGGGGGCTGGCAGCCGGCTTCCGGCGGCTGACGGCTGAACAGCTGACTCTCGAAAGGCTGATCGCCGTGGCTGTCACCCGTCACATGGAGTGGAGTAAGAGAGCATCGGGGTAGGGGTGCAAAAGAAGAGGGCTAGGCATCTTTAAGGTCCTAGCCCTGGCTCTGGCCCTGGCCCTGCGGAGCCGTTAGCTCCGCTTACTTCTTCTTCGAGGCCTTCTTCGCCTTCGCTTCCTCGCGGTGCGGGATCAGGTAGGTGCGGCCGCGGATGAGGCGTTCGTAGAGGTCGACCATCGCCACGCCTTCGCGGGGGCGGACTGAGTCGGCCTTCGTGGCGCGGTCCACCTGGCGCTTGAGCATGCGGCAGAGGTCTTCGGCGTTGTATTGGATCATGCCGAGGATGCGTTCTACCGAGTAGCCCGGGATGCTCTCTTCGATGTAGAAGCCGTCGGCCTCGTCGTCCTCGAGGAAGACGTGGGCTTCGTTGACGCGTCCGAAGAGGTTGTGGAGGTCGCCCATGATGTCCTGGTAGGCGCCGACCATGAAGGCGCCGACGTAGTAGGGCTGGCCTTCCTTGAAGGGGTGGAGGGCGAGGGTCTTGCGGACGTCCTCGAGGTCGATGAAGTCGTCGACCTTGCCGTCGGAATCGCAGGTGATGTCGACGAGGGTCGCCTGGACCGTCGGACGCTCGTTGAGGCGGTGGATCGGCGCGATCGGGAAGAGCTGGTCGAGGGCCCAGTGGTCGAGGAGGGATTGGAAGACCGAGAAGTTGCAGACGTACTGTTCGGCCAGCATCGAGTCGAGGCGGGCGAGTTCGTCGGGGATGTCGGAACCGTCCTTCAGGTCCTCGCGGATCTGGCGGCAGATGTCCCAGAACAGGCGGTCCGCCGCGGCGCGTTCCTCGAGGCGGAGGTTGCCGAGGCTGAAGCGGGCGTGGGCCTCCTCGCGCTTCTCCTTGGCGTCATGGTAACGCTCGAGGGGGTCGAACTTGCGTTTGTTCTTCCGGATGGCGTCAAGTTCGCGGACGAGCTGGTGGGCCTTGCCCTTGGGGATCTCGACCTTGCCTTCGTCGCGGGTGATGCGGTCGACGGCCTCGAAGATCAGGATGGAATGGGGGGCGACGAGGGCGCGGCCGGATTCCGAGACGATGTCAGGGACCTCCACCTTGCTCTCCTCGCAGATCTGCTTGACGTTGGCGACGACGTCGCGGGCGTAGACCTCCATGCTGTAGTTCATGGAGGATTCGTAGGCCGAGCGACTGCCGTCGTAGTCGATGCCCAGGCCGCCGCCGACGTCGAGCAGGCCCATCGGGAAGCCCATACGCTTCAGTTCGCAGTAGAAGCGGGTGGCTTCGACCACGGCCTTCTTGATCGTGCCGATGTTCGGGACCTGGGAGCCGATGTGGAAGTGGACGAGGCGGAGGGCGTCCTTCATCTTCGCCTTGGCGAGGCGCTGGGCGACCTCGACGATCTCGGAGGCGGTCAGGCCGAACTTCGCGTTCTCGCCGGTGCTGTCGGCCCACTTGCCTTCGCCGGCGGTGGTGAGCTTGACGCGGAGGCCGATGTGGGGCTGCACGCCCATGCGGCGGGCGATGCGGATGATGGCGTCGATCTCGGAGAGCTGTTCGACGACGATGATGGTCTGCTTGCCGAGGCGGCGGCCCATGAGGGCGAGCTCGATGTACTCCTCGTCCTTGTAGCCGTTGCACACGAGGAGGGCCTTGCGGTTCTCGAGGAGGGCGAGCGCGATGATCAGCTCGGGCTTGGAACCGGCTTCGAGGCCGAAGTCGTATTCCTCGCCGGCGTCGAGGATCTCTTCGACGACCTCGCGGAGCTGGTTGACCTTGATCGGGAAGACGCCGCGGTAACGGCCGTCGTATTCCTCCTCCTTGATGGCGCTGCGGAAAGCCTCGTTGATCTGCGTCACGCGGTGACGGAGCTGGTCCTGCACGCGGATCGTGAGGGGAGGCTTCAGGCCGGAAGCCTCGACCTCCTTGACGATGTCGGTGATGCGGATCTTCCGGTGGTCGCCTTTCGGGTGCACGCAGAGGTGACCTTGCGGGTCCACGGAGAAGTTGTTACCTCCCCATCGTTTGAAGCCGTAGTATTCTTCGGCGTCTTTGGTCGTCCAGGGCTGCGGTTTGCTCACGTCGGTAGGGAGGTGGACTTTTTATCCTGCGGGGGGAAGCGCAAGGGGAAATCTCGGCCCGGCCGGCGCCTTCCGGCTCGCCACGTCGGCGACGACGGCTTGTCTGAAGCCATGTCCGCCGACCCTGTCATCCGAGCGACGATCGCGTTACGGAAGGCCTTGGCCGGTCGTTCCTTCCCCGCGCCGGCGGACTTCGTCTACCAGCCGCTGGACTACGCCTGGGCCGCGCACGAAGCCTACCTGCGCCGGTACGCGGCGTCGGGCCCGAAGAAGGTGCTCTTCCTCGGCATGAACCCCGGGCCCTTCGGGATGGCCCAGACGGGCGTCCCGTTCGGGGAGATCGCCGCCGTCCGGGACTGGATGGGCTTGGGGATGGCGGTCGGGCGGCCGGATAAGGAGCACCCGGGCAAGAAGGTGACCGGTTTCGCCTGCCATCGCTCGGAGGTCAGCGGTCGTCGCCTCTGGGGTCTTTTCCAGGAGCGCTACGGCAAGCCGGAGGCCTTCTTCGCCGATCATCTCGTCCACAATTACTGCCCGCTGCTGTTCCTCGAGAACACGAAGCAGGGCCGGAACGTCATCCCGGAGGAGCTGCCGGCGGAGGTCATGTCGCCGGTGAACAAGGAGTGCGACAAGCTCCTCCGCGTGATCGTCGAGACGCTCGGCGTCAGCACCGTCGTCGGCGTGGGCGGCTATGCCGAGACGCGCGCCCGCGAGGCCCTGGACGGACTGCTGATCAAATACGCCAAGGTCCCGCACCCGAGCCCGGCGAACCCGGTGGCGAACCGGGGCTGGTCGGAAGCCGCGACCAAGGCCTTGGTCGAACAAGGAGTCTGGTCCTGATGGGACTCATCGAGGAGATCCTCGTCCGCCCCAAGCTCCGCCAGAAGCTCTGGGCGTGGTGGTATCCGTTCTTCACGCGGAGGGTCCGCGCCCAAGGCATCGATTTCCTGAACTACGCTTTCGAAGAGCCCGCAGCCGTCCGCCTGGAATTGACGCCTGCGGACGAACCCAATCGCCCCAACATCCAGTTGTACGAGCAGGTCCGCGGCGACATCATGCTGACCGGACGGCGCGTGCTTGAGGTCAGTTGCGGACATGGCGGCGGGGCGTCCTACTTCGCCCGGACCTATCGGCCGACCGAATACGTCGGCCTGGATCTCAACCCCGAGGCCATCCGTCATTGCCAGGCTCGCCATCAGGCCGAAGCCCTGCGATTCCAGGTCGGCGACGCCCAGCGGCTCCCGTTCGCGGACGGCAGCTTCGACGTGGTCCTGAACGTCGAAGCCTCGCATTGCTACCCCGACTTCCCAGGCTTCCTCGATGAGGTCGCCCGTGTGCTCAAGCCGGGCGGAAGGTTCGGTCATGCCGATTTACGTTATCGCAGCGGCGTGGAAGAGTGGGTGACGGCCCTCGTGAAGCATGCGCGCCTGCGCCTGGACGAGATGCGGCTGATCAACCCCGAGGTCGTGCGCGGCATGGAACTCAACACGCCGCGGTACGAAGCCATGGTGAAGCAGGCCTTGCCTCGGTTCCTGCATGGGCTGGCCCTCGACTTCGCGGGCGTCAAAGGTTCGCGCCTGCATCGCGACGCGGTGAGCGGCGAGATGAGCTATCGGTCTTGCAAGCTCACCCGGCTCGCCTGAACTTATTTCGGCTCGAGGATGAGCAGGCGGCCCGGGGTGCTGAGGCCGGCGCCCAAGGTCGTGCCGCGCGTGTATTCGGCGATCAAAAGACGATGGCCCGGCAGCTTGACCAACGAGATCGGTCGGCCGAGGGGTCGGAGGACCGCATGGGTCTCGGCCGTGCCCTTCGAGTGGTCGATTTTCAGTCGCAACACGTCGTAGCCGGACGAAGCGGAGATCAGGTTGCCGAAGCGGGCGACGAGCAGCTGGCCGCCCAGCGGGGCCGGCCAGTCCGCGCCGAGTTCGATGACGGCCGAAGGTGAAGAGTGGGGCGTGAACGTGGCGGTCGGGCCGTCGGCGCCGAGGGCGTCGGGTCCGACGTTGCGGAACGGGCGGGTGATCGTGAGTCCCGTCGGGACATCCGGGCTGTGCGGGTAGGCTTTGCGATCCCAGTCCGAGAATTGGTAAGGGAAGCCGTAGTGTCCGCCGGCTGACAGCACGTTGAGTTCTTCCGGCGCGTCGGCGTCGGGGCCGTTCTCGACGCCGAGCAGACGCCCTGCGTGGTCCCAGGTGAAGTGGTAGGTATTACGCAGGCCGCGGGCGAAGATCTCGACGGTAGGCGCGGCCGCCTCCGGGTCGAGGCGCCACAGGGCGGCCGTGAGGGGCACTTCGCCGCCCTTGTAATAGAGGTCGGACTGCCCGGCCTCATTGCCGTCGGTCCGGGCGCCATTGCTCACGTAGAGGAAGCCGTCCGGTCCCTCTTCGATATGCGACGCTCCGTGGTTATACGGCCCGACGCCGAATGGATAGGAAGTGCGCAGCCAAGGCGTGGGCTTGGCCCAGCCGCCCGTCGAATCGCTGGCCGCGCGGAAGATCGTGACCTCGTTGGTCACGGGATGCTTCTGTTTATTGCATTGGTTCGAGACCACGTAGAGACGGCCACGACGGTCGACGCCGAGGCCGAGGCAGGCCGGGCCGCCGAGGGAGGCGTCGAGATAATCGGCGCCCGCGAAGAGGCGGGTCGGCTCAGCGGCGGTCTGATCCCAGCGCCAGACATCGCCGTTCGCGGCGAGCATCAGGATGTCGCGTTGATTGGGGTGGGCGATGACGCGGGTCGGGTTGAACTTCAAGGGCAGGGCGACCCGTAGTTGCCAGCCTTCGGGGGCGGGCGGCAGCGTCGTCGGGCACATCGATTCGACCAGCTGCTCGAACGTCGGGTAGCGGCTGCCGGCGCGGGCCTCGGCGATTTCTTTCAGGTCCGTCTTCGGCAACGCATTCCCCCAGGCCATGAAGATGAAATTGAAGAGCTCGACCAACTGCGCGTCTTTCAGCGCGATCGCCGGCATCTGTCCCTGGTAGGTCTGGCCGTTGACCGTAAGCGGCCCTTGCAGGCCCTCCATGGGCGCCCGCAGGGCTTCCACGCGGTGGGTGCGGAGGAAATCGGCCCCGGCCAGCGGCGGGAAGACGCCCGGGATCCCCTTGCCCTCAGGGCCGTGGCAGGCCGAGCATTGGATGCGGTAGAGATCGGCCCCGTCGGCCAGAGCCAAGCTCGGGGCGAGGGTGCCCAGGAGGAGGGTGAGGAGGGCCGGCCGCCGCATGGGGTGTATTGAGGCGGGAACTTCGGCCCTGTCGAGCATCTGGCGGGTTGCGGGGAACCTGCGGTCAGGTCGCCTTGCTACCTCCAAACCTAGCGTAAAGCGCCGGCAACAGGAAGAGGTTGAGCAACGTG
>VHCL01000049.1 GCA_016871725.1 Verrucomicrobiota bacterium | reverse complement strand
GCTATCCCGCGAACCGGTCAGCCTCGGCCTGCGTGAGTCGGCCGAATCGCTCGACGACATCACCCGCTTCGTCTTCGACCTCGGCGCCGGCGACGTGCTCGTCTCCGGCGCCGACCTGCCCAAGCATCGCGCCTTGGCCGCCGTGAAGCTCAGCGTCGAGGCCCGCCTGAAAGGCCTGCGTCGCGAGCTGCTGCGCCAGAATCCCGTCTACCACAACGCTTGGCGGACCTTCGGGACCTGGCTCGAGGCCTTCGAGCAGGGCAAGCCCGAGGAACTGGCCAGGCTCTGGTCCCAGTATCAGGAGGAACGTCGGCTCGCGGACGGCCTGCGCCGGGAGGTCGAGGCGGCGATGGACACGGCCGTCCCCGCGGGGAAGTGACCGTTCAGGCGACGTCCTTGGAGCCCGTCGTCTTCTGCAGCATCTGGTCGGCCAGGGTCACGCGGAAGAGGCTGAGGGCCATCCAGAAGACGCCGGCGAGGCAGAGGCCGCAGTAGGCGGCGCCGAGGAGCACGGCGGTTTCGCCGGCTTCGGACCAGGGCACATGCTTCTTGAGGATCGAGGTGATCCAGACGAAGAAGACCACCGTCAGGACGAGGTCGATGACGACCGCCTGCTTGGTGATGAGCTTGGGCTTCATGTTATCCATGGGCCTGCATTGGTGCGTTTCCGGTCCGGGCTGTCAATCCTGCCCCGACCTTCCGGCCGCGGGCCCCTATCTCCGCCCTTGCCACGCCTGCCGGGCCGTTCACCCTGCCGACCCCGAGGGGTATCCATAGCCCCCCGACCGCCCCCCTTTCACACGTCAAACATGGCCGAAGAGCTCAAGGATACCCTCAACCTGCCCGTCACCGATTTCCCGATGCGGGCCGGCCTGGCCGAACGCGAACCCGTCCGGATCGCCCATTGGGAGCGTCAGGGTCTCTACGGCCGGATCCAGGCCCGCGCCGCCGGCAAGCCCGCCTTCGTCCTCCATGACGGACCGCCCTTCACCAACGGGGACGTCCACATCGGCACCGCGCTCAACAAGCTGCTCAAGGACGCCATCCTGCGCTACAAGTCCATGCGCGGTTTCCGCACGCCTTATGTCCCGGGCTGGGACTGCCACGGTCTCCCTATCGAGCACAAGGTGATGAAGGAGCTCCAGGCCAAGAAGCAGTCGCTCGACGCCCTCGGCGTGCGCAAGGCCTGCGCCGAATTCTCCGCCGCCTACATCGAGAAGCAGCGCGGCCAGTTCAAGCGCCTCGGCATCCTCGCCGACTGGGCTTCGGAATACCGCACGATGGACCCGGCCTACGAGGCGGAGATCCTCGGCGGCTTCGCCAGCTTCGTCGAACAAGGCCTCGTCTACCGTTCCAAGAAGCCGGTCTATTGGTCCATCCCGTGCCAGACCGCGCTCGCCGAGGCCGAGATCGAGTACAAGGACAAGCGCTCGCACTCCGTCTGGGTGGCGTTCCCGGTCGCCGATCCCGCCGCCAAGCAGCTCGCGCCCGCGCACCCGCTCGCCGTCGTCATCTGGACGACCACGCCGTGGACGCTGCCGGCCAACCTCGCCATCGCCGTGCACCCCGACCTCGAGTACGTCGAGGTCCGCCACGACGGTCGTTCCTTCCTCGTGGCCTCCGCCCTGCGCGAGGCGTTCGTCGCCGCGTGCGCGCTCGACGGCGCCGTCGACGGCTTCAAGGTCAAGGGCCGCGCGCTCGAAGGCCTGCAGCCGCGCCATCCGTTCATCGACCGCGCCTCGCCGGTCGTGCTCGCCGACTACGTGACCACCGACGCCGGCACGGGCTGCGTGCACACCGCGCCCGGCCACGGCATCGAAGACTACCAGACCGGCAACAAGTACGGCCTCGAGCCGTATTGCCCGGTCCGCGACGACGGCACGTACGCCGACGACGGCAAGGTGCCCGCCGCGCTGGTCGGCATCACCGTCCTCGAGACCGACGGCAAGAACCCGGCGAACCTCGCCGTGCTCGAGCTCCTGAAGGCCGCGGGCGCGCTGCTCAAGGCGCAGGGCTTCGAACATTCCTATCCGCACTGCTGGCGCTCCAAGACGCCGGTCGTCTTCCGCGCGCTCGACCAGTGGTTCGTCGGCCTCGACCGCGGCGACCTCCGCAAGAAGGCGCTCGCCGCCGTCGGCGACGTGAAGTGGATCCCGGCTTCCGGCGAGAACCGCATCCGCGCCGCGCTCGAAGGCCGTCCGGATTGGTGCATCTCCCGCCAGCGCGCCTGGGGCGTGCCGATCCCGGCGTTCTATTCTCCTTCCACCGGCGAATCGTACCTCGACGCCGGCGTCGTCCGTCACGTCGCCAGGCAGATCGCCGCGCGCGGCGGCGACTGGTGGTGGGCCGCCTCCGTCGAGGAAGTCCTCGCCGGCGCGCCGATTCCGGCCGCCTGGCCGAAGGACCTGCGCAAGGGAACCGACACGCTCGACGTGTGGATCGATTCCGGTTCGAGCCACCTCGCCGTGTGCGCCCAGCACAAGGACCTGCGCTGGCCCGCCGACCTCTACCTCGAAGGCTCCGACCAGCATCGCGGCTGGTTCCAGTCCTCGCTCTGGACGGCCATCGCCGTCAAAGGTTCCGCGCCCTACCGCGCGGTGCTCACGCACGGGTTCGTCGTGAACGAGAAGCGCCAGAAGATCTCGAAGTCCGACGGCAAGCCGCAGACCGCCGACGACTACGTCAAGAAATACGGCGCCGACATCGTGCGCCTCTGGGTCGCCTCCGAGAACTACCAGAGCGACATCCCGCTCTCCGACGCGATCTTCGAGACGATCTCGAACCAGTACCGCAGCATGCGCAACTCGCTGCGCTACCAGCTCGGCAACCTGTACGACTTCGACGCCGCCAAGCACGCCGTCGCCGTGGACCAGCTCAGCCCCGTCGACCGCTGGGTGCTCGTCGAGACCGCCAGGCTCATCCGCGAGGTCACCGACGCGTGCGAGCGGAACGAGTTCCACCGCGCCGCCGCCGCGCTCGCCGGCTTCACCACCGCGACGCTTTCCGCGACCTACCACAACGTGGTCAAGGACCGCCTCTACACCACCGCGCCCGACGACCCGCTGCGCCGCTCCACGCAGACCGCGCTCGACCTCGTCCTGCGCGCCTACCTGAAGCTCATCGCGCCATTCGTGCCGTTCACCGCCGACGAAGCCTGGTCGCACCTGCACGCCAAGGCCGAGTACGTCGACACGACCAACGTGCATCTGCAGGATTGGCCGGCCATCGACGCCCGCTGGGAGGACGCCGCCGGCCAGGCCGCCCACGCCGCCGTCACGCGCATCCAAGCCTTGGCCGCCCAGGTCAACGTCCCGCTGGAGCGTCTCCGCCAGGAAAAGAAGATCGGCCAGTCCCTCGAGGCTGCCGTCGTCGTCACCGGCGACGCCGCCGACGCGGATTTCGCCCTCCTGACCGCCCATCAGGCCCTCCTGACCGAACTTTGGATCGTCTCCTCGGTCCAGCTCAAGCCGCAGGCCGGAGCCGCCTTGGCCTTCCAGGTCGACAAGGCCGAAGGCGTCCGTTGCCCCCGTTCCTGGCGCTGGGTCCCCGCACTTGTGGAAGCCGGCCGTTTTGGTATGGTGTCTCCACGCTGCCGCGAAGCCCTCCTCGCCAAATACTCCCAACTCTGACCCCTCTCACCGATGTCCAAGAAACCCGATCCCAAGAAGTCCGCCAAGAAGGCCGCTCCGGCGCCGAAGGCCAAGGCCAAGCCGGCCGCCAAGCCGGTCGCCAAGCCCGCGCCCAAGGTCGTCGCCAAGCCGGCGGCGAAGGCCTCGCAGGCCCCGAAGGGCAAGGCCGCCGCGCCGGTGAAGTCCGCCAAGGCGGCTCCGGCGCCGGTCGCGAAGAAGGGCGCCGCCCCCGTCGCTCCGGCCAAGAACGCGAAGGACGCCAAGGCCGCCCCGGCGGCGAAGGGCAAGGGCGCGAAGGCTCCCAAGGTCGACCACGCCGCCCAGAAGGGCATGCTCGACAAGCACCGCGACGTCCACCACCAGTCGGCCGTCCTCGAGGTCGCTCCGCGTCCGAAGCTGCAGTATTACACCCTCGCGGACCTCAAGGCCTACCTCGACAAGCGCAGCAAGTCCAAGTCCAAGCTCAACGTCTGGGTGCCGGACGAGGAACGCAAGGCGCGCGAGAAGGCCGCCGCCGCCGCCCGCTCGCAGGGCAACCGCTCGAACAACATCGCGGCCGCCTCCATCGCCGACCTGCTCGGCGGCTCCAATCCCTTCCGCAAGGGCGAGGGCTTCGTCGACGAGTCGAAGCAGGTCCCGGAGAAGTTCCGCCGCTACTACCGCCTGCTCGTGGACATGCGCGACGCGCTCCACAAGGGCCTGGCCTTCCACTCCGAGGAGGCGCTCAAGAAGTCGGGCAAGGACGACGCCGGCGACCTCTCGGGCTACTCGCAGCACCTCGCCGACGCGGGCACCGACACCGCCGACCGCGACTTCGCCCTTTCGCTGATCTCCAACGAGCAGGAAGCGCTCAAGGAGATCGCCGACGCCATCGAGCGCATGAAGAAGGGCACCTACGGCACCTGTGAGATCACCGGCAAGGCGATCCCGGCCGCGCGCCTGATCGCCGTGCCCTTCACCCGCTATTCCCTCGAGGGCCAGAAGGAGCTCGAGCGCAACCGTCGCGCCCACCGCCGTCGCGGCGGCAACCCGCTCGGCGAGATCGGCGACGAAGTCGGCTTCGGCACCGGCGGCGGCGGCGGCGAGGACGATCCGAGCGACACCTGAGCGCGCCCCCGATGTTCGCCCGGTTCCGCCCCTACCTGTCCTTCTGGACGGTCTGTGTGGCCGCGATCGTCGCGGACGTCGCGACCAAGCTGCTCGTCGTCCGGCACATCCCGTTCGGGGCGTATTTCGGCGAAGACCCGGAGCGCGCGCCGATCGTCGTCTTCCCGTGGTTCTGGCTCGTGCACGTCGGCAACAAAGGCGCCGCCTGGGGCCTGGGCGCCGAGCATGACGTCCGGCCGTTCCTGGTCTTCCTCGCCCTCGCCGTGCTCGCGCTCGTCTGGCGCTGGCGTCAGCCGCTCCTGCGGGAGCTCCAGGGCGGCCGGCTCGCTTTCGGCCTGTTCGTCGGCGGCACCCTGGGCAACGTGCGTGACCGCCTCTTCGGTGACCACGTCATCGACTTCATCGACGTCCATCTGCCGTATTACCGCTTCCCCGCCTTCAACGTGGCGGACTCCTGCATCTGCGTCGGCGTGGCCCTCTACGTGATCATGTCCTACCGGCATGACCGCCTGCGTCGCGAAGCCATCGTCTCGCACGGCGGCGAGGATCCGCCGCCCGGCGCATGAGCGTCCGTTTCGACCTCGCGGCCCATCCCGGCGCGCAGGCGTACCGCCTCCTCGCGGGCCTGGTCGTCCCGCGGCCCATCGCCTTGGTCACGACGATCGACGCCGCGGGCGTCGTCAACGCCGCCCCGTTCTCGTTCTTCAACGTCATGGGCACCGAGCCGGCGCTCGCCGTGCTCGCCCCGGCCGACCGCGACGACGGCACGCCCAAGGACACCGCGGCCAACCTGCACGCCAACGGCGAGTGCGTCATCCATGTCTGCGACGAAGCCGTCGCGGCGCGGATGGTCGAGTGCGCGCGCCCGCTGCCGCCCGGCGTGAGCGAGGTCCCGCGCGCCGGCTTCACGCTGGCGCCCTCCGAGCGCGTGCGCGTCCCGCGGCTCGTCGAATGCCCCGTGGCCCTCGAAGGCCGCGTGCTCGACATCCGCAAGTACGGCGACAACCGCCTCGTCGTGATCGAGCTCCTGCTCGCTCATGTGCGCGAGGGCGTGGCCGATCCGGCGACCTGGAAGGTCGACTACGCGCAATATGCCCCGATCGGACGCCTGAACAGTCCCGACGGCTACGCGCGCACGACGGACCGTTTCACGCTGCGCTTCCCGTCGGAGGCCTGATCAGAGCCCTTTCGAGAGGCGCTTCACCACCGTCGCGAAATCATCGGGCCGCGGCGCGACGATCTCGAACGGCTGGCCGGCGACCTTGCCGGTCACGCGGGCGACGCGCAGGAGCAGGCCGCGGTGCAGGGGCTTGTCCTCGCCTTTGTTGAGTCGGCCCTTCGGCGTCGTGTCGGTGAGCGTCACGCGGCCCGAGCGGCCGTATTTCAGTTCGCCGGCGATGCGGATGCCGCATTCGGCGGCGTGGATGCGCACCTGGTCGCGGCGCGGGAAGGGCGTGTGCGCGGCCCAGACGCGCCAGCGGCCGCAGGCGCGGCCGGGTTCGAAGCGGGTCTGCGCGTGCTTGCCGTTCCGGTGCGAGACGAAGGCGCGCTCCTGGGAGTCGTCCATGCCGACCGGGAGGTCGCAGAGGCCGGCGTCCTCGGGGGCGTCCTCGGTTCGGGCGACGAACTCGTAGTCGAAGCGGAAGGCGCCCGAGCCGAGGGCTTCGCGCCAGCCGGCGAGGGCCGTGGCGCGGTCGGCGAGGATCGCGATGCCGGCCGTCTCGGGTTCGGGGCCGAAGACCGCGGCGGGTTCGGCGAGGCCGAGGCGGACCATCTCCGGCTTGCCGGCTTCGAGCTGGGCGCGGAGCTGGCCGAGGAGGGTGGGGGCGCCGTGCTGCCAGGGGTGTTCCTCGAAGGCGACGCCGCCCGGCTTGGCCAGGGCGACCCAGCCGGCGCCATGGGCCAGGACGTCCATGCGCACGGCTTCCTCGCCGAGGAGGCCGGCGGCGAAACCGATGGAGGCGGGGACGTCGGCGGACATCTCAGGAACAAAAAAACCCCGGCGCCGAGGCGACGGGGTCGGTGAGGGGCCAGCCCCGCATCACTTCTTGGCGGCGGCGAGCTTCTTCGCGAGGCGAGCCTTGATGCGGTTCGCCTTGTTGCGATGGATCACGCCGGTCTTCGCGGCCTTGTCGGCGGCGGAAGCGACCTGGGAGGCGGAAGCGGCGACGTTGGCGCCGGTCAGGCTCTTGACGAGGCCCTTGAGGCGCGTGCGGACGATCTTGTTGTGCTCGGCGCGACGGGCGGTCTGGCGGATGCTCTTCTTGTTAGCTTTGATGTTGGCCATGTGTGTCAGTAGGGAAGCCGTGGGCGGCCCTCGGAGTCAACGCGGATTTCAGGGATAAGGGCAGGGAGAGGCCCCCTTGGGAGGGGCCTCGGACGTCCTGCTGGTGGAAGGGGTGGGATTCGAACCCACGAACAGCGAAGCTGAACGGATTTACAGTCCGCGACCTTTAGCCACTTGGATACCCTTCCGGCCAACAGGACGGGCAACTTGGCACCGCCGCAGGTCCATGACAAGCGCTTTCGCTGGCCTTAAAGGTCCTTTCTGCCGGCGATGGGCGCAGATTACCCCTTTCCCCGCGTCCGTCCGTCCGTTAGGGTCAAGGACATGCCTGCCGCGCCGCTGATCGTCCTCATCGACGGGGAATGCGCCCTCTGCAACGGGTCGGCCGCCTGGTTCGCCCGGCGCAACGCGGCGGGGCGGCTGCTCTTCGCCACCAACCGCGGGGAAACCGCCCGCGTGGCGGGCGAGCCGCCGGGCGGAGATCCGGAGACGATCGTGGTCTGGGACGGTTCGCGGCGGCTGGTCCGCTCGCGGGCCGTGCGCGCGATGCTGACGACGCTGGGCGGCGGCTGGGCCGCCGTGGCCGCCGTGACCGGCTGGCTGCCGGTCGCGTGGCTCGACTTCCTCTACGACCAGGTCGCCCGCCGTCGTCATCGGTTCGCCGGCCCGGCGGCCTGTACGCGCTTGAGCCCGTACGACCTCGCCGAGTAGAAGGATGCCGATGAAGTCCGTCCCCCGCGCCCTCCTGCTCGCGAGCTTCGCGTGGCTCGCCGGCTGCTCCCTTTTCCCGGACCCGAAGCGCGACCAGCTCCTGCAGCAGGAACGCATGCAGGACGATACCGACGAACGGAAGGCGCGCCTGAAGGCCAAGGGCACGCTCAGCCCGCAGGAATACGAGC
The DNA here is from genome assembly GCA_016871725.1 of Verrucomicrobiota bacterium. Lineage (GTDB taxonomy): Bacteria > Verrucomicrobiota > Verrucomicrobiia > Opitutales > UBA953 > UBA953. The sequence continues at coordinate 5,158 of VHCL01000049.1, read as the reverse complement.
TCATGGCCCGCAAGATGGGTTGGACGACCAAGGGCGAGCCCGGCCTCCCGCCGCCGCCTTCGCTCGAAGAGCTGGAGAAGCGCGTCAAGGCCGCGGAGACGCCCAAGCCCTGATGGCCTACGTCCTGCGCCGCCTGCTGGAGATGGTGCCCGTCCTCCTCGTGGTGGTCGTCGCGACGTTCTTCCTCGCGCACGCCGTGCCCGGCGGGCCGTTCGACAAGGACCGGCCGCTGCCCGCCGAGGTCAAGGCGCGCCTCGAGGCTTACTACGGCCTGGACCAGCCGTTGCCGAAACAGCTCGGCAACTACGTCGTCCATCTCGCGCAGGGCGACCTCGGTCCCTCGCTCAAGTATCCCGGCTGGACCGTGCGCGAAGTCATCGGCTCGCGCATCGGCGTCTCGTGCGCGCTGGGCTTCGTCTCGCTGCTCGTCGCCGTGCTCATCGGCGTGCCCGTCGGCGTGCTCGCCGCGTCGCGGCCCAACAGCTGGCTGGACCGCGTCCCGATGGGCTTCACGCTCGTCGGCATCTGCGTGCCGTCGTTCGTGCTCGGCCCGCTCCTCGCGCTCGTCTTCGCGCTCGGCCTCGGCTGGCTGCCGCCGTGCGGCTGGGGTGAACCCGAGCACTTCATCCTGCCCGCGGCCACGCTCGGCCTGATCACCGCCGCGCCGCTCGCCCGCCTCACGCGCGGTTCGCTCATGGAGGTGCGCTCGCTGGATTACGTGCGCACCGCGCGCGCCAAGGGCGTGCCCCCGCTGCGCGTCTGGTTCGTCCACGCGCTCCGCAACGCGCTCCTGCCCGTCGTCACGTACCTCGGGCCCGCCGCCGCCGGCCTCGTCTCCGGCTCCTTCGTGGTCGAATCCCTCTTCGACGTCCCGGGCATGGGCCGGCTCTTCGTCACCGCCATCATCAACCGTGACGTCATGCTGATCCTCGGCACGACGATCGTGTACGCGGCGGCGCTCCTGTTCCTCAACCTCGCGGCCGACCTGGCCAACGCCGCGCTGAACCCCAAGGTGGCCCGCGGCCGATGAGCGCCCCCGTCGCCGAGACCCTCGCCGCCGAGAGCGGCTGGCAGCGCTTCCGCCGGGACCGCGCCGCCGTCTGGTCGGGCTGGTTCCTCGTGGCGGTCGCGGCCGTCTGCTTCCTGTCGCCGTGGATCGCCCCGTATCCGTACATGGAGCAGAACCTCGCGCACAGCGCCATGGCGCCCTCGTCGGCGCACTGGCTCGGCACCGACCTCCTCGGGCGCGACGTCCTTTCGCGCCTGCTCCAAGGCGGCATGATCTCGCTCTTCGTCGGCCTCATCGCCACCGCCGTGGCCCTCGTGCTCGGCATCTGCTACGGCGTCGTCGCCGCGGAAGTCGGCGGCCGCGCCGAGGACCTCCTGATGCGCGGCGTCGACGTCGTGAGCACGTTGCCACTGACCCTCGTCGTCATCCTCGCCACGGTCGTCTTCGGGCAGAACTTGCCGATGATCTTCCTGGCGGTGGGCGGCGTCTCGTGGCTGACGATGGCGCGCATCATCCGCAACCAGACCCGCGAGCTGCGGGGCTCGCAGTTCGTGCAGGCCGCCGAGTCGCTCGGGCAGTCGCGCTGGGGCATCTTCCGCCGGCACTACCTCCCCAACCTCGCCGGTACCATCGCCGTGTGCGCGACCCTGACCGTCCCCGGTGTGATGCTCTTGGAGGCCTTCGTGAGCTTCCTGGGGCTTGGCGTGAAGGCCCCGATGACCTCCTGGGGCCTGATGATCAAGGAAGGGGCCGACATCATGGAAGAGTGCCCTTGGCTGCTGGTCTCGCCCTCGGTCGTCTTCGCCCTGACGCTCTTGTCCCTCAACTTCCTCGGCGACGGCCTGCGCGACGCTTTCGACCCGCGTTCCTCCCGCAAGTAAGCCATGCCTCTGCGTCGTTACATCGTGATCCAGCCCGACGGCGCCGACGGCGAGGAGTTCGAGGTCGACCTGCCGGCGGACGCTCCGGACTTCACCGCGCACCCCGTGACCAAGGCACCGTGTCGTCGGGTCATCGAGTCGCCCACGCTCACGACCAAGTATGGTGAAGGCGCCATGAAGCAGGGCCTGAGCGACCAGCGCCTGGCGCGGGCCGGCTTCCAGAAGCTGGAGAAAGACGGTCAGGGCGGCTGGAACAAGATCAACTGAGGCCTTCGGTCCCGTCGGCGACCCCGCCAAATGAATCACCCCGCCGGGGGGCGGGGTGAAGCATCGTCAGGGTGGGCGTTTCCGCCGTGTAAATTAACTTAGGCCTTGGCCGCTTCTTCGCGCGCGCGCTTCACGAGCGACTTCGCGGTGTCGGACGGCTGGGCGCCGAGCTTGACCCAATGGTCGACGCGCTCGACGTTGATCACCAGACCCGGGGTCTTGCCGCGGGCGCGGGGATTGTAGTTGCCGAGGACTTCGACGAAACGTCCGTCGCGGCGGATGGCTTGCTCGGCGACGACGAGGCGGTAGGTCGGCTCGTTCTTGGTACCGAAGCGTTGGAGGCGGATGCGTAGCATGGGTTTGGAGAAGGTGGTGGGTTCTCGCTCTCGGAAGGATTCCAAAAGACGGAGGTGCAAGGACGCAGGGCGGCCGGGGAGAGTCAAGCCTTCCCCGGTGGGTTTTCCGGAAATTTTATCCCCAGGGGCAGGAGCCCCTCCCAAAACACGCAAAACAAGCCACTGTGAATAAATGACTTAGTGCGTATCTTGCGAATAGGGGCCCGGAGGGCCTTATTTAGTCTCCTCCGATTGGCCCGCGGCTCCGGGCACAAAAAACCCCGCCGGGTGGCGGGGTTTCGGAGCAGCCTCGGGAGGCTTACTTGGCGGCGGCCGCGGCAGCCTGCTGGGCGGCGTGCTCGGTCGGGTCGAAGCGCTTTTCCTTCACCTTGGTCGCCGACTTGCCCTGGCGATCGCGGAGGTAGAAGAGGCGGGCGCGCATGACCTGCGAGGTGCGCTCGACTTCGATCTTCTCGATGTTGGGGGAGTGGACCGGGAAAGTGCGCTCGACGCCTTCGCCGAAGGAGACGCGGCGGACGGTGAAGGTTTCGTGGATGCCGCCGCCCTTGCGCTGGATGACGATGCCGGAGAACACCTGGGTGCGCTCTTTGTCGCCTTCGCGGACCTTGGTGGAGACCTTCACGCCGTCGCCGACCTTGAATTCATGGTCGCCGCGGGCGGTCTTCAGCTGGGGCTGGGTGGCAAATTGGATGAGGGGATGGTTGCTCATGGCTGGTGTTCTTGGTCTTTCATCAGGTCCGGTCGGCGTTGCTTTGTCTTCTCTATTTGCCTTTCCCGACGCCATTTTTCGATTTCGGCGTGGTTTCCTCCGAGGAGGACGGGGGGCACCTCGAGACCATCATAAACAGCGGGTCGGGTGAACTGCGGAAAGGCGAGCAACTTGCCGTTGTAACTATCCCCCGTCAAGGAGTTTTCCTCCCCGAGCACTCCGGGTATCTGCCGGCCGAGGCAATCGACCAGGACGCAGGCGGGTAAAGTGCCATTAGTGAGCACATAATCCCCGATGGAGACCTCCCGGGTGACCTTCTTGTCCCGGAAACGCTGGTCAATGCCCTCATAATGGCCCGAAATGAGGATCAGGTGGCTCTTCTGGGCCAGTTCCTTGGCCAGCTTATTGGTCAATTGTTCACCATCCGGGCAAAGGTAGATCACTTCGCAGTCCGGGGTGGCCAGGGCGTCGACGGCGTCGAAGAGGGGTTGGCAGGTCATCAGCATGCCCGGTCCGCCCCCGTAGGGCATGTCGTCCACCTTGCGGTGCTTGTCCTTGGAATAGGCGCGCAGGTCGTGCGCCTTGAAGGCGATCAGGCCTTTGTCGATGGCCTTCCCGATGACCGACTCCTGGAGGAAGCCGTCGGCCATGGCCGGGAAGAGGGTGACGAGATCGATGCGGATGGCCACGGTGAACGCGGTCATCCAACAGCCGAAAGGCCGCCGAGCGCAAGCCGTCCTTCCGGCGGCTTACTTCTTGGCCTTCGCTTCCGGGCGCTGATTCATCCGGATGCCCGGTTCGGCGGGGACCGGCTTGCCGGTGACTTCGACGTCGGAGGTGAAGAGATACTTCCACACGTCTTCCTGGAGATGGCGGCCCTGGGCGTCCTTGGGCGAGCCGTTGCTCGGGGTCACGTAACCGTGCGCGGCGCCGGCCTGCTTCTTGGCGTCGCCCTTCATCGGGGCCGAAGTGATCAGGCGGCGGGTGTGGCCGTAGGGCGCCTTGGCGTCGTCGGCGTTCACGATGGGGCCGTATTCGTTCAGGCGCAGCAAGAGCCAGGAGCGCTGGTAGTGCTGGTCGGTCCAGCCGCCGTCGAGGACGTGGGAGTAGCCGAAGAAGCGGTTGAGGGGCGTGGCGGAAGGGCCGGCCTGCCAGTCTTCGGTGTTGTCGCGCGGGCCGCAGAACATGATCACGCGCGCGACCTGCTGGTGCATCGCGAAGCGGGCGGAGGACGTGGCGCCGTGCGAGGAGCCGCCGACGACGACCTTGGTCCAGTCGAGTTCCTTGCCGCCGGCGGTGAGGAACTGTTCCCAGCGGCCCTGCGGGTGCGTCTTCACGAGCCACTGCACCATGCGCGTCGCGCGGCCCTTGGCGGAATCGGCGGCGGCGATCTCGACCGACTTCGAGGCGTCGACGCCGGCGGTGGCTTCGAGGCGGATGTTGCCGAGATGCTGCGTGTCGGCGGGCACGGTGTTGAGCTTCCCGAACCAGCCGCGGGCGTAGTGGACGCTGATGTGGTGGTAGCCGTAGCCGTTGACCTTGTCGGCGATGACGGGGTTATGGCCCATCAGCCAGACCACGAGCTGCCCGCGCGGGGCGACGCGCGTGTCGACGTCGGCCGTCTGCACGTCGGCCGGCTTGCCCTTGCTGTCGAGATGGAACTCGATCTCCGGATACGCCTTCGCGGTCGGGTCGACCTCGCTGGCGCGCGCGCGGAGGTGGTAGGCCTGCGGCTTCGGGTCGTTGAACTTCGGAGCGGCCGCGTCGGCGTGGACCGCGAGCAGGGCGACGGACAGGAGGGCGAGGATGCGCATGGGGTTGCGTTCCTTGATGCCCTCGCGCCGGCGCGTTGGCAAGACCGACCGCTTATTTCGGCAGCTTGGCGTCGACGAAGTCGAGGGCCTTCTCGATGACGTCCTTCGGGGCCCACTGGTGA
>VHCL01000048.1 GCA_016871725.1 Verrucomicrobiota bacterium | reverse complement strand
CCGTGCCCGAGCCTTCGACCTACGGCTTCGGCCTCGGCGCCCTCGCCCTGGCCGCCGCCGCGATCCGCCGCCGCAAGCGTCAGGCGAAGGCCTGAGATTGGGAGTATCGAGTGTAGAGTATCGAGTATCGGGGGACTGTCTGTCTCGAGGTAGGGGCAGCACCGCGTGCTGACCTAGTTGCATGGGTAGGATTGAGCGGCCCGCTCGACCGCGGCTGACCGGGCCGGTCAGCCCTACCAATAAAAAGCCGCCCGGGTGGGCGGCCTGTTTTGCTCCTTGTCCACGTGTCAACTTGCCCACGTGTCCCCTCGCGAGGCTGACCCTACCTGTTAAAATCCGCGGCGGAGGCTGAGGGAGCCGGCGACGTCATGCGCCTGGCCGTAGCCGGCGGCATGGACCGAGAAGTTGAGCAGGGTGTCGGCGGTCAGCTTGTGGTCGACGTCGAGGCCGAAGCGGGCCTGATCCTTGGTCGGCGCCAGGCCGGCCACCGAGAAGGCGCCGGAGGTGGTCTGGTTCACGCCGCTGAGGGCGTCGCCGGCGTCGTCGAAGCGGTGAATCCACTCGGCGGTGAGACGCAGGGTGGTGGCCGGGCCGGCGACGAACTTCGTGAGCAGGCCGAGGCGGCTTTCCTTGGCGGTGTGGGTGTGCGCGTCGAAGCTGGCGGGGAAGGAGCCGCCGCTTTCGGCGAAGGCATCGGTGCGCACGCGGGTGAGCGCGAACGAGGCGAACGGCGCGGCGGTCACGTTGCTGATGAACTTCTGGGCGGGGCCGTCGTAGCGCACGCGCACGGTCGTGGTGTTCAGGTCGGTCTGACCGCGGGAGATGTCGTTACCGCCACCGGTCACGTAACCGCGGGCCGTCTGCGCGTCCCATTCGCCGCGGAGGACGAGGAGGGAGAGGATGCTCTCCTTGTCGGCCAGGCGCGTGTCGATCTCGGCCATGAAGGTCTGGCCGGTGATCTTGGCGTCGCCGCCGAAGAGGAGGTCCTGCGTCTGGAGGGCGGTGCCCACGGCCACGCCGATGACCGTGTCGCCGTAGGCCTGGCTTGCGCCGACTTCGCCGAAGGAGGTGCGGCGGTCGGTCTGACGGGAGGAGGCGCCGAAGTCGCCGGTGGCCCAGACGTGGGTCTGCTTGCCCATGCCGTCATACGACATCAGCGGGCGGTGGTGGGCGCCTTCCAGGGCCAGGTTGCCGAGGTTGTTGGCCATCGCCGTGAGGCCGCCGGGGCCGTTGAGGGAGCGCATCCACTCCGTCTCATCGAGCATGGTCTGGTTGGCGTAGACGAAGGCGTGGGTGCGGGCGCCGACGCTCGCGTAGCCGACGATGACGGTGCCGTCGGCGGAGACGCCGGTCGCGTTGGAGCTGCCGCCGGTCTCCAGGGCGCCGAGACCGGTCATCGTGCCGTTCTGGTGGACGAAGGCTTCGCGGTCGCCAAGGGCGTTATCCGCCTGGCCGACGATGACCGAGCCGTCGCTGTTCACCGCGCGGGCGATGGACCAGTTGCCGCCCGTGAGGGTGCCGAGGGCCTGATAGGTGCTGCCGGCGCGCACGTATTTGAAAGCCTGTTCGTTGCCCAGCGGACTCGAATTCAACGAGCTCGACGCGAAACCGATGACGACCGCGCCGTCGCCGGAGATGCCGGTGAGCTGGGTCAGGGTGAGTCCGTTGGTGCCGAAGGCGGCGATGCCCGTCGGGGCGTCGACCGCGGTGACACCTCCCGAGGTGTGGATGAAGCCCTGCAGCGTCGTGGGCGTGGAGAAGCTGTCGCCTCTCGTCCCGACGATGACGGCGCCGTCCGCGGAGACGCCGACGGCCTTGCTGGCGACGAACGGACTGCCGAACGCCACGCCGATGTTGGTCAGCGTGTTGTTGCGATAAAAGAACGCTTCCTCGATGAAGTTAATATTGCTGAAGCCCCAGCCGACGATCGTGCCGCCGTTCGCCGACACGGCGGTGGCCTCGGAGAACATGTATTCGTTGATGGTGTCGAGCGCCGTCGGGTTCACGCCGGTCCACGAGACGGCCTGGTTGAACGCCGAACCGTCGATGGAGAAGCCGACCACGACCGAGCCGTCGGCCGAGGCCGCGGTGGCGACGGCGTTCTGGTGGCCACCGAGGGGGGTCAGGGTGGCGTAGGCATTGCCCACGAGCTTGAAGGCGTTCATCAGGCCCGGGCCGAGGTTGGTGCGGCCGACGGCGGTGAATCCGTCGCCGGAAACGCCGTTGATCCAGGTGTCATTGGCCGTGTTCCCGGACGGATGCACGTCGGTCGGCGTCGCGGAGGCGAGGACGGCGGACAGGGTGGCCGCGGCGATGAGCAGGGAGCGGTTGAGGAGGGGCATAGGAAAGGTGTTGGCGGTTAGCGGTTGGCGGTAAGCGGTTGGGGAAGAAAGGGCGGGCGGGGGTAGGTAAGTATTCTTTGTCAAAAGGGCCTACGGGCAAGTCGTAAGCCCCCCTGAAGGTCAGGGTTCGGAGGCTTGGAAGCGGTCGCGCTCGGCCGGCGTGGCGTCGGGCGGCGGCTGCAGGAGGTTGGTCCTGATGTCCGCGGCCAGCCGCCGGTCGCCGGCCCGCGGGTTAAAGTAAAACCGGAACGTCACCCGCCCGGGGCCGACGTCGACGCGTCCTTGGATCTTAGCGTGATGCGCGGAGGCCGGCCCTTCGCCGTCCGGCGTGCGGAGCCGGAGGTAGCAGCCGTGCCGATCGCCGGGGCTTTCCGCCGTGGGCAGCGTATCGAAAGCGAGCGTCATCTCCGGCGCGTAGCCTTCGTCCGGGGCGAGCGCCGGCATTTTCAGCCGGCAATACGGCCAGAAGGCGGGTGTCATCCGCAGGCCGTCGCCTTTCCTCGGCAACGAGATGCGCAGCATCCCGCGGAAGCGGCCGTAAGTCTCCGCCCACTCCTGATCGTCCATGCGCCGGCCTTCGGGGGAGCGTCTGAGCTCCGCCAGGACTTCCGGTGACTCCGTCCAGCCGACCTGCTCGCTGGTCAGTTCGAACTCCATGTCACGGGTACGTCCTTTTCCCCAGGGCGCGACCGCGTCGGCGATTTCCGCGTCGAAGCCGATCCGGCGGCCCGTGGGCAAGCCGGTGAGGCGGACTTCGCGGTAATGAAGCGGCACGCCGTGCGTCATCCGCGGCAAGGTCAGCGTCAGCTCCGACGGCTGGCGGAGTCGTCCCAAACCATGCCGATGATCGACGTCCGCGGCGAAGCAACCGGCGTGGTCGGCTTGGACGCGCGTGAGGATCAGCCGGTCATCCGCCTGGAAGCGGAGTGAGCCCGATGCGTCGGTCATCCCGGCGCGGACCACCGTGCTCGAGAGGCGTGGGTCGTCGGGGGGCGTGAGCGTGGCGGTGACGGCGGCTCCGCCCAGCGCGCGACCGTCCTCGTCGACGACCCTGATCGTCCGCTCGTCGGCCCAGGCCACGCGGGCCAGCAGCAGAAGGGTGGCAAGGGATAGCCTCATCGCAGGGCGCCGCGGTTGATCACGGCTTGGAAAAGCGGGTGGACGTAAGGCAGGGCGGCGTTCTTGAAGTCGCTGTGCAGCCAGCGGCCACGGGTCAGCGGCGAGTCGTGGCCGGCCGCCGGCCAGCCGCCGCCGACCGGGCGACCGCGGATCTCGAGGTCGAAGTTCGTCACCGGCGAGCTTCCGCCCAACGGAGGGAAGGGCGTCGAGCCGGCCGCCGGGCTCAGCGCCGGCAGGCCCCTCGCGAGGAGGTCGTAGCGCATCTTCGGGACGTCCGCCAGCGGCGAGCCTGGCGCGATCGGGAGCACGTGCAGCCAGCGCTGTTCGAACGGGCGGAAGAACGGATGGGTGCGCAGCTGGGCGTCGGTGATCCGCGCGGCCACGTCGGGGGCAAGGAGTTCGTAGCGCCCGCCGAGGAGCCGGTCGGGCCCGCTGGGGACGAACTTTCCGCGCCAGGCCGGATTGAAACCCCAGCCGCCTTGCGACCGCTCCATCGGCAAGGCGCCGAGCGAACGCGTCCAGCCCACGCCTTTCAGCAGCTCCTGGGTCTTCCAGACACCGTAGTCGATCGAGCGGCCGGCCCAGAGCGTCGCCAGCACGGAGGCCGAGGTCATCGCCGGCGGGCAGTTGGTCACGTCCTCTCCGGCGGAGAAGCAGTTCACGACATCCCCGAGGAGCCGGACCCGGAAGAAGCAGTTCGGCCACGCATAGCCATGTCGCCGATGTCCGTGGACATGGACCTTTGACCAGTCGGCGGCGTAAAGCCGGCGCGGGTACGCCCGCCACGACGCCTCGGTCATGTCGGCCGCGTAGGTCTCGGTGACGCTTTCGCCGGCGATCGCCTCGAGCGGCAGGGCGGCGTTGAGCAGGATGAGGTGGGCCGGGCGGAAGCCGGCCTGCACGCCCTGGCAGGCGACGACATTGCCGAGGCTGTGGGCGATGAGGGTCGTCCGCGCCTCGTCGACGAAGCGGAGGGCGCCCGGCAGTCCGTCCCCGGCCTGGAAGGCCTGGAAGACGGCCTGATGGTAGTCCAGTCCGGTGTCGCCGTCCCAGGTGACCCCGACGAAGCGCGCCTCGCTGCCGAGGGCGCGCAGGCGCTTGAAGGTCTCCGCCTGCCAGCCACGCGCCGCCTGCGCGGAGACGTTGTAGCCGTGGAGCATCACCACCCAGCGCGCGGAGGTCTCGCCGTCGGGCAGTCCCGCCGGTTCTCCGGTCTGGGTCGGTCGGGGCGTCTCCTTGGGGGCCAGCGGCTCGCCCGCGAAGGTCCGGGCGAGCCCGGTCAGCCCGACATGGCGGTACATCGACTCGACCGGCGCGAGCACGAGCGGCATCTCGGTCGCGACGACCAGCCGGTCGTGCTGATGGATCTCGAGCCGCACAGGACGCACCGAGGGACGCGCGCCTTCGAGGAGGATGACGCCGTGGTCCTTCCGGCCGACATGCGCGAGGAATTCGTCCGGAAGTTCGATCGCGCCGTCGGCATCCGGACGCATCACCTGCGCGAGGGCGCAAGGTCCGTCGAGCGAAGGGCCGAAGACCGCCAATCCGGCGTTGCGATGGAGCCCGCCGACCGTCGCAGGCGTCAGCCCGGTGGGGATCGCTTGGACGCCGCGATCCGCCTGTCGCAGCACATACCGGAAGCCGTCTTCCGGCCGCAGCCGGCGCACCACGGAACCGATGGCCAGATTGAGCGGGAGGAAATCCACGAGATCGCGCAGCCCATCGACGCCGTCCTGCGCGTGGTCGGCCTCGCGGCCCGACCGTCCCGGCAGGTCGCCCGGCGACTGCCAGTCGCCTTCGTCGTCATCGTCGTTGATCCAATGGCGGAGCGCGCGGCCGCGCGGCGGGCGTTCGCCCGCGACGATGACGCCATCACGGTCGACGTCGGCCTCGAGCCCGGCGGGCACGACGCCGAAATCGCGGACTTCGTATCCCAAGCCCGGGCCGCTTTCGGGCAGGAGCGAGACCGTCAACGGCCGGAGATGATCCTCCGCCGAAAGCTCGAAGGCCACGCCGGCCGTTCGCCGGATCTCGTCCACGTCGGCGGGCGTCCGCCATTCGCCGATGAGCCGGCCGTCATCGCGTCGGATCGTCACCACGTAATGCTGGCGGAGCCGCAGAGGATTAAGGTCGATGCGGTGATCCCAGAGCAGGAAGTAGGACCCGGCGGGGAGGTCGGACCGTCTCACCTCCACGGCGAGGTCGGGTTTGGCTCCCGGCAGGTAATGGTAACGCAGGCTGAAGGAGCCTGGTCGCGTCGCGGGCGCGGCCCGCGGTGCCGACCGCCAGGCGCCGCCCGAAAGCTCGACGGCCCGCAGCCGCTGGGCGCGCGTGGCGGAGCTGCTCCGGCGGTCGCCCGATTCGAAGAGGCGCGGATAATCCGTCGGGTCGGAAGGATCCGTCCCATGGATGAGTTCCGTGAGGTCGTTCCAGCGGTCGGCATCCGTGTCCGCGGAGAGCGGATCCGTCCCCAGCTGGTCTTCCAGCTCATCGTCCAGGCCATCGTCGTCGGTATCCTCGGCCAGGATGACGGGCGCGGGCAGGCTGGCCCTGAACGCGGCCTGGGCGGGCGGAGCGAGCAGGCACGCGAGCAGGATGAGGAGCCCCGGCGGTGGTGGGAAAAGCATGACGGGACGGAGATGGCCGGTCCCTGCGGACAAAACAATCCGCCTGACCTGAGGGCTTTATGCTGAGGTCACGCCTCGGTCCGCCCGTAGGCACGGTTATTTGTCCGCGACCTGTCGAATAAAGGCGGCGGAAAGCGACGGCGTCGGTTGACCGGTCGGCCCCGGAGCGTTCATATCATGCTTATGCGTATGCCCCGACGCAGCCGCCTCCTCGCCGCCCTCAGCCTGGCCGTCGCGCCGCTCTGCGCCCAGATCGGCGACAAGGCCGGGGAGGCGCAGGTGCCGATCGTCCCGGCGCACCTGATCCCGCCCTCGCCGCCGCTCTCCGCCGAAGAGGCGCTCCGCGCGTTCAAGGTCGCCCCGGGCTACCGCATCGAGCTCGTCGCCGAGGCCCCGCTGGTCCGTCACCCGACGGTCCTGCAGTTCGCCCCCGACGGCCGCCTCTGGGTCGTCGAGATGACGGGCTACATGGAGGACTTCGACGGCACGACCGAAGCCCAGGCCAAGGGTTCGGTGGTGGTCCTCAGCGACACCGACGGCGACGGGCGCATGGACAAGCGTACGGTCTTCCTCGAGAACATCATCCTGCCCCGCGCGCTGGTGCTCCACCGCGACGGCGCGCTCGTGGGCGCCCCGCCGCACCTTTGGTTCTGCCGCGACACCGACGGCGACGGCAAGGCCGACGAAAAGACGGAGGTCGCGACGGACTTCGGCGTGCGCGTCGATCCGGCCCGCCCGCAGCTCGCCAACCCCGAACGCGCCCCGAACGCCCTGCTCTGGGGGCACGATGGCTGGCTCTACGCCGGCGCCTACGCGGCCCGGTTCAAGCCCGTCGACGGCCAGTGGGTCCGTGAGAACAGCACCTTCCGCGGGCAGTGGGGCCTCGCGCAGGACGACTACGGCCGGCTTTACTCCAATAACAACAGCGACCTCCTGCGCGTCGACGTGGTCAATTCGTCCTACCTGCTCCGCAATCCGCATCTGCTGCGTAACACCGGCCTCAACACCAAGGCCGCGGTCGAGCAGACCGTCTGGCCCGCGCGCGTGAACCCCGGCATCAATCGCGGCTACCGCCCGGAGATGCTGCGCGACTTCAGGCTGAAGGAATGCACCGCCGCCTGCGGCCCCTGGGTCTATCGTTCGGACCTCTTCCCGGCCGACGCCTACGGCAACGCGTTCATCTGCGAGCCGGCGGGCAACCTCGTGAAGCGCCTGGTGCTCAATCCCGACAAAGGCCTGGTCAAAGGGACGGCGTTCTACGGCCAGCAGGAGTTCGTGGCCTCGACCGACGAGCGCTTCCGCCCCGTCAACGCGCTCACCGGCCCGGAAGGCGCCCTGTATCTCGTGGACATGCATCACGGCGTGATCCAGCACCGCATCTCGCTCACCTCGTACCTGCGCAAGCAGGGCGAGGACCGCGGCCTCATCTCGCCGCCGCATCTCGGCCGCCTCTGGCGCGTGGTGCCCGAGGGGCATAAGACGGCCAAGCTGGCGACGCTCGCCGGGCTGAAGCCCGCCGACCTGATCGCCGAACTCGCCAGCGGCAACGAATGGCGCCGCGAGACCGCCCAGCGTCTCCTCGTCGAGACGGGCGACAAGACCCTCGCCGCCGCGCTGACCGCCTTCGGCCAGGCGACCAAGTCCGCCATGGGCCGCGTGCATGCGCTCTGGACGCAGCATGGGCTCGGCGTCGCCGACTGGACGCTCGTCACCGCCGGCCTGGCCGATACTGATCCGCGCGTGCGTGCCGCCGCCTTGCGGGTCTCGGAAGACCTCGTCGCCGGCCCGCGCCGGGCCGACGTCATCGCCCGCTGGATCGAGATGGCCGCGAGCGAAGCCGTGCCGGAAGTGCAGGTCCAGCTCGCCCTGACCATGGGCGAAGCCAAAGAGCTCGGCGTCGACCTCGCCGCCGCCGCGCTCGCCCAGCGCGCCGCCGAGCACATCGCCATCCAGGACGCCTTCCTGAGCGGCCTCGCGGGACGCGAGCTCGAGGTCTTCGCCGCCGTGCTCAAGCAGCCCGCCGCCTACTCGAAGACCCTGCCCGCCGCCTTGCTCCGCTGCGTCTTCGCCGAGCGCAAGCCCGCCCGCGTCGCCCAGGCCCTCGCGCTGATCGGGACGTTGCCGCTGCGCTCCCAGCAGGTCACGCTCCTCGGCTCGCTGGCCACGCACCCGACCGTCACCGCCAAGCGCCCGATCAAGCTCGACGCCGAGCCGGCCGCGCTCGCCAAGTTCGCCCAGAGCAAGGACGCCGCGATGGTCAAGGCGCTGGCCTGGTTCAAGAACACCGTGGTCTGGCCGGGCAAGCCCGGCGTCGTCGTGCCGGCCACCAAGGCCCTGACCAATCAGGAGCAGCTGCTGTTCGACAACGGACGCCAGACCTACGCCGGACTCTGCGCGGCCTGCCATCAGCCGACCGGCAAGGGTCTCGAAGGGCTCGCGCCGCCCTTGGCCGAATCCGAGTGGGTGCTCGGCGAGCCGGAGCGCATCGTGAAGGTCGTCATGCACGGCCTGCGCGGACCCATCAAGGTGAAGGGCATGACGTACAGCTACGACATGCCCGCCGCCGGTTTCCTCACCGACGAGCAGATCGCCGGCGTGCTGACGTATGTCCGTCGCGAGTGGGATCACGAAGCCTCGCCCGTGTCCGTCGACCTCGTGAAGAAGATCCGGGCGGAGAACAAAGGACGGACGGATGCGTGGACGGAGGCGGAATTGGGGAAGAAGTAGAGGACTGAATGGAGGGCTGTGTTGTGGGCTGAGCGGAGGACTGAATGGGAAATCCACACAAGTTGACCCGTTGATCAGTTGGCCGGTTGATTAGACAATCCGAGGCTGGGGGCTTAGAGGCTCGGTTGAACAGAGAAAACAGGCAGGGTTCCGATGACATCGCATGCGGCCGCATCGAGGTAGGGTCAGCACTGCGTCCTGACCTAGGACGTCCGCCGAATGGTGGACGAGGGTAGGGGCGTGGCTACGCCGCGCCCGCCGGCCAGGAGGGCACGATGAATCGTGCCCCTACCTTAGGTTCGCCCTGCGGCGAACGGCGGACGCGATGTCATCGCGTCCTTGCCTCGCGCGCAAAAAGCCGCCCGGGTGGGCGGCTTGGCTTGTTTCTTGCCCGCGTGTCAACTTGCCCACGTGTCCTCTCGCGAAGCGAAGCTTCGCGTTCAGAACGCGCGGCGGAGGCTGACGGCGCCGGAGACGTCGGCGACTTCGCCGACGGTCGAGGCGTGGGCGGAAACGTTGAGCAGGGTGTCGGCGGTCAGCTTGTAGTCGACGTCGACGCCGAGGCGAACGCAGTCCGGACGCGGGGCCTGGCCGGGGAGGCTGAAGCCGACCGCTCCGGTGATGTCCTGCCCGGTCAGGGCGGGGCCGGCGCCATCGAAGCGGTGGATGCCTTCGACGCTGACGATGAGCTTCAGTTTCTCGTCGAAGACCTTGGTGGCCATCATGCCGAGGCGGGCTTCGGTCGCGTTGTGTTCCTGCTCATCGTAGCTGGCCGGCAGGGCGCCGCCGGCTTCGGTGTAGGCTTCGACCACGGTCTGGGTCACGGCGTAGGAGGCGTAGGGCGAGAAGCCGACGCCGCCGACGGAGAAGAGCACCGGGGCGTCCACGCGCAGGCGGGCGGAGCGGCTGAGGATGTCGGTCTGGCCGAAGGAGTAGTCGGTGCCGCCGCCGTTGCTGTAGCCGCGGTTGATCTTGGCGTCCCACGAGCCGACCATGCCGAGGAGGGAGACGATCCACTGGCTGCCGAAGGGACGGTAGTCGATCTCGCCGAGCACGTAGTTGCCGATGACGTTGTTCGAGCCGTCGAGGGCGAGGTCCTGGTTCTGCTGGCCGCGGCCGATGGCCAGGCCGGCCAGGGTGTTCGGAGCGATGTCCTTGTTCACGCCCATCTCACCTGAGGTCACCTTGACGTCGCGGACGCGGGAGCTGGAACCGAAGTCACCCGTGGCCCAGAACTGGGCGTCCTTGCCCATGCGGTCGAAGGACATCATCGGGCGATGGTGCGCGCCTTCGAGCGGCAGGCTGGCGAGGGTGGTGCCCGCGGCGTAGACGCGGTTCTGGTTGTTCACCGAGGACATCCAGTCGGCGAAATCGGTGACGCCGGCCGATGCGGATGCGATGAAGGGGAAGCTGCCGCTGCCGTTCGACGCCGTCCCTAGGATCATGGAGCCGTCAGGGGTGATGTCGTTGACGTATTGGAAGTTCCATGAGGAGTAGGGGGTGACGTCGACGCCAGAGGCATCCAGCCATTCGGTGAGCGTCTGCAGTCCGTTGGCCTGCGTCCATCGGTAAATACCGTTCTGCGAGCCGCTGCTGTAACTCCCGGCCATGACCAGCCCATTGCCGGAGATGACCTGGGAGCCCCATGTTTGCCAGCTCGCCTGTGCGCCCGTGAACAGCCTGACAGCCCCCGTCGCCGCGGTCCAGCGGAACGGTTGGACTACGGTGCCGTTGGAGTATGTCCCGGCGACGGCGCCGCCATCGGAGGAAATATTCTTAAATCTTGTACGCAGGCCGGAATAGTAATAGCTATGTTGATAGCTGCTGGCCCAGGTAAGCCCGGTCAGGTTCGATGTCAGGTCGAGCGTCCAGCCGGCAGCGGTCCAGAGATGGACGCGGTTGTTCTCGTTGATCAGGACGACGTTACCATCTGGGCTCATCGCCCCCACTTGCGGGGAGGTGAAGGAGGAAGTGTCGATGAGCGTGTGCTGCGCGGAGCTCGGGGTCCATAGGTGATAGCCCGACCCCGAGCCGTTCCATGATTGGACGAGGATTTTCGAATAATCCGACGACGCCGCGAACGAATACGTGTTCGTCGATGCCGAGAGCCCGGCGATCGCGTTGAATTCCGTCAAGGATCCGTCGCTGCGCTTCCACAGGAAGGCGCGCTCGACCGAGCCGCTGGTGCCGCTGCCGACGCCCCACGACCCGTCGGACGAGACCGCTTTCATCCGGGCGCTCGCGTAGCTTGCGCCGATGCCCGTGGTCGCCGCCGAACCGGTGCTCAAGACGAAACCGTAATCCCGTCCTCCTTGGTGATGGGCGCCGGCTACATGAAGTCCGTTCGGCGAGAGTCCGTAGGGGTAGGCGCTGGTGCTTCCGCTGATGACGATCGGCTGAGAGGTGCCGTTAGCATAGTCGACATAGTGATAATAATTCGAGCCGTAGCTGTATACGACGATGGCCTTGGTTAAGTCCGCGGACCAGCCACTGACATAGGCCCCGCTGTAGCCGGTGACCGGAACGCCTGTGATGATAGATTGGCCTGCGAGCGTACCCGTCGCGTCGGACCAGTAGAACGCGGCGCGGGACATCATTCCGTCTCCGACGATCAGGGCGGCGCTGCCGGCCGCGTTCAGACTGTCCATCGCATAGGAGCCGCCATAATAACCTCCACTAGGCAGGACGATGGGGGTGATGCCATCGCTCGCTTGGACGGCCGTCGCGGCGGCGAGGAGGAACGAGGTCTTGAGGAGTTTCATGCGGGCTTGAGAAGACTCTATGGTTCGCATGCATACAACCCTGTAGGACGGGCCGAGTTCCCTCCGGGGCGTATTATTAATATAAAATCGGTGCTTTGGGTGATTATGGGCAAAGCAGCGGGGATGAGGCGGGGTCGGCCGGGCCGGTCACCCGCGGAGGACCAAGGGTGGTCAGTCCTACCGTCCGCCGAAGGGTGGAGGAGGGTAGGGGCGTGGCTACGCCGCGCCCGCCCTGCGGCGAACCGACTAGGACAGCACATGGTGCTGTCCCTGCCCAAGGCAGAGGCACGAACTCAAAGGGAGACCGGAAACCGGGAAGGATGCTGCGGGCATGATGTTCCCCGCACATCATCCGGTCTCCGGTTTCCCTGTGATCGATGGCTCTTACCTTGCCCACGTGTCACCTTGCCCACGTGTCCCCTCGCGACGCTCCGCGTCGCGTCAGCCCTTGCGGTTCGGGCGGACGTAGACGGCCTGGACGACGCCGATGTTGCGGTGCTCGAAGGCGGCCTGGCAGTAGCGGAAGTAGAGGCGCCATTTGCGGATGAAGCGTTCGTCGAAGCCCATGCCGCGCACCTTGTCCAGGTTGGCCTCGAAGGCCTGGCACCAGGCGTCGAGCGTGCGGGCGTAGTCGCGGCCGAACTCCTCGAGGCGGTCGAGCTGGAAGCCGCTCTCCTTCGTCATGAGGTCGCCGACGCGGTTGATCGAAAGCAGGAGCGAGCCGGGGAAGATGTGCTTCTGGATGAAGTCCACGCCGTCGCGGAACTGCGCGTAACGGCTGTCGGGGCAAGTGATGTACTGGAAGGCGGCGATGCCGTCGGGCTTGAGCAGGCGGCCGATCGAGGCGCAGAAGGCCGGGAGGTACTTATGGCCGAGGGCTTCCATCATCTCGATGGAGACGCACTTGTCGTACGTTCCTTGGTGATCGCGGAAGTCCTCGAGTTTCACCGTGATGCGGTCGGACATCCCCGCCGCCTTGATGCGCTCGACGGCGAGGTCGTGCTGGGCCTGCGAGATGGTGAGAGAGGTGACGCGGCAGCCGTATTTCCGGACGGCGTGCAAGGCCCAGCCGCCCCAGCCGGTGCCGATCTCGATGACGTGGTCCGTCGGCTTGAGCCGGAGGAAACGGCAGAGCGAGTCGTTCTTGTTCGCCTGCGCCTGTTCGAGGGAGTCCGCGCCCTCCCAGCGGGCCGACGAGTACATCATCGACGGGTCGAGGAACAGGCGGAAGAAGTCGTTGGAGACGTCGTAGTGCTCCGAGATGTTGCGGCGCACCGTCCGCTTGTCGTTCGGACGCAGGAGGTGGCCGATGCGGTCGGCGATGCGGAAAAGACCGACGCCGAGCGCCTTGCGGGCGGAGCCGGACATGCCCGGGGTCTGGTCGATGTTCTCGATGAAGAAGCCGATGAGCGCGTTGAGGTCGGGGGAGTCCCACTCGCCCTCCATGTAGCCCTCGGTCAGGCCGATGTCGGCCGCCAGCATGATGCGGCGGAAGGCGTTCTCGTCGCGGACCTCCATGCGGGCGCCGCCGGTCGCGCGGGGGTCGCCGAACACGAGCTCCGCGCCTTCGGGCAGGCGGAGCGCCAGGCGGCCCTTCGAGAGCTTCGCGAGCTCGGGCAGGACGAGGCGGCGGGCGAGGGAGCCGGCGGCGGGGGAGGGGTTAGTCATGTCGGCCGGTCAGTTCGGGAGTGGGGTGCCGCAGGTTGCGCTGCTGGGGAATGTCGTCTCCCTTGCGGCGGAAAGGAAGTTTTTTCACCAGCCACAGCCAGGCGGCGTGCAGGTGGATCAGGGC
>VHCL01000047.1 GCA_016871725.1 Verrucomicrobiota bacterium | reverse complement strand
GACGAGGGCGTTGATCGGCACGGAGTCCGGCTGGGGATCGAGCTGGGCGAGCTCGACGAGCATCTTCAGGCGGTCGTCCACCGTCTCACCCATGCCGATGATGCCGCCGGAGCAGACCTCGAGGCCGGCCTTGCGGACGTTCGAGAGCGTCTGGAGGCGGTCGTCGTAGGTGCGGGTCGTGATGATCTTGGAGTAGTGCTCGCGCGAGGTGTCGAGGTTGTGGTTGTAGACGTCGCAACCGGCCTGCTTGAGGCGGGCGGCCTGCTGTTCGCTGACCATCCCGAGGGTGCAGCAGACTTCGAGGCCGAGCTCCTTCACGCCGGCGACGGTGTTCAGGACGCTGTCGAACTGCTTGCCGTCGTTCACACGGCGCCACGCGGCGCCCATGCAGAAGCGGGTCGCGCCGCCGGCCTTGGCCTTACGGGCGTCGGCGAGGATCGCCTGGGTCTCCATGAGGGCCTCGGTCTCGAGGCCGGTCTGGTTGTGGATCGACTGCGGGCAGTAGGCGCAGTCCTCGGGGCAGGCGCCGGTCTTGATCGACTTCAGGGTGCAGAGCTGCACGCCGGCCGGATCCTGGTGGGCCTGGTGGACTTGCTGAGCCTTGAAGATCAGCGTGTTGAGCGGCAGGTCGTAGAGCGCTCGGGCTTCGGGGAGGTTGGGCATATGTAAAAAGGGTTTTAGCGGATAGCGGTTAGCGGTTAGGAAAGATGCGTGAGGTAGGGGCAGCACCACGTGCTGCCCTAGTCTGCTTTGAGGCTCGGCAGAACATCATCCATCGCGAGGCGGACGGCGCGGACGAGGTGCTTCACTTCGTCGGCCTGGATGGAGATCGGCGGGACGAAGAGGATCGAGTCGCCCAGCGGACGGATGATGAGCCCATGGCGACGAGCGGCGAGGGCGACCTGGAAACCCGCGCGGGTGTCGGTCGGCCAGCGCTCGGCATTGGCCGGCTTGAACTCGACGGAGCCCGTGAGGCCGAGCTGACGGAAGGTGCGGACGTGCGGATGGCCGGCGAAAGCGGCCGCCATCTCGCGGCCGAGTAACGCGGCGCGCTCGGCGACCTGTCCCGAAGCCAGCATGGGCTTCAGCTTGCGCAACGAGGCGCGGGCGACCGCGCAGGCGAGCGGATTGCCCGAGAAGGTGTGACCGTGAAAGAAGGTCTTTCCTTCGGAGAACTTCCCGAGGAAGGCCGCGTAGATCTGCTCCGAAGTCAGGGTCGCGGCGAGCGGCAGGTAGCCAGCGGCGAGGCCTTTCGCGAGACAGAGGAAGTCGGGAGTCACGCCCTCGCGTTCCGCCGCGGTCAGGGCGCCGAGTCGACCGAAACCGGTGAAGACTTCGTCGAGGATCAGGTGCACGCCGTATTGGCGGCAGAGGGCGGCGACGGCCTGCACGAAGCCCGTGGGCTGCTGGACCATGCCAGCGGCGCCCTGGACGACAGGCTCGAGGATCAGGCAGGCGGTCGTGGCGGCATCGCGCTCAAGGATGGCCTGCAACGCGGCCAGCGAGGCGGCGGCATCGGAACGGGTGACCTGGCCGGCGCACTCGGAGTGGACCGGCGCGGGGAAAGTCTGGGCGGCGAAGAGCCAGGGAGTGAAGCGGCGGTGGAACTCAGAGCGCTCCCCGACGGCCATCGTCCCGAAGGTGTCGCCGTGGTAGGCGCCTTCCATCGAGATGACCCCGCGCTTGGCGTCCTGCCCGACGAGCTGCCAGTATTGGAACGAAAGCTTCAGCGCGACCTCGATGGCGTTGCTGCCGTTGTCGGTGTAGAAGCAGCGCGGCAGGGCGCAGTCCGTCAGTCCGGCGAGATCGGCGGCGAGCTCGGTCGCGACCGGATGGTTCAGGCCGAGCAGCGTCACGTGCGCGACCTGGTCGAGCTGCTCGCGGAGGGCGCGGTTCAGGTCGGGGTCGTTGTGGCCGTGGACGTTCGTCCAGACCGAGGCGTTGCCGTCGAGGTAACGCTTCCCTTCCCCGTCGATCAGCCAGTTGCCCTCGCCGCGGGCAAGGTGCAGGCGGGGATTGTCCTGATACTCCCGCATCTGGGTAAACGGATGCCACCCGAAACGCCGGTCGGCGGCATCGAGGGCGTCCGTGGCGGACGAGGCGGCTGCGGTGGCCGTCGGCATACCCTATGCCTAGGGCCCTCCCGCCCTATTGTTAAGCCCGAAGTAGGGGGAGGTTTACAATGGCCAGGATCCAGGGTTTAGCGGTTGGGAATCACACGAACTCAAGGGGAGACCGGAAACCGGGAAGTGTGCTGCGGGCATGTGCACCCCAGCTAACCATCCGGCTTCCCCATGGCGCCCCCTTTGAGTCCTGCATCTCCCCCTATACTCGATACTCCATACTCAATACTCTCGCGTCTGCACCTTTGCACAGGCCATAGGCCGGTCTGCACTTTTGCACTTAGGGAAAGGCACGAAAAAGGCCGCCCATGCGGACGGCCTTTGCTTCGTCGGTAAACCCGACGGCTTATTCGAAGTCGTAGATCTTGACCGAATCCCAGTAGGCCTTGCAGTCCTTGATGAAGTCCTGGTGGATCGGGTCGACCTGGTAGGCGTCGTGGTCGGCGTGGTTCTTGAACACGAAGAACTCGGCGAAGTCGTAGGAGGTGTCGATGATCGGGCGGACGGCGTGCTTGCTCGGGACGCCGACGTAGCCGCTGTGGATGCTCTTGATCTTGAGCAGGCCGCGGAGCTTGGTCTCGAATTCGGCGCGCTGGGCGGCGGTGAGGTCCTTTTTCAGGTAGAAGAAGACGACGTGGTGGAACATAGGAAGGACAGGTTTGGCCAGGTCCCGGCCGAAGGAAACAGCAAAGTGCGCCGGCCAAAGGCGTCCTTGCCTCAGGACGGTCGCGGGACACGCTGGCGGCCTCGCAATGCAGTCCCTCGTCCCCCTCTTCCCGGAAGTCACGCCCGCCCAGTGGGAGCAGCTCACCGCCATGGCCGCGCTCCACCGCGAATGGAACGAGAAGATCAACCTGGTCTCGCGCAAGGACATCGAGAACCTCGAGCGCCACCACTACGCCCCGTGCGTCGCGGCGGTGAAGTTCCTCAAGCTCATGGACGGCTGCCGCGTCATGGACGTCGGCACCGGCGGCGGCTTCCCCGGCCTCATCCTCGCCGTCCTCTACCCCAAGGCCCGCTTCACGCTGGTGGACTCGGTCGGCAAGAAGATCACCGTCGTCACCGACATCGCCGCGCGCCTCGGCCTCAAGAACGTCGACGTCAAGAACGCCCGCGCCGAGACGATGAACCACGAGCACGACTTCGTCACCGGCCGCGCCGTGGCGGACCTCCGCACGTTCGTGCACAACACCCGCCAGCTGCTGTGCAAGGGCCAGAAGCACTCCCTGCCCAACGGCATCCTCTACTGGCAGGGCGGCGACCCCGCCGAAGAGGCCGCGAAGTCCAACCTGAACCCCGTGTTCAGCTTCGAACTCCGTCCCTTGCTCTGGAACGACGAGAAATTCGAGGGCAAGCGCATCGTCCTCTACCGCAGCCAGGACCTCCTCCGTTGCAAGAAGCCCGACCTGCCGGGCATGACACAATAGGTCCGCCCCCCGCCTTGACCCTTGGGCGGCAACCCGCACGGTAGGGGCGATGTCCCGTCAGAGACTCCCTTTGAACCCGGCCGGCGAGCGCCTTGAGGCCCTCCTGCGCCAACGCATCGTCTACCTCGACGGCGCGATGGGCACCATGATCCAGCAGCTCAAGCTGCAGGAGGCCGACTACCGCGGCGAACGGTTCAAGGACCACCCCGGCCAGCTCAAGGGCAACAACGACCTCCTGGTCATCACCAAGCCCTCCGTCGTCCGCGACATCCACCGCGCCTACCTCGACGCCGGCGCCGACATCCTCGAGACCAACACCTTCAACGGCACGTCCATCGCGATGGAAGACTACGCGATGACGCACCTCGTCCGGGAGCTGAACACCGAGGCGGTCAAGGTCGCCCGCCAGGCCGTCGACGCGTTCAAGGCCGCCCACCCGGGCAAGGACGCCTTCGTCGCCGGCGCCATCGGCCCGACGAACAAGACGCTGTCGATGTCCCGCGACGTCAACGACTCCGCCAAGCGCGACGTGACGTTCGTCCAGGTGCGCGACGCCTACCGCGAGCAGGTCGACGCCCTCATCGACGCCGGCGCCGACCTCCTCCTCTGCGAGACGGTCTTCGACACGCTCGTCCTCAAGGCCGCCCTCTTCGCGATCGACGAAGCCTTCGAGGCCCGCGGCTACCGCCTGCCGGTGATGATCTCCGGCACGATCACCGACGCCTCCGGCCGCACGCTCACCGGCCAGACGACCGAGGCCTTCTGGAACTCCGTCCGCCACGCCCAGCCGATCAGCATCGGCATGAACTGCGCCCTCGGCGGCGAGCAGATGCGCCCGCACATCGCCGAGCTGGCGAAGAAAGCCGACCTCTACGTCTCCTGCTACCCGAACGCCGGCCTGCCGAACCCGCTCTCGCCGACGGGCTTCCCCGAAGGCCCGGAAGACACCGCCGCCATCCTCGAGACCTTCGCCCGCGACGGCCTGGTCAACATCCTCGGCGGCTGCTGCGGCACCACGCCCGGCCACATCGCCGCCATCCGCCGCCGCACCGAGAAATACCCGCCCCGCGTCCCCGGCGAGGTCCGCCCCGCCCTCAAGCTCTCCGGACTCGAGGCGCTGAACATCGTCGGCGGCCCCGGCACCTTCGTGAACGTGGGCGAACGCACCAACGTCGCCGGCTCCAAGATCTTCAAGGGCCATGTCCTGGGGGGCGACTACAAGGCCGCCTTACGCGTGGCCAAGCAGCAGATCGAGGCCGGCGCGACGGTCATCGACATCAACTTCGACGAAGGCCTGCTCGACGGGACCGCGGCGATGACGCGCTTCCTGAACAGGGCGGCGACCGAGCCCGACATCGCCAAGGCGCCGTTCATGATCGACTCGTCGAACTTCGACATCGTCGAGGCCGGCCTCCGCTGCGTGCAAGGCAAGCCCATCGTGAACTCGATCTCCCTCAAGGAGGGCCACGAGGAGTTCGTCCGGCGCGCCCGCCTCTGCCGTCGCTACGGCGCCGCGATGATCGTGATGGCCTTCGACGAGCAGGGCCAGGCCGCCAGCTTCGCGGACAAGGTCCGCATCTGCGTCCGCGCGTACGGCATCCTGACGCAGGAGGCCGGCGTCGACCCGCAGGACATCATCTTCGACCCGAACATCCTCACCATCGGCACGGGCATGCCGGAGCACAACCGCTACGCGCTCGATTTCATCGAGGCGGTCGCGGAGATCAAGCGGCTCTGCCCCGGCGCCCGCACCTCGGGCGGCCTGTCCAACGTCTCGTTCTCCTTCCAGGGGAACAACAAGGTCCGCGAGGCCATCCATTCGGTCTTCCTCTACCACGCCATCCGGGCGGGGCTCGACATGGCCATCGTCAACGCGGGCATGCTCGAGGTCTACACCGAGATCGACCCGGAGCTCCGGGACCGCGTCGAGGACCTCGTCCTCTGCCGCCGGCCGGACGCCACGGAGCGCCTGCTCGAGATCGCGCCGCGCTACGCCGGCCAGAAGACCGAGACCGACCAGTCGAAGAAGAACGAGTGGCGCTCCCTGCCGGTCGAGAAGCGCCTGGAGCACGCCTTGGTCAAGGGCATCGACGAGCACGTCGTCGCCGACACCGAGGAGACCCGCCTCAAGCTCGGCCGCCCCTTGCGCGTCATCGAAGGGCCGCTGATGGACGGCATGCGCGTCGTCGGCCAGCTCTTCGGCGAGGGCAAGATGTTCCTCCCCCAGGTGGTGAAGTCGGCCAAGGTCATGAAGACCGCGGTCGCCCACCTCGAGCCGTTCATGGCCGCCGAGAAGGTCGGCGGCTCCACCCAGGGCTCGTTCCTCATCGCGACGGTCCGCGGCGACGTCCACGACATCGGCAAGAACATCGTCGGCGTCGTGCTCGCCTGCAACAACTACGCGGTCACCGACCTCGGCGTGATGACGCCCACCGAACGGATCGTCGCCAAGGCGCAGGAACTGAAGCCCGACTTCATCGGCCTCTCCGGCCTGATCACGCCCTCCCTCGACGAGATGGTGAACGTGGCCCGCGAACTGAAGCGCGCCGGCATCAGCACCCCGCTGCTCATCGGCGGAGCCACCACCTCCAAGGAGCACACCGCGATCCGGCTCGCCGAGCATTACGACGGCCCGATGGTCCACGTGGGCGACGCCTCCCTGGTCACGACGGTCTGCAGCGACCTCCTCAATCCGGCGAAGCGCGACGACTTCGTCGAGGAACTGCGCGCCGAGCAGGCCGAGATGCGCGCGGCCTACGAGAAGCAGCAGCCGGCCGTGGTCATCCCGCTCGCCGAAGCCCGCCAGCGCCCGCTCATCACGACCGCCCCGGTCCAGCCCGCCCCGCGCAAGCCGGGCGTGACGCTCTTCGAGCGCATCGACCCCGCCGCGGTGGCCGAGATCATCGACTGGACGCCGTTCTTCGTCACCTGGTCGCTGAAGGGCAGCTTCCCCAACATCTTCAAGAACGGCAAGTACGGCGCCGAGGCCCGCAAGACCTTCGACGCCGGCCGCGCCGAGCTCGACGAGATCATCCGCCGGAACCGCGTCCATCTCCGCGGCGTCGCCGGCCTCTGGGCCGCCCGCCGCGTGGGCGACGACGTCGAGGTCTTCGGCGACGAGGCCCAGACGCAGAAGCTCGGCCGCTTCCACTTCCTGCGCGACCAGCGCCAGCGGCACAAGGTCGCGACCTGCCGCTCCCTCGCCGACCTGGTGTCCGCCGAGAAGGGCGACCATCTCGGCGCCTTCGCGGTGACCGCCGGCCAGGAGATCGAAGACTACGCCGCCTCCTTCAAGCAGACGGACCCCTACCGCCAGATCATGATCCAGGCCCTCGCCGACCGCCTCGCGGAAGGCTGCGCCGAGTGGCTGCACCGCGAGGTGCGCAAGGACCTCTGGGGCTACGCGCCGGACGAGGCCCTCACGGTCGAGGAACTCGTCGACGAGAAATACGCCGGTCGTCGCCCGGCCGCCGGCTACCCCGCCTGCCCGGAGCACACCGAGAAGGGCGAGATCTGGCGCCTGCTGGACGCCGACCGCCTCGGCTGCACGCTGACGGAATCCTTCGCGATGAATCCCGCCGCCTCCGTCTCGGGCCTCTACTTCGGCAACCCGCAGTCGCTCTACTTCGACGTCGATAACCTCGGCCGCGACCAGGTCGAGGACTACGCCGCCCGCAAGGGCTGGACGGTCGAGCAGGCCGAGAAGTGGCTGCGTCCGGTGCTCGGCTACAAGACCTGACGATGGAAGCGCGCGAACGCGAGAAGCTCGTCGCGGCCGTCGGCGCGGAAGACGCCGCCGCGGTCGAACGCTTCCTCGGCGGCTGCGCGCTCTGCGCCTTGGTCGAGGCCGCCGACGCCGCCGACAGCGACTGGCCGGAATGGGCCCGCGCCGCGGCCGTGCTCCAGCGCTGGCTCGAGGCCGGCGGCCGCGCCGCCGACGCCGAACGCAAGCTCGGCTACCTGCACTGCACCGTCGAGGCCCAGAAGGCCGTCCCCACCGCGCTCCGCCCCGCCCTGCCGCAGTCCGTCGCGCGGATGCTCAAGGATTACGGCTTCGCGGAGTGAGGCGGAGGTAGGGCTGACCGGCCCGGTCAGCCGCGGTTGAGCGAGGCCGCTCAACCCTACCCAAGGCAGCCTAGGTCAGCACGCGGTGCTGCCCCTACCTCGATGCAGGCGGATGCGATGTCATCGCATCCCTACCTCAGGACCTACCGCCACCTGAATCGTGTCTTTTCCATCCAGCCCTCTATTCAGTCCTCAACGCCGTACTCCATGCAGTCCTCCGCTCTTCCCCGGTTTGCCTTCCCCTGCATTCCCCTCACGCTGAAACCAGGCCTGCCCCACCGATACTCCATACCCTATACTCCATACTCGCAACAATGACCTCCCGCCGCGCCATCGCCCTCTACTTCATCCTCGTGCTCGTCGCCATGACCTGGGTGTCGTGGTACGCCTCGACCGCGCCCACGATCACCTCGCTGCCGAAGTACGCCGCGCTGGCCGGCAAGGAAGGCATCAACGTCATCAAGGGCTTCGAGACCGTCTGCTCCGAACCGTGGGGCCTCGCCACGATGTTCGACGCCTACTTCGGCTTCCTCGCCTTCTGGCTCTACGTCGCCTGGCGCGAGCGCACCGTCGCCGCCCGCCTCGGCTGGCTCGTCGCGCTCCTGATCCTCGGCAACTTCGCCATCGCCGCCTACGCCCTCCTCTGCCTGAAGCAGTCGGGCGACGAGACCGACCTCGGCAAGGTCTTCTTCACCCGCAAGACGGCCTGAATGGGACGCGTGGGCGACTGGCTGGGCCGCAAGGTGCGTGACCCGCTCCTGGCGCAGCTCCGCCAAGGCGCCACGCCGGAGGCCGTCTCGGCGGCGGTGGTCGTCGCCTTCGCCCTCGCGATCGTCCCCGTCATCGGCGTCACGACGTTGCTCTGCCTCCTGGCGGGCCGGCTCTTCCGCCTGAACCACATCGTGATGCAGGTCGTCAACCACGCCAGCTACCCGCTGCAGCTGATCCTGCTGGTGCCCTTCGTCCGGCTCGGCGAGGCGATCGTCGGCGCCGAGCCCATCGCCCTGTCGCCCGGCGCGCTCATCGACGAGTTCAACCGGTCGTTCGGCGGTTTCGTGGCCAAGTTCGGGATGGCCTACGTCCACGGCCTGCTCGGCTGGAGCCTGACCGTCCCGCTCCTCTGCTGGCTGTGCCACCTGCTGCTGCGGCGGCTGTTCCGCCGCTTCGCCCCCGCCTCCGTTTCCGCATGAACCCGCTCATCGCCCTCGGCCTCGACTTCTTCATCCTGCTCGTCGAAGCCTGCCTCTACTTCGCCGTCTGCTGGTTCGTCGCCAGGAAGATGGACAACTGGTCGATCGTCGACGTCGCGTGGTCCTACGGCTTCGCGCTCGTGGGCCTGCAGATGGTCGCCGTGCACTTCTTCTTCGCGCCCATCAGCGGCCAGGGCCTCCTGATGGCGGCCGCCACCGTGGCGTGGAGCCTGCGCCTGGGCACCCACCTCGCGAAGCGCGTCCTCGGCCACCTCGACCAGGAGGACGGCCGTTACCTCAAGATGCGGGCCGAGCACGGCGACCGCATGCCGGCGCGCATGGTCTACTTCTACTTCGTCCAGGCCGTGGTGCTGGCGGTGCTCTGCCTCCCCTTGCTCTCCTCGAGCCCCGTCAACGTCCCGAGCGCCCCGGCGCCGATCCACTGGGCCGGCCTCGGCGTGCTCAGCCTCGCGTTGCTCATCGAGACCGTGGCCGACGCCCAGCTCGCCGCCTTCAAGCAGGACCCCGCCAACCGCGGCAAGGTCTGCGACCGCGGCCTGTGGGCCTGGAGCCGCCACCCGAACTACTTCGGCGAATGGCTGGTCTGGGTCGGCTTCCTCCTGATGAGCTACAACAGCGCCTACCGGGGCGTCCCGGGCCTGCTCTGCGTCGGCGTCATCTACTACTTCCTCACCCGCGTGACCGGGGTGCCCCTGACCGAACAGCACCTGCTGGCCTCGAAAGGCGAAGCCTACGCCGAGTACCAGCGGCGCGTGCCGGCCTTCTGGCCCCGCCCGCCGCGCGGCTGATTTTTCCTCGGCGACGGGTTGCCAGCGGTCGGGACGGCGTACAATTTGCCCCCATGCCGCTGCTCGACACGCTCATCGAAAAAGACGTCCTGCCCGACGGCGCGATCCGCTGGGGCATCCGTCGCCTGCTCAGGCAGCGCCTGAAGGACGAGCGGCCCGACGACGCGGCCGCCCGTTTCGCCAAGGTCGACGCCTTCGCCGCCGAGCTGCGCACCCTCCCCGTCGCGATCGAGACCAAGGCCGCCAACGAGCAGCACTACGAGGTGCCGGCCGCGTTCTACAAGCTCTGCCTCGGCCCCCGCCTGAAGTATTCCTCCTGCTATTACGAGACCGGCCGGGAGACCCTCGGCCAGGCCGAGGAGGCCATGCTGACCAAGACGTGCGCCCGCGCGGAGCTGCAGGACGGCATGGAGATCCTCGAGCTCGGCTGCGGCTGGGGTTCGCTCACCCTCTGGATGGCCGAGAAGTATCCCCACGCCCGCATCACCGGCGTCTCGAACTCCGCCTCCCAGCGCGCCCACATCGAAGGCGAGTGCGCCCGGCGCGGCTTCCGGAACGTCCGCACCATCTCCTGCGACATGAACGTCTTCGCCGCCGAGGCCTCGCGCTACGACCGCGTCGTCTCCGTCGAGATGTTCGAGCACATGAAGAACTGGGGCGAGCTCATGCGCCGCATCGCCGGCTGGCTCAAGCCCGGCGGCAAGCTCTTCTTCCACGTCTTCACGCACCGGGACGCCGCCTACCACTTCGCGGCCAAGGACGGCACCGACTGGATGTCGCGCCACTTCTTCACCGGCGGCATCATGCCGTCGAACTGCCTCGCCAGCCGCTTCCAGGAAGACCTCCGGCTCGAGACCCAGTGGGAGGTCGAAGGCCGCCACTACGGCCAGACCTCCGAGCATTGGCTCGAGAACACCGACCGCCACCGGGAGGAGATCCTCCGGATCTTCGCCGAGACCTACGGACCGGACCGGGCGAAGGCCTGGCTCGCCAACTGGCGCGTCTTCTTCATGGCCTGCGCCGAGCTCTGGAACTTCCGGGGCGGCGCCGAGTGGATGGTCTGCCATTACCGCTTCGCCAAGCGCGCCGGCTAAGTCCGCGTTTGCCACCGGCCGCGGCCCGCGTTTGCTCGGCGTCATGCAGAGCTACGAAGAGAACGGCGTGCCGATGGAACGATGGAAGGTCGGCGCGTCGACCTACGAGACCTGCCTGACGCGCGGCGCGCGCCTGCTCCGCTGGAAGCTCGACGTCCCGACGGGCCGCCGCGACATCCTCTTCTGGCCCGAGGGCGCGCCGATGGACCTCGACAAGATCGGCCCGGTGCGCGGCGGCAACCCGATCCTCTTCCCGTTCATGGGACGCAACTACGCCGACGGGGAGAAGTTCGCCTGGAAGGCGGCCGACGGCGTCAAGCGGCCGATGCCGCAGCATGGCTTCGCGCGCGACTCCGCCTTCGCGATCGTCGAGAGCGGCCCCCGGCACGCGGTGGTCCGGCTGCTCCCGGACGAACGCGGACGGAACTGCTACCCCTTCGCGTACGACTTCCGCGTCCGCTTCGACTTCCTTGAGCTCTTCCTGCGGATCACCTTCGAGTTCGAGAACCGCGACGCCCACCCGCTGCCGTGGTGCGCCGGGCACCATTTCTACTTCACGCTCCCCTGGCACGCCGGCCTGAGCCGACGCGACTACGTCGTGAAGATCCCTTCGAAGAAGCAGTGGCGCCACGCCGCCGACGGCAAGCTGGTGCCGTTCGCCGAACTCAAGGGCCAGGAGGCGATCGCCTTCGACAGCCCGCATCTCTCCGACTGCATCTTCACGAACCTGAAGTCGGCGACCGTCGCCTTCGGCCCGAAGTCCGGCGAGGAGGACATCACCGTGAAGGTCGGCGAGGAGCCGATCCCGGGCGCGTGGGCCAGCGTGGTGACGTGGACGCCCGATCCGGAGGCGCCGTACTACTGCGTCGAGCCGTGGATGGGCCCGCCCAACAGCCCCGAACACAAGAACGGGCTCCGTTTCGCGGAGCCCGGTCAGGTCGACACCTTCGTCACCGAGGTGTCGTTGATGTAAGCCTCGCGGCTTACTTGCTGCTGTTGCTGTTGAGGGGCAGCTTGCCCTTGGACTTCGTCGGGGCCTTCTTCGTCGCGGCGGGGGCCGGAGCGGGCTCGACGACCGGGGCGACCACGGGGGTCAGGCCGGCGGCCGGGACGAGGTTGGCGTCGCCGGCGCCGTCGGTGACGGGGGACGGACCCTTTTCAGGACCCATGCAACCAACGAGGACGGCGGAAAGGAGGGAGAGAACGAACAGATTGCGTACCATGGCAGTGAGGTTAGGTTGCGGGGACTCTACCTCGCATGGCCCAACGCACAAGCGCAGATTCTGGCCCCCTCACCCTGTTCGTCTGCACGGGCAATTTCTACCGCAGCCGCCATGCCGAGGCCCTGTTCAACTGGCATGCGACCCGGGCGGGGCACCCGGCCCGGGCCTTTTCGCGCGGCCTGCTGACCTCCCTGGTGGCCGACGAACCCACCCTGCTCTCCCGGGACACCGAACGCCGCCTCAAGGAACTGGGCATCCCCCTGGAGCTGACGGGCGCGGCCCCGACCCAGCTGCGCCGGGAAGACCTCGAGCGGGCCCACCGGACCATCGCCCTCAAGAAAGACGAGCATCACGCGATGATGCTCCAGGCCCACCCTGAGTGGGCCGACCGGATCGAATATTGGTCGGTGCACGACATCGACTGCGCCCATCCGGACCAAGCGCTGCCGCAGATCGAGGCGCAGGTCCTCGAACTGCTGCGCACGCTGCGGATCTGAGCCGCGCCGGCGTCAGGCGGCCGAACCGGCGCCGGCCCGGCGCAGCGCTTCCAGATGCGAGGCCGCCTGGTTGAGCAGACCGCGCAGCTCCACCATGGTCTCCTGGGCGACCTCGGCCTTGGAGGCCGCGGCTTCCTTGAGGGCTTCGGCGCGGAGGGCGAGCTCCTTGGCGAGCTCGTGGGCCGCGGTGATGGTCTTGGACTTGAGCTCGCGGGTGCGGAGATCGAGGCGGGCGGCGAGGGAGTCGATGTCGCGCCCGAGGGTGCGGCTCTTCTCCTTGAGCTCGGCGGCCATGATGCGGGAATCCGGCACGCGACGGAGGTCTTCGGTCAGGCCGACCTTGGAGAGCGTCCAGATGATCCACTTGGTCGGGTCGAACTGCCAGGGCTTCACGCCGTTACGGTAGTCGTGCTGGAACTCGTGATGGTAGTTATGGTAGCCCTCGCCGAAGGTGAGGAGGGCGACGACGCCGCTGTCGCGGGCGCTATGGTCGGTCGAATAAGGACGACGGCCGATCATGTGGCAGAGCGAGTTGATGCAGAAGGTGCCCTGCTGGACGACGACGGTGCGGAGCAGGCCGGCGATGAGGAAGGCGGCCAGGGCGGTCATCCAAGGGTTGGCGTTGAGCTCGGCCGGGACGAAGAAGACGCAGTAGGCGTAGCCGAGGGCGGCCGGCACGACGAAGCCCACGAAGGCCCCGATCCACTGGACGTAGCGATGCTGGAACATGACGAGGGGGTCGGCTTCGAGGTCCTTGACGTTGGTGACGGGCGGCTTCGGCTTGAGGCGGAAGAGCAGCCAGCCGATGTGGGCGTAGAAGAAGCCCTTGGAGATGTCGTACGGATCCTCGTCCTCATCCACGTGCTTGTGGTGGATGCGGTGGTCGGCGGACCAATCCAGGGCCGAATTCTCGAAGGAAGCCGCGCCGAAGAGCAGCACGAAGACCTTCACCGGCCACTTGGCCT
>VHCL01000046.1 GCA_016871725.1 Verrucomicrobiota bacterium | reverse complement strand
GCCTTGAGGCGACCGAGCGGGCCGAGCGTCGCGATCTGGACGATCATGAGGCCAGGCCGGGCAGGTGCCGGCGGTGCCGGATGAGGTAGCTGAGGCCCGAGAACACGGTCAGCACGACGGACAGCCAGAACAGGGACATGATGATCACTTCCCAGCGCTGATGCCATTCCGCCGAGAGCTTCCAGTGCGACTCATAGGCGCGCAGGCCGATGAGGTGGCCGATGGCCAGGATCTGCAGGAACGTCTTGATCTTGCCGAGACCCTCGGCCTCGAGGACCTGCCCCGAAGCGGCGGCGACCAGGCGGAGGCCGGTGATGAGGAATTCCCGGATGACGATGAGCATCACGCCGAAGGACGTGTACAGCACCGTCGAGGCGTCCGGCGACAGCGGCTCGCCGGCGTCGCTCCAGCGCGTGACCGGCAGGCAGTCGACCGCGGCCAGCCCGATGAGCAGGCCGAGGATGAAGATCTTGTCGACCAAGGCGTCCATGAGCCGGCCGAAGTCGGTCACGGCGTTCAGCTTGCGGGCGATCCAGCCGTCGAAGATGTCGGTCAGGGCCGCCAGGATGAACAGGGCGAGGGCCGCGCTGGCCCACGGACCGGCCCAATAGGTCCAGACCGTGATCAGGAAGATGGCCGGCAGGCGGGCCGCGGTCAGGATATTAGGGAGATGCCGAAGAATATGCATGCGGGCTTGCGGAAAGGATGTTCCCGACCGAGAGTGAGCCGCAACAGGAAAACGATGCCCCGCGCCCTCCGCACCGCCGTCTACCCCGGCACCTTCGATCCGGTCACGCTCGGGCATCTCGATGTCCTGCGCCGGGCCTCCCGGCTCTTCGACCGGGTCATCGTGGCGGTCGCTCCGAGCGACAGCAAGGGCCCCTGGTTCACCGTCGAAGAACGTCTCGGGATGGCCCGCGAGGCCTGCCGCGGCATCCGCAACGTCAAGGTGCTCGAACTCCAAGGCCTGACGGTCGAGTTCGCCCATCGCCACAAGGCCGCCGCGATCATCCGCGGTCTCCGCAAATTCAGCGATTTCGAGTTCGAATTCGACCTGGCCCACGCCAACCGCCTGATGGCCCCCGAGATCGAGACGGTCATCCTGATGCCCAGCCAGGACCAGTTCGTGACCTCCTCGAGCTTCGTGAAGGATATCGCCCGCCATAAGCTCTCCCAGGCCGCCGCCTTCGTCCCCCGCTGCGTCCTGCCCCACCTGCGCAAAAGGCTGGCGGAAAAGGCCTGAAAAGGCCCGCCTCCGCTGTTGACCGTGGGGGGCAGTTCTATTTGCTCGGCCCTTCCCCCCGCGACGACCGCCGACCGGGGGCCTCCCTCCCTTTACATACCATGGACATCAAAATCCAAGAAACCAACCCGACCCGCCGCTCCGTCACCGTGACGGTCCCCGCCGCGGCCGTCGCCGCCGCCGAGAAGGAAGTCGTCAAGGGCTTCACCCGCGAGGCCGCCCTCCCCGGCTTCCGCCCGGGCAAGGCGCCGGAAGCCATCGTGCGCCAGAAGTACGGCAAGCAGATCGCCGACGAGGTCAGCCAGCGCCTCCTCTCCCAGGGTTACGAACGCATCCAGCAGGAGAAGGGCTTCACGATCTACACCGTCGCCGACGTCCAGAAGGAAGCCGGCTCCGGCGCCGACGCGGTCTTCCGCTACGAAGTCGACGTCGTCCCTGAGTTCAAGACCCCCGACTGGAAGGCCGTCAAGGTCCCCGTCGAGGAAGTGACCGTCACCGACGCCGACATCGACCAGCACCTCCAGAAGATCCTCGAGCAGCGCGCCCGCTACGAGAAGACCGAGGACGCCGCCGCCAAGGGCGACTACGTCCGCATCGGCTACGTCGGCACCATCGACGGCAAGCCCGTCAGCGAGCTCGACGCCGAGGCCAAGTCCTACGGCGGCGCCGAATCCACCTGGGAGGAAGCCGGGGCCGAAGGCGCCGCCGTCGCCGTCCCCGCCATCGCCCAGGCCGTGATCGGCCTCAAGGCCGGCGCCACCGCCCAGGCCGAATACGTCTTCCCCGCCACGCATGAGCGCGAAGCCCTCCGCGGCAAGAAGGTCGCCTACGCGATCACCGCCAGCGAAGTCCGCCGCAAGGAGATCCCCAAGGTCGACGAAGCCTTCTGCAAGGCCGTCGGCGTGAAGGACGCCGCCGAGCTCCGCGACCAGGTCCGCAAGGGCCTCGAAGGATCGAAGAAGCAGGCCGCCGAGACCGCCCGCCGCGAGAAGGCCGTCGACGCCCTCCTCGCCGGCCAGGACTTCCCCCTGCCCGACTCCGCCGTCCTCTCCGTCGCCCAGGGCCTGTTCTACCAGTACGCCGAGATGCGCCTGCGCAACGGCACGAAGCCCGAGGAGCTCGAGACCCAGCGCGACGACATCCTGGCCGAGGCCAAGAAGGCCGCCGCCCTCCGCGTCCGCGCCCAGTTCGTCCTCTCCCGCATCGCCGAGGAGCTGAAGCTCGAGGTGTCCCGCGAGGAGCTCGGCTCCGCCATCATGCAGGCCGCCTACGCCGCCCAGACCCAGCCCGAGAAGCTGGTCAAGGACCGCCAGCGCCTCGCCGAGATCCGCCGCGACACCCTCCTGAACAAGGCCCTCGACGCCGTCCTCGCCGGCGGAGTCGCCGCCTGAGGTTGAGATTTCGCCCGTTCCGGGCACAGTCCTCCCCGCACCACCATGTCCTACATCATTCCTAACGTCGTCGAACGCGACGCCCGCGGCGAGCGAGCCTGGGACATCTACAGCCGCCTGCTCAAGGACCGCATCATCTTCATCGGCTCGCCGATCTACGACGACGTGGCCAACGCGGTCATCGCCCAGCTGCTCTTCCTGCAGATGGAGGACCCGAAGAAGGACATCTCGATCTACATCAACTCCCCCGGCGGCTCCATCACCGCCGGCATGGCCATCTACGACACGATGAATTTCCTGTCGTGCGAGGTGAACACCTACTGCATCGGCCTCTCGGCCAGCATGGCCACCGTCCTCCTCGCCGCCGGCACCAAGGGCAAGCGCCACGCGCTCCCCAACTGCCGCGTGATGATCCACCAGCCCAGCGGCGGCGCCACGGGCCAGACGTCCGACATCTCGATCGCCGCGAAGGAGATCCTCCGCTGGCGCGACACCCTCAACCACGTCCTCGCCAAGCACAGCGGCAAGACCGTCGAGGACCTCCAGCGCGACTCCGACCGCGACTTCTACATGACGGCCGAGCAGGCGAAGGCCTACGGCCTCGTCGACCACGTCGTGCTGCCCAAGCCGGGCCGCGCCTAAGCGCATGGCCGGGGACCGCGCCGAGAGCTGCTCCTTCTGCGGCAAGCCCGCCGCCCAGGCCGGCAAGCTGATCGCCGGCCCCGGCGGCGTGGGCATCTGCGACGCGTGCGTGGGCACCTGCGGCCGTCTCCTCGACCGTGAGAAGGGCCGCGAAGGCCGGCCCGCGGCCGCCGCCGGCGGCCCCGCCGTGCAGGAAGCCCCGGCCAAGGCCCCGCTCGCGCCGATCAAGCTGATCGCGCCGACGCAGCTGCGCCTCGAGCTCGACGCCCACGTCATCGGCCAGGCCCACGCGAAGAAGGTCCTCTCCGTCGCCGTCTTCAACCACTACAAGCGCCTCAACGACCGGCAGAAGCCCGCCGACGCCGCCCAGGCCGGCGACCTCGCCGGGGTCGAGCTCGACAAGAGCAACGTGCTGCTGATCGGCCCGACCGGCACCGGCAAGACCCTGCTCGCCCGCTCCCTCGCCCGCATGCTCGACGTGCCGTTCGCCATCGCCGACGCCACGACGCTCACCGAGGCCGGCTACGTCGGCGACGACGTCGAGACCGTCATCCTCCGCCTCCTGCAGGCCGCCGACATGGACGTCGAACGCGCCCAGCGCGGCATCGTCTTCATCGACGAGATCGACAAGATCGGCCGCAAGTCCGACTCGGCCTCGATCACCCGCGACGTCTCGGGCGAAGGCGTCCAGCAGGCGCTCCTGAAGCTCCTCGAAGGCACGGTCTGCAACGTCCCGCCCGCCGGCGGCCGCAAGCACCCGGAGCAGCAGTGCATCCGCGTCGACACGTCCGACATCCTCTTCGTCTGCGGCGGCGCCTTCGCCGGCCTCGACCGCATCATCGCCCGCCGCGGCGGCGCGAAGTCCCTCGGCTTCGTCCCCCCGCGCAACGACGCGCCCTCCCTCTCGGCCGAGCAGATCGTCGCCGGCCTCCAGCCCGAGGACCTCTTCTCCTTCGGGATGATCCCGGAGTTCGTCGGCCGCCTGCCGGTCATCTCCGTCCTCGAGCCGCTCGACCGCGAGGCGCTCATCCGCATCCTGACCGAACCGCGCAACGCCGCGACGAAGCAGTACCGCAAGCTCTTCGCCCTCTCGGGCATGTCCCTCGAGTTCACCCGCGAGTCCCTCGAGGCCGCCGCCGACAAGGCGCTGGCCCTCGGCACCGGCGCCCGCGGCCTCCGCTCCGTGCTCGAAGGCGTGCTCCTCGACACGATGTACGCCCTGCCCGAGGCCGCCCCCGGCTCGAAGTTCACGGTGACGGCCGATGCCATCCGCGGCGAGCAGCCGGTATCGGTCGCGGCGCCGAAGAAGAAAGCTTCCTGACCTCCATGCTCGCCTACCCGGCCATCGACATCCGCGGCGGTCGCTGCGTCCGCCTCAGCCAGGGCCGCGACGACGCCCGCACCGACTATTACAAGGACCCGGTCGAACCGGCCGTCGTCTTCGCCCAGGCGGGCACGTCGTGGATCCACGTCGTCGACCTCGACGGCGCCTTCGGCGGCGCGCCGCTCAACCTCCCGGTCCTGAAGCGCATCGCCGCGCTCGGCCCGAAGATCCAGTTCGGCGGCGGCATGCGCGACCGCGCCACGGCCGAGGCCGCCTACGAAGCCGGCGCCAGCCGCGTCGTCATCGGCACGCGCGCAGCGACCGACCCCGCCTTCCTCCGCGAGATGGCGCAGGCCCACGGCCCGCGCCTCGCGGTCGGCATCGACGCCAAGGACGGCCTCGTCGCCGTCAAAGGCTGGACGGCCGTCACCGCCCTCAAGGCCACCGAGTTCGCCAAGGAAGCCGGCGAGCTCGGCGTCTCCACGGTGATCTACACCGACATCGCCACCGACGGCATGCTCACGGGCCCGAATTGGAAATCCCTCGAGGAAGTCCTCAAGGCCTGCCCCTGCGGCGTGATCGCGTCCGGCGGCGTGTCCGGCGTCGACGACGTCGCCCGCCTCGCCGCGATGGCCAAGGCCTACCCGAACCTCGTCGGCGCGATCGTCGGCAAGGCGCTCTACGAAGGCCGTTGCGACGTCGCGGGACTGCTCAAGGCGACGGGCGAGCGCTGAACGGAGCGGGCGCCGGCCCTCCCGGTGCTTGCCAAGCGGGCACCCCCGCCCAACATCGGCCCTCCATGGCCCTGCTCCGCCGAACCTCCGCCCTGCTGGCGATGCTCCTGCTCGCCGCGACGGGCGCCGCCGGCGCGGAAGACGCGCCGCTGACGACCGCGACGGTCATCGCCAAGGCGCGCGCGGCCCTCGCCGCCGACCCGGCCGACCTGGACAAGGTGAAGTCCCTCCGCCTGACCTTCACGGCCTTCGACGAGAAGGGCCGGCCGCTCAACACGACCACGCTGACCCTCGCCGCCGGAGGCTACCGCCTGCAGAGCACCGCCGACCGTGACCGCGGCTTCGAAGCCGCCGTCTGCGCCGGG
The DNA here is from genome assembly GCA_016871725.1 of Verrucomicrobiota bacterium. Classification (GTDB taxonomy): domain Bacteria; phylum Verrucomicrobiota; class Verrucomicrobiia; order Opitutales; family UBA953; genus UBA953. The sequence continues at coordinate 8,040 of VHCL01000046.1, read as the reverse complement.
CGCCTCGAAGGCTGGACGGCCACCAAGGCCGACGCCCTCTCCCCGCGCTCCGTCCGCCCGGTTCCCTACGAGGAGTTCAAGAAGCTCCGCGACATGGCCCTCGACGACCTGGCCTTCTTCGCCGCCCCGCCGGCCGGGCTCGGCACGGCGACCTACCGCGGCCCGGCCGAGGTGGCCGGCCGGCCGACCCACGCGGTCGAATACGCCTACGGCAGCGGGCTGCGGATCACGCGCCACTTCGACGCCGCGACCTTCGCGCTCGTGGCGACCGATCAGGACACGCCCAAGGGCGAACTGCAACGCCAGCAGGTCGAGTCGCTCAAGCTCGTCGACGGCGTCCGCTTCCCGGCCAAGGAGACCATCTTCGTCGACGGACGGAAGTCCGGCGAAGTGACCTACGACCAGGTCAACGTGAACCCGGCCTTGACCCCGGGGCTTTTCGATTTCCCTTCCTTCTGAGCCCATGACCTCCCTCCGCCTCCGCGCCAAAGACTTCCGCGCCAAACTCGGCGCCTTCGTCGGCACGGGCGAAGCCTCCCCCGACGTCCGTGACGCGGTGGCCGGCATCATCGCCGACGTGAAGCGCCGCGGCGACGCCGCGGTGCTTGCCTATACGGCGAAGTTCGACCGCGCCAAGCTCACCGCCGCGCGCCAGCGCATCCCGCTCGCGGAACTCCGCCGCGCCGCCGCCGGCCTGGCTCCCGCCAAGAGGAAGGCCTTCGACGAGGCCGCGAAGTGCGTCACGGCCTTCCACGCGCGCACGCTGCCGGAAGGCTGGACGGCGAAGAACCCGCACGGCGCCACGGTCGGCGAACGCCACCACGCGATCCGTCGCTGCGGCCTCTACATCCCCGGCGGCCAGGTGCCCCTCGTGTCGACGGTCCTGATGACCGCGCTGCCCGCGAAGGTCGCCGGCGTCCCCGAACTCTGCGCCTGCACGCCGCCCGGACCGGACGGCAAGATCAACCCGGACATCCTCGCCGCGCTCTACCTCTGCGGCGTCACGGAAGTATACGCGGTCGGCGGCGCCCAAGCCGTCGCGGCGATGGCCCTCGGCACGCGCACCATCGCGCCGGTCGACAAGATCTTCGGCCCGGGCAACGCCTTCGTCACCGAGGCGAAGCGCCAGGTCTTCGGCCTCGTCGGCGTCGACCTCCTGCCCGGCCCGAGCGAAGTGATGATCGTCGCCGACCGCACCGCCAGGCCGGAGTGGGTCGCGGCCGACCTCTGCGCCCAGGCCGAACACGGCAGCGGCAAGGAGAAGCTCTACCTCGTCACGGAAAGCGAAGCCTTCGCGAAGCAGTGCCTCGCCGCCGCCCGCGCGCAGTCCGCCTCCCTCACGCACGGCGCGAAGATCCGCAAGGCGCTCGACGCCAAGGTCTGCGCCATCCTGGTCCCGAAGATCGAGGACGCGGCCGAGGCGGCCAACCTCGTCGCCCCGGAACACCTCGAACTCATGGTCGCCCCGGCCAGGCTGAAGGCGCTGTCCGCCCGCATCACCACCGCCGGCGCCATCCTCCTCGGCCACCACACGCCCACGGTGCTCGGCGACTTCACCGCGGGGCCGAGCCACACCCTGCCGACCGGCGGCACGGGCCGTTTCTTCAGCGGCCTGCGCGTCGCCGACTTCCTCCGCCGCACGAGCCTCGTGGAATACGCCCCGGCCTCGCTCAAGAAGGCGGCCGGCGTGGTCGACGCGTTCTCCCGCATGGAGAGCCTCGACGCCCACGGCCGCTCGCTGAAGGTCCGGCTCTGAGGCGCGCTCAGTCGCGCAAAGTCCGCATCACTTCCGCGTGCAGCTTCGGCGCCGCGGCGATGAGGTTGCCCGCCTTGAGCGGGTCGCCGCCGTCCCAGGCCGTCACGACCGCGCCGGCGCCCCGCAGGACGGGCAGCACGGGAACGAGGTCCCACGGGTTCATGATCGGATCGGCCATGACGTGGGCGCGGCCCGCCGCGACGAGCAGATGGCCGTAGCCGTCGCCCCACGTGCGCACGTGCGCGACGCTGTCGGCGAACCGGTTCCAGCGGACGTCGCGATGCAGGCGGCGGATGTTGTCGAGGTCGGTCGAGACGACGACGGCCTCCTTCAAGGGAGCCTCGGCCACGCGCACCGCGCGGCCGTTGAGCTCGCACGTCAGATTGTCGCCGACGATGCGCTCACCGAGGACGGGCTGGTCGATCAGGCCGAGGGCGGGCCTGCCTTCGTGACGCAGGCCGACGAGGGTGACGTAGAGCGGGACGCGGGAGAGGAACGACTTGGTGCCGTCGATGGGATCGAGCACCCAGCAGTACTCGGCGTCGACGTTCTCCGGGCCGAACTCCTCGCCGAGGATGCCATGGTCCGGATAGGCGCCCTTGATGGCCGCGCGCATGCGGCGCTCGGCTTCCTTGTCGGCGACCGTCACCGGCGTGCCGTCGGACTTGACCTCGACCTCGGTCTCCACGCGCGCGTGGGCGGCGAGCAGGACCTCGCGGGCGAGGTCCGCGAGTTTGCCCGCGAAGGCCTTGAGCTCTTGCTGACGCGCTGCCGGAAGCATGTCCCAGAGGTAAGCCCGGGCGGCTCCCGCTCCAAGCGAAAAGCCCCGCGCAGGCTTGAACCCGGGCCGCGCCGGTGAAGACTCGCCCCATGCGGCCCGCCCTCCGTCCCCTCGGCCTGCTCGCCGTCGCGACGGCGGCCCTCCTCGCCCGCCCCTGCCGCATCGAGGTCGTGGAGAAGGACGGCGGCTGGCCGGTGCCCGGCGTCGAACTCCGCACCGTCCACGGCGTCCGCTTCGTCAGCGACAACGCCGGCCTGATCGCGTGCGACCTCCCCGAGCTCATGGGCCGCGAGACCTGGTTCGGGGTCCATGGCCACGGCTATGAGACGCCGGCGGACGGCTTCGGCTACCGGGGCGTCCGGCTGACCCCGGAACCCGGCGCGACCCGGCGCGTCGAAGTCGCCCGCACGATCCTCGCCCGCCGCCTCGGCCGCCTCACGGGCGCCGGTCTGTTCGCCGAAGCCCAGAAGCTCGGCGAACACCTCGACTGGCCGGAGAGCGGCGTGTTCGGCGCCGACAGCGTGGTGACCGCCGAATTCGGCGGCCGCCTGCATTGGTTCTGGGGCGACACGAACCTCGCGCATCACCCGCTGGGCATCTTCCACGTCTCGGCCGCGACGACCGAAGGCTTCGCGCCGCCGGCGCGGCCGCCGCTGCGGCCGCCTTACGCTTACTTCACCGCGGCCGCCGCGCCGGGCCGCGCGACCCGCCCCGTCGGCGTGGCGGAGGTCCCCGGCGAAGGCCCGACCTGGCTCTGGGGCGCGGTGACGCTGCCCGATGCCCAAGGCCGGCCGCACCTGGTCGCGACGGCGGCGAAGGTGCGCGGCACGATGGAGGCCTACCGCTGGGACCTGGTCGAATGGGACGCCGCGGCGAGCCGCTTCCGCCCTCTGTCGACGGTGTGGACGCGCTCCGCGCGAAGCCCGACGCCGCCGCCGCTGCCGGAAGGCCATGCGACGCCCTGGACGGACCCGGCGGGACGCCGATGGGTCCTCTTCGGCGAGACCTTCCCGAAACTCCGCGTGCCGGCGACCTACGAGGCGTGGCGCGATCCTGCGCAATGGGAACCCGTCGCCGCCCCCGCAGGCGCGACGACGCCGGAGGGCCGACTGGTCAAGGCGCACCGCGGACACGTCGCCTGGCACCCTTGGAGCCGCCGCTGGCTGGCGGTCTTCACCGAACATGGCGGGGCTTCCTCTTTCCTCGGCGAGGTCTGGCTGGCTTCGGCGGACGGTCCGTTCGGCCCATGGACGGACGCGCGCAAGGTCGCGTCGCATGACCGGATGTCCTTCTACAACCCGGTCCTGCATCCGGAATTCTTCCGCGCCGACTCGGCCGTGGTCCACTTCGAAGGCACCTATGCGACGACGTTCTCCGGCGACCCGCGGCCGACGCCGCGCTGGGACTACAACCAGGTGCTGTATCAGCTCGACCTGTCCCGGCCGCCGTTCGCGCCGGCAAAATAAGCCCGCCTGCTTGACGCGACCGCGCGGGTGCGGGATGGTGGGCCGATGGACGAAGCCACCCGACGCCTCCTCGCCGCGCGCCGCCGCCCGGACCGCCGGGCGGTGCTGCGCCAGCGCTGGGACCAGCTCTTCTTCCTGCATTGGCGCTGCGACCCCGCGGCCGTCGCCCGGATCCTCCCGCCCGGCCTCACGCCCGACCTCTTCGCCGGCGAGACGTACCTCGGGATCGTCGGCTTCCGCATGCGCGACCTGCGCCCCGCCGGACTCCCGGCCGTCCCCTGGCTCTCGCACTTCAACGAACTCAACGTCCGCGTCTACGTGCGCGACGCCTCCGGCGAGCCCGGGGTGTGGTTCCTCTCGCTGGACTGCGACCGCGGTCCGGCGGTGCGCATCGCCCGCGCCTGCTTCGGCCTGCCCTATGAACACGCCCGCGTCACGCACCAGGCCTTCGGCGAACGCTGGACGATGGACTGCCAGCGCGAAGGCTTCGCGCACGCCGCCCGCTACGCGTGGAAACCGCTGACGCCGCCGGCGCCCGCCGAACCAGGCACGCGGCTCTTCCACCTCGCCGAACGGTACAACTTCTTCTCCGTCCGCGGCGGCCGCCTCCTCCGCGGGCAGGTCCACCACGCGCCGTACGCGCTGAGCCTGGCCCAGCTGACGACGTGGAGCGAGCAGCCGGTCGAATGGGACGGCTTCCCGCTCGCGGGCCGCGCCCCCGACCACGCGCATTGCAGCGCCGGCGTCGACGTCGAGGCCTTCGGGCTCGTCCCCGCCCATGCGTAAGCCGCTCCGCGAGTACCGCCACGCGGTGTGGGACTGGAACGGCACGCTCCTCGACGACACGTGGCTCTGCTGCGCGTCGCTCAACCGCCTGCTCGCGGAGGACGGCCACCCGCCCGTCGATCCGGTGCGTTACCGCGAGATCTTCCAGTTCCCCGTCATCAAGGTCTACCAGGCCATCGGGTTCACGCCCGACGAGGCCTCCTTCCGCGCGATGTCCGTCCGCTTCATGGCGGCCTACGAGGCCCGCAAGACGGAATGCCGCCTGCACGACCACGCCGAGACGCTGCTCGCCGGACTCTCCGCCGCCGGCCTGACGCACTCGGTGCTGTCGGCCTACGAGCGCACGCTCCTCGCGGAGACCCTCGCCCACTACGGACTCGACGGCCGCTTCCGGAAGGCCTGCGGCGGCGACGACATCCATGCGGGCAGCAAGGAGGAGCGCGCGCGCCGGCACCTCGCCGACCTCGGCGTGCGGCCGGAGGACGTGATCTACTTCGGCGACACGGCCCACGACGCCGAGGCGGCCGCGGCCATGGGCGTCGACTGCGTGCTGGCGGCCCACGGGCACCAGCACCGGGCGCGGCTCGAAGGGCTGGGTCCGCGGATCGTCGACGGGTTCGCCGAACTGGCGGCCGAACTCTGAGGCGAACCAAAGCCCCGCCACGGGGTCAAACTGGCCGACCCCCCGCGTTTTGGTTGCTCTCCGGCGACCGGCGAGGTTCATATCACCCACCCCACCCCATGGCCCTCGCAGCGGACCAATCCCCGGTCACCCCGGACATCACCGGCACCCCCTGGCTCGTCCTCACGCTCGCCATCCTCGTCGCTTTCTCCATCTATCTCATCCTCCGCTCCAAACGTAAGACCATGGCCCACTCCCCTCAGAACTCCGACGCCCACGAAGAGATCGACGACGTCAAGAAGGCGAGCGCCGAAGGCTTCGGCTCCGCCGAGCAGGTGTTCCCGCCCCACGCCGCGTTCGTCGCCAAGGCCCGCGTCAAGGGCATGGAAGGCTACCAAGCCCTCTACCGGCGCTCGCTCCAGGACCCCGACGGTTTCTGGACGGACGAAGCCAAGGAGCTGGCCTGGTTCCAGCCGTGGACCAAGGTGGTCGACGAATCCAAGAAGCCGTTCTTCCGCTGGTTCGTGGACGGCAAGACCAACGTCGCCTACAACTGCCTCGACGCGCAGGTCGCCAAGGGCCTCGGCGACAAGGTCGCGATCGTCTACGAAGGCGAGCCCACCGCCGACGGCCGGGCCGTCGAGGTCCGCCGCCTCACCTACCGCCAGCTGCTCTCCGAAGTCAGCCGCTTCGCCAACGTGCTCAAGGGCATGGGCCTGAAGCGCGGCGACACCGTCGCGATCTACATGCCGATGGTCCCCGAGCTCGCGATGGCGGTGCTCGCCTGCGCCCGTCTCGGCATCGTCCACTCGGTGGTGTTCGGCGGCTTCTCGGCCGAATCCATCCGCGACCGCGTCAACGACGCGAAGTCGAAGGCGGTCATCACGATGGACGGCGGCTACCGCCGCGGGAAGTTCCTGCCGCTCAAGCAGACGGTCGACGAAGGCGTGAAGGACTGCCCGTCCTGCGCCCACGTGCTCGTGCTCCAGCGCCATCCGGGCAAGCCCGACGCGGGCTGCGTCATGCAGCCCGGCCGCGACGTCTGGTATCACGAAGCCGCCGCCTCGGTCACCGACCAGTGCGAAGCGGTCCAGCAGGAGGCCAACGAGATGCTGTTCCTGCTCTATACTTCCGGCTCCACCGGCAAGCCCAAGGGCATCATGCACAGCGTGGGCGGCTACATGGTCCACGCCTACTCGACCAACAAGTACGTCTTCGACCTCCGCGGCGACGACCTCTTCTGGTGCACGGCCGACGTGGGCTGGGTCACCGGCCACACCTACGTGGTCTACGGCCCGCTCCTCAACGGCTCCTCGGTCCTGATGTACGAAGGCGCGCCCGACGCCCCGGACTTCGGCCGCTTCTGGAAGATCATCCAGGACCACAAGGTCTCCGTCTTCTACACGGCCCCGACCGCCATCCGCGCCTTCATGAAGTGGGGCGACGAGTGGGTGAAGAAGCACGACCTCTCCTCGCTGCGCCTCCTCGGCTCCGTCGGCGAACCGATCAACCCGGAAGCCTGGCTCTGGTACCACCGCAACATCGGCGCCGAGCGCTGCCCGATCGTCGACACCTGGTGGCAGACCGAGACCGGCGGCCATATGATCACCCCGATGCCCGGCTGCACGCCCACGAAGCCCGGCTCGGCCACGCTGCCTTTCTTCGGCGTCGACGCCGCCGTCCTCGACGAGCACGGCAACGAGACCGACCACGGCATCCTCGCCATCCGCAAGCCCTGGCCCGGCATCACGCAGGGCATCTTCGGCGACGAGCAGCGCTACGTGGACACCTACTGGAGCCGCTGGAACGGCCAGTACTACTTCCCGGGCGACGGCGCCATCCGCGACAAGGACGGCTACCTCTGGATCACCGGCCGCGTCGACGACGTGGTCAACGTCTCGGGCCACCGCATCGGCACGGCCGAGCTGGAGGCGATCTTCATCGAGGACGCGGCGGTCGCCGAGTCCGCCGTCATCGGCGTGAAGCACGACCTCAAGGGCCAGGGCCTCATGGCCTTCGTGATCCTCAAGTCCGCCGCCGCCAAGACGGTGAACGAAGCCGAGCTCGCCAAGAAGCTCAACGCCATGGTCGACGCGAAGATCGGCAAGTTCGCCCGGCCGGAACGCATCGTCTTCGTGCCCGACCTGCCGAAGACCCGCTCCGGCAAGATCATGCGCCGCCTCCTGCGCGATATCTCCGAAGGCCGCGAACTGGGCAATGTCACGACCCTCGCCGATCCCGCCGTCGTCGAGGCGATCAAGGCGAAGTTCAACGCCGCGAAAGCCTGAGCCTGATCTCAACCCTCGAAAAAACCCCGACCCTCGTCGGGGTTTTTTGTAGCCATGACCTCAATGGGGGACCGGAAACCGGATGATTACCTGGGGGGCCTATCCATATCCGCAGCAACCTGTCCGGTCTCCGGCTCCCCCTTGAGCGCTGCCCCCTCCCGCCACCTGCCACCCGGGGCCGCCTCCCGCCACCTGAAGCGTGCCTCATCCATTCAGCCCTCTATTCAGCCCTCTATTCAGCCCTCAACGCAGTCCTCCATTCAGTCCTCCGCCATCCCCCTCTTGCCACCCGCCCCCTCTCCCCCTCAGTCTCCCCCCATGCGCCTCCCGACCCTGCTCCT
>VHCL01000045.1 GCA_016871725.1 Verrucomicrobiota bacterium | reverse complement strand
CTTCGCGGCGATCTGCACCGCGATCACCTCCGGCCTCATCCCGTGGTGCTTCCGCATGGTCTTCCGCGGCCTGCGTCCCGCGCATCCCTTCCGGGACCTGCTGCACAGCATGACCTGGTGGGCCCTCATGGGGATGTTGGTGAGTTACTTCTACACCCTGCAGGCCGCCTGGTTCGGCAGCGAGGCCAACCTCCGGACGGTCCTCCTCAAGGTGCTCGCCGACATGGCGGGCTTCACGATCTTCATCGGCGCGCCCTTCAACGCCATCTCCCACCTCTGGAAGGATTGCGGCTGGGACACCGCCCGCCTGCGCGCGGCGATGGGCCCGGGCTGGTATCGCCGCCTGGTCCTCCCGAACCTGCTGACGAACTACTTCGTCTGGTTCCCCGGCACCCTGATCTTCTACAGCATGCCGACCGACCTCCAGCTGGTCGTGGCCAACTGCATCGGTTGCTTCTGGGCCCTGATGTGCGCCCGGATCGCGGCCCATTCGGGCGTCCCGGCAACCGACGTACACGCCTGACCGGCAATTGCGGCGTGGCCGCAAGTCGGGCTGGATAAGTGTCCCGGGAAGGATAGAAGACAGGGGTGCGTAACTTCCTTATTCTTTGCGTCGCCTTGGCGTCCACGGTCGCGTCCGCCGAGCCGTTGCCGCTCCGCTCCCAACTGCGGCCTGGCTCCCCGATGTCGGCCGAGGTCGACGTGCCCGAAGGAGTCTATCTGGTGACCGTCGTGTATGGCGCCGATGACATCGATTCGGTGACGACGATGAAGGCGGAGCTCCGGCGGGTCTGTGAGGTCAATCTCCGCGTGCCCAGGGGCGGTTCGCTCCGGCGCACCTACCGCGTCTCGGTCCATGTCCCGGAGATCGGCGACGGACGGAAGGTCGGCCTGAAATCCCGCGAGGTCGGCACGGCCTCCTGGGATGGCAAGCTGAGCCTGGAATTCCTGGGCGCCGCGGCGCGCGTACGTTCCGTGACGGTCGAGAAGGACGCCGGCAGGCCGCTCTGCGTCCGGATGCTGGGCGACTCGACGATGACGGACTCCACGTCCGAACCCTATTATGGTTGGGGGCAGGCTTTCCCGGCGTTGTTCGACGACGGCGTGGTGGTGGATAACCACGCCGAATCCGGCCTGACGCTCAAGTCCTTCGAGGGGAGCCGTCGCCTCGCCAAGGTGCTGGCGCTGACGGTGCCTGGAGATTTCTTGTTCATCCAGTTCGGTCATAATGACCAGAAGGAGAAGGGGGACGGCGTGGGTGCGTTCACGTCCTATGCCGAACGGCTTCGTCAGTACGTGAAGGCCATCCGCGAAAAGGGAGGCCGGCCTGTCATCGTCACCTCGGTGGCGCGTCGTCGTTTCGACGACCAGGGCAAGGTGTTCGAATCGCTTGGAGACTTCCCCGAGGCCGCCCGTCGCGTGGCGAAGGAGCTCGGCGTCCCTTTGCTCGACCTCAATGAAGCCTCCAAGAAGATGTACCAAGCCATGGGTGCCGAACCCAGCAAGGCCGTCTTCCTGCACATTCCCGCCACGGCCAAGAAATCGGCCATCGCGGACGACACCCACTTCAGTTCCTTCGGCGCCTTTGAGGTCGCCCGTTGCGCCTCTTCGCAGTTCGCCGAAGTCCTGCCGGAGCTGGCCAAGCATCTCCGCCCGGAACTGGCCGGCTTCGATCCCGCCCGTCCGGATGCCCGCGCCGCCGTGGCGATTCCGGCCAGCCGTAGCCAATCCGTCGTCAAGCCGGACGGCAACTGACCGCGGCTGCCCTCCGTCTCGCCGCCGCGAAACCTCCCCCTGTGCCCGATCTCTTCGGAGAAATCGAACCCGGCGTCGCCGAGGTGGTCCCGTTCGACGGCGGGGCCAGGGCCTACTCGTATTCGGTCCCCGCGGGCCTGAAGGACACCCTGCGTGTCGGCCAGCTGGTACGCGTGCCGCTCGGCGGTCGTACGAGCATCGGCGTGGTCTGGAAATATCCGGCCGAACCGCCGCCTTCCGCCCGCCTGCGTAGCATCATGACGCTTGAGCACGAGCAGCCGGTGATGACGCCTGACTGCTGCCGGTTGGCCGAGTGGATGGCGGGTTACTATGGCTGTGGCCTTAATTCCGTCCTGGAGACCGTCCTGCCCGCCGCGGTGCGCAAGGGCGTCCGTCCGGTGCTGAGGCGCCTGCTCACGCTCGTCGCCCCGCCCGAAGCCGAGGCGCTGACGAAGCTCCGCAAGAAGGCCCCCCGTCAGGCGCAGGTCATCGATTTCCTGGCCGCCCAGACCGAGCCCGCCGACCGCGCGAAGATGGTCGAGGGCCTCGGCGTCTCCCAGCAGGCGGTCGACGCGCTCATCAAGGCCGGCACGGTCAAGGAGGACGCCAGCGTGCTCTGGCGCGTTGCCTATAACGACCCTTATGCCGAGGGGGAGACCATCGCTTCGGCCGGGCACACCCTCAATCCCGAGCAGGCCGCGGCAGTGGGCTCGGTCACGCAGACCTTGGACTCAAAGGCCTTCCGCGCGCACCTGCTCCACGGCGTCACCGGCTCGGGGAAGACCGAGGTCTACGTCGCCCTCATCCGCAAGGTCGTGGCCGAAGGCGGCTCCGCGATCTTCCTCGTGCCCGAAGTCGCGCTCACGCCGCAGACGGTCGGCCGGCTTCGTTCGCGCCTGGCCGACCTCGGCGCCAAGGTGGTCGTCTGGCACAGCCACCTTTCCGCCGGCGAGCGTTTCGACGCCTGGATGGCGATGTCGCTCGGGCAGGCGAGGGTGGTGGTCGGCGCCCGTTCGGCGGTCTTCGCCCCGCTCCCGAACCTCCGCCTCATCGTCGTCGACGAGGAGCACGAGCCTTCCTTCAAGCAGGGCGAGACGCCGATGTACCACGGCCGCGATGTCGCGGTCATGCGCGCCTCGTTGCTCGGCGCGGCCTGCGTGCTGGGATCGGCGACGCCCTCGCTCGAGACATGGCGGAACGCCTCCTCGGGCCGTTACGTGCTCGACGTCATGGCCCGGCGCGTCGACGACCGCCCGATGCCGGCCTTCCGTATCGTGGACATGCGGCGCGAGGTGCTTCATTCCAAGGGCCAGCACATCCTGTCCCGTGAGCTGACCGACGGCATCCGCGCCCGCCTCGAGCGCCGCGAGCAGTCGATCCTCTTCCTCAACCGCCGAGGACATTCGCGTTCCTTGGTCTGCCCGGACTGCGGCGAAGCCGTCCAGTGCAAGCGGTGCAGCGTCTCGCTGACGTTGCACCGGACCGACGACACCGCGCGCTGCCACCTCTGCAACCATCAGGAGCGCGCCCCGGTGCTCTGCCCGGGCTGCCGCTCCCCGAAGGTCCGCTGGAAAGGTTACGGCACCCAGAAGGTCGAGGAGACCATCGCCCAGCTCTTCCCGCGCGCCCGCGTGGCCCGCATCGACGCCGACACGATGGGCAAGAAGGACCTCTTCCGGAAGGTCCTGTCGGATTTCCGGGCCGGCAAGTATGACATGCTCCTCGGCACGCAGATGATCGCCAAGGGCCTCGACTTCCCGCGCGTGACGTTGGTCGGCATCATCGACGCCGACCTCTCCTTGCAGCTGCCGGATTTCCGCGCCGCCGAGCGCACGTTCCAGCTGCTCACCCAGGTCGCCGGTCGCGCCGGTCGCGGCGACCTCGAGGGCGTGGTGGTCGTGCAGAGCTTCCAGCCGGCCTCCGACCCCATCCAGTTCGCCAAGCGGCTCGACTTCCACGGCTTCGCCGCCGCGGAGCTCGAGAAGCGCGCCGAGTTCGGCTACCCGCCGGACCGGCACCTCGTCCGCCACGTCTTCCGCGGGCGGAACGCCGAGAAGGTCAACTTCGTGGCCGACGCTTGGGTCAAGGAGCTCGAGCGCCTGCATCCTGGTCTGTGCGAGATCCGCGGCCCGGCCCCGTGTCCCTTCGAGAAGGTCCAGGACCAGCACCGCGTGCACATCTGGTATCTCGTCACCGGCGTGAAGTCGCTGCTCGCGGCCCTGCTGCCCCTGCGCACGAAGATCCTCGGGGACGAGGACGTCATCGACGTCCTCGACGTCGACGCGCAGGATTGTGCGTGAGGACGCTGAATAGAGGACTGAATGGAGGACAGCATGGAGGTCTGAATGGAGGGCTGGATTGATAAAGTCATCGACAAGACAGCCTGCGGAGCCGTTCTGCCTCTGGCTCAATTCAGCCCTCTGTTCAGTCCTCCATTCAGCGATCCACTCAGCCCTCTGCTCTTCGATCAGAACCACCCCTTGCGCTTCATCCAGACGATGATGCCGGTGGCGAGGGCGGCCATGGAGCCGAGCGCCAGGAAGTAGCCGTATTTCTCGCCCCAGGCCGTATGGATCTCCGGCATGAAGTGGAAGTTCATGCCCCAGAGCCCGACCAAGAACGTCAGCGGGATGAAGACCGAGCTCATGACCGTCAGCACGCGGATGACCTCGTTGGTCTTCCGCTCCTGCTGGGTATGGTGGTATTCCTGCAGGTCCTGCAGGATCATGCGGGCGTGCTCGATGCGGTCGGCCGCGCGGATGGCGTGGTCGTAGAGGTCGCGCAGGAACATGTCCAGGGACGTGGGCAGGAGCGGGTGTTCGTAGTGCTCGAGGACGCTGACCATGTCCTTGAGCGGCTGGGCGAGGCGGCTGAGGCGCACGACGATGCGCTTGAGGCGGTAGACCTCGTTGAGGTCCCAGTCGTCGGTGCCCTTGAGGATGGAGTCCTCGAGCTCGGTGGTGGCGTCCTCGATCTCTTCGGTCTGGTAGAGCAGCCGGTCGACGAGGGTGTCCAGGAGCGAGTAGACGAGGTAGCCGGCGTGCCACTTGCGGATGTTGCCTTTGTTGTCGGCGATGCGCTTCTCGACGGCCTCGAAGACCTTCTCGTCGTTTTCGTGGAAGGAGATGACCCAGTTCTGGGCGGCGACGATGGAGATCTGCTGGCCGCGCGGGGTGTCCTCCTCGACGCCGATGCGGACGGCGCGGGCGATGGCCAGGAGCTTGTCGCCGTGTTCCTCGAACTTCGGGCGGGAGGTGGCCGTCAGGATGTCTTCCTGGGCCAGCATCGGGATGTCGAAGAAGGCGCCGACGATGTGGACGATCTGGGGGTCGGTGATGCCGAGGACCTGGATCCAGACCATGCCCGGACGGCCGGCGTAACGGCCGACGGAATCCAGGTCGGCGAACTCCTCCACCTTGCAGCTGGATTCGTCGTAGGAGATGACCCGGAACTTGGTCGGGACGGTCGATTCGAAGGGGGAGGCGGCCGGCAGCTGGCCGGGGGCGCGGCCGATCTCGGTGTCCTCGTAGGCGGCCTCGCCGGGCAGGGGGGCGGCGTCCGGTTTCAGCCCGAGGCGCGAACGCAGGTCGTTCATGCGGCGTTCCAGGAAGGAACGGGCCCGCGCGACCTCTTGTTGGCGCCTTTGCTGATGCCGGCTCATCCCCCCATCATCCGCAGGCCCGGAGGCTTGTCAACGGGTTCGGCGGGGGCGGCGGCCGACCTCAGCCTTTCCGCTGGCCTTTGGCGTTGCGGCGCCCGTTCTTGCCGATCCCGAGGCCCACCAGCTTCCCTTGGTTAACTTTCTGGAACAGGTTGTTCGAATTGGTCACCCCGAGGCAGTACAGGACCGCCGCCACGTCGGTGGCCTTGTCCTTGTGGACGAGGCCGGCGTTCGCGAGCCAGGTCGCGAGCGCGTGGTGGAAATTCGGAGGGCTGATGTCCAGGTCCTCGCCCCCGTAGCGGAGCCAGAGTTCGGCGCGGTCCTTCATGGTGCAGTTACCGCGCTTCTCCTGCCGTTCGTGCAGGAACGTCAGCAGCTCGTTGAGCTGGGCGGGTAGCTTGGACGAAGTGGGCTCGGACATCGGAAGAAGCGTCAGGAGGGGATGCGAAGGGAGCGGCGGAGGGACCAGGCGGCGGCGGCGAAGCTCGTCATCGAAAGGTTATGGACTAATTAGGCGACAGTTCGCTGGGAACACCTAATTACAATCTTACCCGTAATATTATAAAGTAATAGAAGCCTCCGCCGGACGGCGTGGCGCCGGCGCGGCCGGGGCGGATTCCCGGGTGGTGGTCGCGACAGGACTTGAACCTGTGACTTCAGCAATGTGAATGCTGCGCTCTAACCAACTGAGCTACGCGACCGTGACCCGGACCAGCATCATAACCCTCCGGGGAGGGACTCGGGCAAGCCTGTTTTGCGGCGCCGGGCCGGTAAGTCCGCCCTGAGGGGTGGCGACTTGTCTTTCCGCGGGTCAGCCTCATCTTGCTGGGCGATGGACACTTCCGCACCCGCCGCCGGTCCGCGCGTCGCCGACGAGCGCCTGATCCGCCTGACGGCGCCGGCTGGCGCGAAGGTCCTCGCCCTGGCCGCGCGCGAGGCGAACGGGCGTTTCCTGCGCGTCGCGATCTCCGGCGGCGGCTGCAACGGGCTTTCCTACAAGATGCGTTTCGTCGGGGAGGCCAAGCCGGCCGACATCCTGGTCCGCTCCGAAGGCGTCGAGGTCCTGGTCGACCCGAAGTCCGCGCTCTATCTCCGCGGCACGCAGTTGGATTATTCCGACAAGATGATCGGCGGAGGCTTCAAATTCTCCAATCCCAACGCCAAGGCCAGCTGCTCCTGCGGGGAGAGTTTTTCGCTTTGACCGAAGGTCAAGGCGAGGGGGCAAGTTGACAGGCTGGCACGTGGGCATGGGTAGGGACGTGATTGCCATTACGTCCGTTCGCGGACGGATGCGGGATGCTGTGGCGACGAGTTAAGCCCCGTCGATTTCACGGCTGCGGGTTCGAACGGATGCGATGGCAATCGCATCCCTACCTTGGGCAAACCTCCCGGTTTCCGGTCTACCCTTTGATTTCTGTCTTTAGTCCGCCGGAATCTCGTCCTTGGCGCCGGCTTCGTAACGTTCGCACCAGGCCTTGGACCAGGCGGCGAAATCGCCCGCGGCGATGTGCGCGTGGGCCTGGGCCATGAGGTCCTGGAGGAAGTGGATGTTGTGCAGCGCGAGCAAGGTGCCGCCGAGCTGCTCGCCGGCGTGATGCAGGTGGCGCAGGTAGGCGCGCGAGAAGTGGCGGCAGGTGTAGTTGTCCATGCCCTCCACGAGCGGGCGGTGATCTTCCTTGTAGCGGAGGTGCTTGACGCTGATGGGGCCGTCGGGCGTGAATGCGCCGCCGTGACGGCCGATGCGCGTGGGCATCGTGCAGTCGAACATGTCGGCGCCCAGCGCGACCATGCGGAGGAGCTGGGGCGGGGTGCCGACGCCCATGACATAGCGGGGCTTGTCCTTGGGCAGGAGCGGGGCGACGAGGCCGACCTGATGCAGCATGTGCTCTTCCGGTTCGCCGACGCTGACGCCGCCGATGGCGTGGCCGGGGAAATCCAGGGCGCCGAGCTCTTCGGCGCAACGGATGCGCAGGTCGTCGTAGACCGAGCCCTGGTTGATGCAGAAGAGGTGCCGTCCGGAGGCCAGGAAGCCCCGGTCCTTGGCCAGCTGGAGCATCTCCTTCGCCCAGCGGATGGAGCGGTTCACGGCGACCTCGCAGGAGGCGCGGTCACACGGGTAGGGCGGGCATTCGTCGAGGACCATCGCGATGTCCGACCCCAGTTTGTCCTGGATGTCGAAGCAGTCCTTCACGTCGAGGAACAGCTTGTTGCCGTCGAGGTGCGAACTGAAGTGGATGCCCTCGTCGGTGATCGTGCGGAGCTTCGCGAGCGAGAAGACCTGGAAGCCGCCGCTGTCGGTCAGGATCGGCTTGTCCCAGTGCATGAACTTATGGAGGCCGCCGGCCGCCGCCACGATGTCGCGCCCAGGTCGGAGGTTCAGGTGGTAGGTATTGCTGAGCAGGATCTGGGCGCCGGTCTCCGCGACCTGCTGCGGGGAAAGCCCTTTCACCGTGGCCTGGGTGCCCACCGGCATGAAGACCGGCGTGCGGACCTCCCCGTGGGGGGTCTTCAGGACGCCCAGGCGCGCGGCCGTCGTCGTATCGGTCTTAAGCAGGGTGAACACGGCGCATTAATAGGGTGAGCCGGGGAGGGGTGGCAAGGACAGGAGGAGTAGGGGCGAGCGGTTGGCGGTTAGCGGTTGGCGGTTAGGATGTGCGATTCAGTACGCCGCCGTAGGGCGGCGGAAGGTAGGGGCGCGGCTTCGCAGTGCCCTCCTGCCTCGATGTGTTCCCAAACGCTAGCCGATAATACCCATACTGAGTGTACGTTGAATAGTTCCCCTGTCTGGGTTCGCCCTGCGGCGAACTGTCTTCCTAACCGCCAACCGCTAACCGCTAGCCGCTTCTACCTAGTGTTGCCGTCGAACGTCAGCCGCATCCCCTTCGGGGCGTCGGCGCGGATCTTGCCGTTCTCGTAGACGCAGACGCCGTTGACGAAGGTACGTTCGATGCTGCTGCCGAAAGTGTGACCCTCGAAGGGCGACCAGCCGCACTGGTAGTGCAGGCCGGCCTTCGTCACGGGCTGCGGCTTGGCGGGGTCGACGACCACGAGGTCGGCCCAGTAGCCTTCGCGGATGAAGCCGCGCTGCTCGACGCCGAAGAGGATCGCCGGGGCGTGGCAGGCGCGCTGGACGGCCGTCTCGAGCGAGAAGGCGCCCTGGCGGACGAGGTCCATCAGGATCAGCAGCGAATGCTGGATGAGCGGCAGGCCGGACGGAGCCTTGAAGTAGGTCTGCGACTTCTCGTCCCAGGTGTGGGGCGCGTGGTCGGTGGCGATGACGTCGATGACGCCGGAGGCCAAGGCGGCGCGGATCGCGTCGCGGTCGGCGGCGGTCTTGATCGCGGGGTTGCACTTGATCTGGTGGCCGAGGCGCGCGTAGTCGGCGTCGGAGAACCAGAGGTGGTGCACGCAGGCCTCGGCGGTCAGGCGCTTGCCTTTGAGCGGGGCGGCGCTGAAGAGCGCCAGTTCCTTGGCGGTCGTGATGTGCAGGATGTGCAGGCGCGCGTCGTGGCGCCGGGCCAGCTCGGCCGCCAGCGAGGACGAGGCGTAGCAGGCCTGGACGTCGCGCAGGCGCGGGTGTTCGGCGGCGGGGACGTCCTCGCCCCACCTGGCCTTGGCGGCCGCCTCGGCGGCCTTGATGCGCGGGGTGTCCTCGCAATGGGTGAGGATGATGGTGGGGGCGTGGCGGAAGACGTTTTCGAGGACTTCGACCTGGTCGACGAGCATGTCGCCGGTCGAGGAGCCCATGAAGATCTTCAGGCCGCAGACCTTGCGCGGGTCGACCGCCTTGATCGACTCGAGGTTGGTGCTGGTGGTGCCCAGGAAGAAGGAGTAGTTCGCGACCGAGGTGGCGGCGCCGATGGCGTACTTCTTCTCGAGCTCCTCGAGCGTCACCGCGGGCGGGTTCGTGTTCGGCATCTCCATGAACGACGTGACGCCCCCGGCCACCGCCGCGCGGGCCTCGCTGGCGACGCACGCCTTGTGGGTCAGGCCCGGCTCACGGAAGTGCACCTGGTCGTCGATGAGGCCGGGCAGCAGGAGCTTGTGGGTCAGGTCGTATTCCTGGTCGGCTTGGGTGCCGGCGGGGATCACGCCGATGCGCTCGATGCGCCCGGCGCGGATGAGGACGTCGGCGCGGAAGCGACGGCCTTCGTTGATGATCTCGGCGTTGCGGAGGACGACGGTGCTCATGCGCCCTCCAATCAGACCTTCCGCCAGCCGACTGCAAACGGGAAAACGCCGACTTCAGCCCGAGACCTTCACCATGTCCGAAAGGTCGGCTTTCTTGACGCCTTCCGGGTTGATGTTCACCGCCGAGACCCGGAACTGGGCGCCCTGCTTGTGGCTGAACTTCAGGATGAAATTGGTCACGATGAGCTTCTCTTCGGGGTAGAGCTCGGCCTTGCGGGCCACCATCGTGGTGACGAGTTCTTCGACCTGCTCGGCCGTGGCGCCGGGGAGGCTCGCCAGGCGGGTCTTCGCCTCGGCGATCTTGGCGTCGCCTTCGATGGCGGCGTTCCAGATGAGGATGGCGACGTTCATGGCGCCCTTGGCGGCGGTGTGGTTGCCGCCGGCCTGCTCGAGGATGGGCTGCGAGAAGGTGATGAGCTTGTCGGCGAAGGAAGGCTCCCGCGGGGTGGTGTCGACCGGGGTCGGCTCGGGACGGCTGAAGTCACGCTTGATGTCGCGGGGCTTGTTGTTGCCGAAGGCGCCGGTGGTCCGACGACGGGAATGGGGGGAGGCCATTGGAAAGGGTGTCTCCCAAGGGAAACCCGACCCGCCCCTTCGGCAAGCCCTTTCCCCGAGGGGTCTATTGACACCCCGCCTCGGGCAGGCCAGTTTGACCGCAACGCCCCCTCCCGTGTCCGATTACAGCGACGTCATCCGCGCCCACCGCCGCGACCATCTCGCGAAACCGAACTCCCTCCCGCGCGGCGTCCACCGCTACTTCGAGAGCACCTTGCTGCCGCTGCCGGTCGAGAAGGTCTTCGATTTCTTCTCCAAGGCGGAGAACCTCCAGGCGATCACCCCGCCGGAACTGAGCTTCCGCATCAAGACCCCGCTGCCGATCGTGATGAAGCAGGGCACGCTGATCGACTACGCCCTCTCGCTCAACGGCGTCCCCTTCGGCTGGCGCACGCGCATCACCCATTGGGATCCGCCTTACGCCTTCGCCGACGAACAGCTCAAGGGCCCTTACGCCGTCTGGTTCCATACGCACACGTTCGCCGACGAAGGCGGCAAGACGCGCATGGACGACGAGGTGCTCTACAAGCTGCCGCTCTGGCCGTTCGGCGAAGTCGCCTATCCGTTCGTGAAGAAGAAGGTGGAAGGCATCTTCCGCTACCGCCGCACGAAGATCCGCGAGATCCTGGGCTGCTAGGCCTGCTAGGGCTAGAGCCAGGGTTAGGGCTGGGACTGAACAAGCTCACGAGCCCGGAAGAGGCCGTGCCTGATTTGATCGGACGCTGCTAATGATTGCTTCAGCTAGCCCTAGTCCTGGCGCTGGCCCTAGCGCTTCTCTACCCTCACTTCTTCTCCGGGGCGGCCGACGGCTGGCCGGGGAAGACGCAGACCTGCATGCCCGCGGCTTGGTCGAAGGCCTGCGGATTCGCCTGACGACCCGCCCAGGCGATGCCGCGGAAGAGCAGGAGTTTCACGTCGGGCCGGCTGAAGTTCACGTAGGTGTGGCCGGGGATGAAGACGAAGGCGCGCTGCGCGCCGGGCTTCTCGTACGTCCAGATCTGCGTCTGCGCTTCGAAGCCGTCGCCGACCTTCTTCGGCGTGGGCGCCGTCGCGAGCGGGTGGATGTCGGCCCGCAGGTCCATGTCGTAGTAGATCTCATCCTTCATGCCGAAGTCGGCGACGCCCTTGGACACGGCATGCTCCTTGTCGACGAAGGTGAGCTGCATGGGGCCTTCGCGCCACTTGGTCACCTTCTGGCGCCAGGAGCCGCCGACGAGGTCCTTGTAGAAATCGGCCGAGGCGTCGTCGCCGGCGACGGCGCCGGCGTGGATGACGACGAAGCTGCCGCCGCGGGCCGCGAACTTCGCCACGCGGGCGCGTTCGTCGGGCTTGAAGTCGCCGCCGCCCTGGCGGTGGATGACGAGCACGTCGGTGCGCGCGAGTTCCTCGTCGGACGGGAAGGTCTGCACGCCCTTGGCGTCGGCGTCGCCGACCGAGACCTTCATGCCGGCCTGCGTCAGCAGCGGCTGCCAGTCGCGCGCGAAGGCGGGGTGGTCATGATCGCCGGGGCCATGGGTCTTCGGACCGCAACGGAGGAACACGCGCAACGGGGTCGGGACGTCGGCCGCGAAGACGGTGGCGAAGGCGAGCAGGGGGAGGAGGCAGCGCATGGGGGAATGTTGAGTGCAAAGGGGCAAAAGGGCAAAGGTGCAAAAGTGGCGAAAGGGGTAGGGGCAGGGGTGGGGTAGGACGGGTTGAATGGATGACTGAATCGATGACAGAGGACAGATGACAGAATTCCGCACCCGAACCTGAACCTGAACACCCGAACCTGATATTCGAGGGCCGAGACCTGAGACCCGAAATAATACCCCAGCCAATCATCCGGTCTCCCTTTGAGTTCTGCCTTCCCGCCACCCGCCACCTGTGGCCGCCACCTGCCACCCGAAACGTCTGTCTCTCACCTTTGCACTTTTGCACAGGCACCAAAGGCGCCGATTTGCACCTTTGCACCTGCATCTTCCTTCCTGCCTCTCAGCCCACCACGCCCGGCAACTGATCCAGCGCCGTGATGAAAGCATCCGCGCCGGCTTTCACCTTGGCGCGGACGGCGTAGCGGCCGAAGCCGATGACTTTGTCGGCGTCGCCCTTGACCTCGAGGTCGCTGGCGCCGTCGCCGACCATGACCACCGTCGTGGCCTGATGTTCGGCGCGCAGGCGGCGAGCGACGACGTTCTTGCCCTTGGAGCGGCAGGTCGGGCAGGATTCGTCGAAGCCGGCGTAGGAGCCGTCGGCGTGGAAACGGAGGATCACCGCTTCGACGCGGTCGATGCCGAGATGGGCGGCGAGCGGGAGGATGGCCTGGGTGAAGCCGCCGCTGACGATGGCGATCTTCCAGCCGGCCGCGCGCAGCTGGTCCAGAGAGGCCTTGGCGGTCGGTTCGACGGTCGCGATATACTTCGCGCCGATGGCTTCGAGCTCGGCCTTGGTCGGCTTGATGATGTCGAGGCGCTTGGCGAAGATCGCCTCCATCGGCGTGCCTCCGTCCATGGCCGCGTTGGTCATGTCTTCGACGGCCTTGAAGGTCTCCGGCCCGCGCAGGCGGCCCAGTTCGTCGATCCCTTCGATGGAGGAGAGGGTCGAATCACAGTCGAGAAGCAGGAGTTTCGTGGCCACGTGGGACTTCAAAGGAATCTGGGTCGGGGATGCAAGGGTAAGGGGATGGTTTCAGCGGTTAGCGGCTGGCGGTTAGCGGTTGGAATAATTGCAGGCTAAGCACCCCTCTCGCCATTGCTCTCAATGTCTCTGCCGAACCGCCAACCGCCAGCCGCTGTCCGCTCTTGCCCTTATCCCTCGGTTCTTGTTCCTTCCCCCCACTATGGCCTGCACCCCTCCGACCTCCGCTTCCGAAGTCTTCTGCCGCGCCGCCAAGTGCAACCGCCTCATGGGCCGGGTGCTTGTCGGGTTCTCCGTCATCCTGACGATCATCATCGCCAAGGGCGGCGCCGAATTCATCCGTAACGCCTCGGCCGGTAACGTCGGCGGCGCCGAACGCATCGTCGGCCACCTGACGGTCTTCGCCGGTGAGCTCACGCTCCTGCTCGCGCTCCTCTTCCTCGCCCGTCGTCGCGCCTCCGCCGCCCATCACGCGCAGGTGAAGGCGAACAACCTCAAGGCCCTCGAGCTCCTCGGCGCCTCCGCGACCGACGAAGCCGCGAAGAAGGACCTTCTCGCCCGCGCCGCCGACCTCGTCGCCGGCAAGCCGGGTTGCTGTAAGTAAGCGTTCGCTAAGCGAACGCAGGGGAAGGGTTAGGGGTCGGGGCAGGGACAGCGCCACGTGCGCTCCTTTTTTGTGCCCAGCCGCCGCAGGGCGGCCGTTAAGGGTAGGGACGTGATTGCCATCAGGTCCGTGGGCGGACGAACGTCGGAAAGATCATTTACCTTATCCTGCTCGTCGCACGTGGCATGGCGAACGGCGGTCATGGCAATGACCGCCCTACCCGATACCGCTAGGACCGCACGTGGTGCTGTCCCTACCCCAATGCAAATTAGCTTTCCCCAACCGCTAACCGCATACCGCTTAAACCTATTCTTTACCGCTTATCCTTCTTCTCCTGCTCAAGCGAAGCCTTGATGGCGTCGTTGAACGCCTTGGTACGCTCGGCCTCGGTCAGGGTCGCGGGCGCCTGCTGGGTCGCGTCGTAGCTGCCGCCTTCCCAGCGCAGGTTGCGGAGCGCGGGCTCAGTGCCGCGCGTCCAGCCCTTGGGTG
>VHCL01000044.1 GCA_016871725.1 Verrucomicrobiota bacterium | reverse complement strand
GCACGGCGGCGGCATCGACCTCTGCTTCCCGCACCACGAGAACGAGATCGCCCAGTCCGAATGCGCCACCGGCGTGAAAGGCTTCGCCGCGCACTGGTTCCACAGCGCCCACCTGATGGTCGAGGGAGAGAAGATGTCCAAGAGCAAGGGCAACCTGTACACGCTCGAAGAACTCGCCGCCAAGGGCTTCGCGCCCATGGAGGTCCGCTACACGCTGATCGCCGGCCACTACCGCAGTCCCCTCAACTTCACCATGAAGGGCGTCGAGGACTCCCGTTCGGCCCTCGCCAAGCTCGAGCGCGGCGCCGACCGCCTCCTGGCCGCCGCTGGTTTCACCCGCGCCGAATTCGCCGCGCCGGCGACCCAGGAAGTCCAGACCTCCTGGGGTCGCTTCGCCAAGGCCTGGGAAGTCCTGCAGGACGACCTGAACATCCCGGGTTGCCTCGGCCAAGTCTTCACCGTGCTCGCCGAGAAGGACGAGCCGACGGCCGAACAGGCCCGTCAGGACGTCTCCGGCCTCGCCAAGATCCTCTTCGCCCTCGGGCTCCGGCTCTTCGCCGCCAAGGCCGAGGTCGCCATCCCGGCCGAGGTCGCCGAACTGGGCGCCCGTCGCTGGGCCGCCAAGCAGGCCAAGGACTTCGCCGCCGCCGACCAGCTCCGCAAGGACCTCACCGCGCTCGGCTGGACGATGCTCGACCGCAAGGACGGCTACGATCTCAAGAAGGGCTGAAGGGCGGGGCGGCCGCCTCCGTCCTTGCCCTTCGCCTCGGGAAGCCCTAGCGAGTGGGGTCTTCCGCCATGTCCTCCCGTCCGCAGATGACTCCCCTCGAGGAGATCCGTCACTCCGCCGCCCACATGCTGGGCGCCGCCGTGCTCCGCCTGTTCCCCCAGGCCCAGCTGGACATCGGCCCGCCCACCGACAACGGCTTCTACTACGACTTCGACCTCGACCATACCTTCACGGCCGAGGACCTGGTGAAGATCGAGGAGGAGATGCGCCGCATCGCCAAGGAGAACCAGAAGTTCGAGCGCTTCGAGTGCACCCGCGAGGAGGCCGAGAAGCTGATCCGCGAGCGCGGCCAGCACGCCTACAAGGTCGGCCGCCTCGGCGACATCCCCGCCGGCGAGACGATCTCCTTCTATAAGAACGGCGAGTTCGTCGACCTCTGCGCCGGCACCCACGTCCGCTACACCTCGCAGGTGAAGGCGTTCAAGCTCCTGCACATCGCCGGCGCCTACCACCGCGGCGACGAGAAGAACAAGCAGCTCCAGCGCATCTACGGCACCGCGTACGCGACCAAGGACGAACTCGAGCAGGCCATGGCCCGCGCCGAGGAGGCCAAGAAACGCGACCACCGCAAGCTGGGCAAGGAGCTGAAGCTCTTCCACATCGACGAGAAGGTGGGGCAGGGGCTCATCCTCTGGACGCCCAACGGCGCGATCGTCCGTCAGGAGCTCCAGAACTTCATCTCCGAGCGCCTCTTCCGGACCGGCTACAAGCAGGTCTTCACGCCGCACATCGGCAACCTCGACCTCTACCGCACCTCGGGCCACTTCCCGTATTACAAGGACGCCCAGTTTCCCCCGCTCGTCGAGCGCGAGGCGATGGAGCTGCTCGCCAAGGAAGGCTGCGGTTGCGGCGAACTGACCAACCGGCTGGCCGACGGCACGGTGCAGGGCTTCCTGCTGAAGCCGATGAACTGCCCGCACCACATCCGCATCTACGCCTCGCAGCCGCATTCCTATCGCGACCTGCCGGTGCGTCTCGCCGAATTCGGCACGGTCTACCGCTGGGAGCAGTCCGGCGAGCTCAACGGCATGACGCGCGTCCGCGGCTTCACGCAGGACGACGCCCACCTCTTCTGCACCGAAGACCAGGTCCTGCCGGAAGTCCTCGGCTGCCTCGAGCTCGTGAAGGTCGTCCTCAAGACCCTCGGCCTGCACGATTACCGCGTGCGCGTCGGCCTGCGTAATCCTGATTCCGCCAAGTATACCGGTACCGCCGAGAACTGGGACAAGGCCGAGGCCGCCTGCCGCGCCGCCGCCGCCACCCTCGGCGTCGCCTTCTCCGAGGAGCCCGGCGAGGCCGCTTTCTACGGACCCAAGATCGACTTCGTCGTCCGCGACGTCATCGGCCGCGAATGGCAGCTCGGCACCGTGCAGGTGGACTTCAACCTGCCCGAGCGTTTCGACCTCACCTACAACGGCGCCGACAACAAGCCGCACCGCCCGGTGATGATCCACCGCGCGCCCTTCGGCTCGATGGAGCGCTTCGTCGGCATCCTGATCGAGCACTTCGCCGGCGACTTCCCGACCTGGCTCTCGCCCGAGCAGGTGCGCCTCATCCCGCTCAACGACGACCTCAACGCCGACTGCGAAGCCATGGCCGAGGTCCTCAAGGCCGCGAAGATCCGCTGCAGCGTCGATGGTTCGTCCGACAAGCTCGGCGCCAAGATCCGCCGCGCCGAGATGTCCAAGGTCCCGCACATGCTTGTCGTGGGCGCCAAGGAGAAGGAAGCCGGCGTGGTCAACGTCCGCTCCCGCGCCGACAAGTCCTTCGAAGGCAACCGCACCTTGGCCGAGTTCGTGGCCCTGGTGTCGGCCGAGGTCGCCGAGCGTCGCCTCAAGGCGCACGTCCCGACGGCCCCCGCCGCCCCCGCCGCCCCCCAGGCCTGAGCGTCACGTCGTTTTCACGGACTCCCCGGGGAACTGAGGTTGCCCGGCGGGGTCCTTTGGGCCTATACCTAGCCCATGAGCCAGCCCCGTTCCTCCTCACGTCGTGACTTCCTCAAGTTCGCCGGCCTCGGCAGCCTCGTCTTCGGCGCCGGTTCCGCCCGGGCCCTCGGCGCCGAAGGCCGTGAAGCCGCCGCGAACTCGGGCAAGCGGCAGGCCAAGAACGTCATCTTCATGGTGTCCGACGGCATGTGCTTCTCGGTGCTCACCGCCGCGCAGACCTACCTCCGGCGCACGGAGAAGCGCTCCTCGCATTGGATGAAGATGTACGCCGAACGTCCGGTCGTCCGCTCGCTCTGCGAGACCGACTCCGCCAGCGGGATCGTGACCGACTCCGCCGCCGCAGCCAGCTGCTGGGGCATCGGCGAGCGCATCGACAACGGCGTGCTGAACATCACCCAGGACGGACGCAAGCCACTCACGCTGGTGCAGAAGATGAACGCCGCCAAGAAGCGCTGCGGCCTCGTCACCACCGCCACCGCCACGCACGCGACCCCGGCCGGCTTCGCCGTCACCGTCCGGAAACGCTCCGACCAGAAAGCCGTCGCCGCCCAATACCTCGAGCGCGGCGTCGACGTCGTCCTCGGCGGGGGCGCCCAGTATTTCAACGACGACCTGCGGGCCGCCTACCGCAAGGCCGGCTACGGCCTCGCGCTCGACCGTGACCAGCTGCTGGCCGACGCCGGCCAGGCTCCGTTGCTCGGCCTTTTCAGCAAGAGCCACATCCCCTACGAGCTCGACCGCCTGAACTCCGCCGAACTCAAGGCTTCGACGCCGACGCTCGCCGAGATGACCCAGGTCGCCCTGCGACGCCTCAGCTCGGCCCCGGAAGGTTTCTTCCTGCTGGTCGAAGGCGGCCGCATCGACCACGCCGCGCATGGTAACGACGGCGCCGCCGCCATCCGCGAACAGGTGGCCTTCGACGAGGCCATCGCGACCGTGCTCGCCTTCGTGGACAAGAACCCGGACACCTTGCTGATCATCACCACCGACCACGGCACGGGCGGCTTCAACGTCAACGGCCTCGGGAGCGAGGACTTCGACACCTCGGCGCCCTCGTATGCCGAATCCAGCCCCGCTTTCGACCGGATGACGGCCTTCACCTCTTCGCTCGAACTGCTAGGCGCGAAGACCAAGGGCCTGGCTCCGAAGGATTTCCTCGCGGCCGCCGAGCAGGCGACCGGGCTGAAGTTCAAGGCCGACGACCGCGCCAAGATCACCTCGACGAAGACGCTGTCCGCCGCGCTGATGAAGTACACCTCGATCGGCTGGACCAGCAACAACCACACCGGCGAGATGGTCGAGTTCTGCGCCACGGGCCCGGGCTCGCAGCTCTTTCCTCCGCACCTGCGCAACGACCAGGTGCATGCGAAGATCCTGCAGGCGACCGGGGTGGCCTGAGGGCGGAGCACCCGGCCAACAAAAAGGGCGTCCTTGCGGACGCCCTTCGTCTTGCCCGGCCTTTCGGCTCAGAGCTTGTTGTACTTCACGCCGCAACCGTAAGGCTTGGTGCTGGCGGTCTCGGGGGCCTTGCCTTCCTTCACGGCCTTGACGGCGGCGAGGACGTAGTTGGTGGCCTTCTCGATGTCGGCGGACTTGGTGGAGGCGATGCTGTCGATCGCGCCCTTGTAGACGAGGGTGCCCTTGCCATCGATGACGAAGCAGTGCGGGGTCACCTTGGCGTCATAGGCGCGGCCGATGCTCTGGTTGGCGTCCTGGACGACGGTGCCGGGGTAGTAGGTGGCGGATTCGAGCTTGTGGCCGCCGGTGTTGATGACGAGCCAGACGGCGCCCGAGGCGACGACTTCCTTCTGGAACTCCTGCATCTTGCCGCCTTCGTAGAACTTCTTCACGTAAGGGCAGCCCGGGTTGTACCATTCGAGGACGACGGTCTTGCCCTTGAAGTCGGCGAGGCTGACGGTCTTGCCGTCGAGGGTCTTGCCGGTGAAGTCCGGGGCAGGCTGGCCGACTTCGGGAGCGGCGAACGAGACGACGGCCATGAGGCAGGCGAGGAGGGTGGGGAGGATGCGCATGGGTGTGGTGGGAAGGTCTTGGTTTGTAGGGGTTGTTTCACACTTTTCAACCCCTTCGCGGGCGAGAGGTTGCGCGGAAGTCCGCAAAGTCCCCGTTTTTACGTGGTTTTGACTCATGGGTTGCCAAATTGACCGAAAAGCACGAATTAATCCCTGTCTATGGCTGACGCCCGTTCCATCGCCTTGGTCTGCGCCAACGAAGCTTCCCTGTGGGCGGAGCTCCGCGCCCGCGCGGCCAGCGTCGCCCAGGCCGAACCGGCCTTGGCGCCGATGCTTCGTCGTTACGTCCTCGACCGCGCCGGTTTCGAGGACGGGATCGTCCAGCGACTGGCCGAACGCCTCACCCCGACGGGTCAGGACCTGCCGGTCGTGCTCCGCGTCCTCGGGGAGGCCGTCGCGGCGGACCGCGAGGTCCTCTCGCAGATGCGCGCCGACATCCGCGCCACGCTCGAGCGCGATCCCGCGACCGAGCACGCGCTCATCCCTTATCTCTGGTTCAAGGGCTTCCACGCCATCTCGACCCACCGCCTTGCGCACGCCCTCTGGAAGGCCGGCCGCAGGGAGCTCGCCACGCACCTGCAGTCGCTCGTCTCCGAGCACCTCGGCGTCGACATCCATCCCGCCGCCCGCTTCGGCGTGGGCATCCTCCTGGACCACGCCACCGGCTTCGTCGCCGGCGAGACCAGCGTCGTGGCCGACAACGTCTCGTTCCTGCATGAGGTCACCCTCGGCGGCACGGGCAAGGCCCGCGGCGACCGTCATCCGAAGATCCGTTCCGGCGTCCTGGTCGGCGCCGGCGCCAAGATCCTCGGCAACATCACCGTCGGCGAGGGCGCCAAGATCGGCGCCGGGTCCGTCGTGCTGAAGGACGTCGCCCCCCACACCAGCGTGGCCGGCGTTCCCGCCGTCGTCATCGGTCAGACCTCCGTCGACGCCCCGGCGCTCGACATGGACCATTCCCTCTAGGCCATGCCGCATTCGCGTCCAGCGCAGGAACGTCCCGGCGACGCCCGCGTCCTGGACTGCCTCTACCGCGTCGGCGCCTTCGTCAACGCCACCGAAGACCCGCGGGAGGCGCTCGACTTCATCCTCGAGGAGATCGTCCGCACGCTCGGCGCCTCCAGCGCTTCCATCGCGCTCGTCGAGCCCGCCACGGGCTCGCTCCGCATCGAGGTGAGCAACGGCCTCGACGCCGCCTCGGTCGAGCGCGTCATCAACCAGGGGCAGGGCATCACCGGCTGGGTGGCGCTCTACGCCAAGCCGCAGCGGATCCCCGACGTCTCCAAGGACCCGCGTTACGTCGAGATCCGCAAGGGCATCCGCTCCGAGCTCGCCGTCCCCATGGAGCTGATGGGGAACGTCATCGGCGTCGTGAACTGCGATTCCGACCGGCTCGACGCGTTCTCGGACCAGGACGTCGCCTTCCTCTCCCTCCTCACCAACGAGGCCTCCAAGGCCGTCGGCCGCATCTGGCTGCTCCGGCAGCTCCGTTCCAAGGCCGCGCAGCTCGAAGCCCTCGTGCGCGCCGCGCAGGGCCTCGCCCGCGAACGCGACGAGCCGGGCATCTCCACGGACCTGGCCCGGCATACGCGCGCCCTGCTCGGGGCCCGCGCCTGCGCCTATTACAACCTCGTCGACGACTCGCTCCACCTGCGGAGCCTCGATGGCGACCTCGGCGACTCCGCCCTCGCCCCAGGCATCGCGCTCAGCCGGACGTCGCTCGGCACCGTCGTCACCCGCGGACGTTCGGTCGTGGTGCCGCTGGCGGGCAAGACGGAGGAGGACCTTTTCGAACGGCTGTCCGAGCCGGTGGCCTCGTCTTCGCTGCTGGCCGTGCCCGTCCGTTATGAGGACGACACCTTCGGGGTGCTGCTCTGCGTCGCCATGGGGGCCTACCGTTTCTCGGACGACGACAAGCACCTCGTCGCGGCGCTCGCCTCGTTCGGCGCCTCCTCGATCCAGAACGCCCGGCTCTACGCCAAGGTCTTCGCCGTCGAGGAAGGCCTGCGGCGCAGCGAACGCCTGACCGCGCTCGGCCTGCTTTCGGCCGAGGTCGCCCACGAGATCCGGAACCCGCTCACGGTCATGAAGCTGCTTTCGGACACCTTGTCGCAGGGCGTGGCCGCCGACGACCCGAAGATGGAGGACCTCGGCGTCATGCGCGAGAAGATCGCGCACATGGAGGGCGTGGTCTCGCGCGTGCTCGGGATGAGCAAGGCGCAGTCCGGCGCGTTCCGTACCCTCGACCTGCGGCAGGCGGCCGAGAACGCCGCGCTCCTGCTCCGGCTCAAGCTCCAGCAGCTCGGCGTGAAGGTCGAGATCGACTGCGCGGAAGCGCTCCCGCTCGTCGAGGGCAACCCCGGGCAGATCCAGCAGATCTTCCTCAACCTCATGATGAACGGCGTCCAGGCCATGCCGGGCGGGGGCGCGCTCACCGTGCGGCTGAACGTGGAGCCCGGCCCGCAGGGCGACGTCGTCGCCGTGCGCATCGCGGACACCGGCACGGGCATCCCGCCCAAGATCCTGCCGAAGATCTTCGACTCCTTCTTCACCAGCCGCGAGGACGGCACCGGACTGGGCCTCGCCATCGTGAAGCGCATCCTCCGCGACCACCGCGGCGACATCGTCGTCGAGTCGACCGCGCCCGGCGGGACGACCTTCAGGTTCTGGGTGCCGGCGGGGAAGTGAGCAGGCGCTTCCCCGCGGTCCAGGCCACGGGGAGGAACGACACCAGGACCACGATCAGGATGACCTTGTGCAGCTGGTCCGCCAGCGGCGTCCCGCCGAGGGCGTACCCGAGCCAGACCAAGGAGTTGATCCAGAGGACGCCGCCCAGGATGTTCCAGCGCAGGAACCGCGTCGGCGCCATCGCGCCCATGCCCGCGGCGAAGGGCACGAACGTCCGCATGAGCGGCACGAAGCGGGCGAGCACGATGGCGAGCGGGCCTCGCTCCGCGAAGTAGTCCCGGGCCGCCTGCAGGTGGCGGCGCTTGTACCACCAGGTGTCGGCCTTGGTCTCCATCGCCGCGCCGTATCGCCGGCCGAGCCAGTAGCCCGTCTGGTCGCCGACGATCGCGGCCACGGTCAGCGCCGCGGTCAGTTCCCATGGGCTGAAGTAGGCGGGCCGGTCGCCGTTGGCGATCGCGAGCACCCCCGCCGTCACGAGCAGGGAGTCTCCGGGCAGGAAGAACCCGGCGAGCAGGCCGGTCTCGGCGAAGATGATCAGGCACATCAGGCCGATGCCGCCCAGCTCGATGGTCTGCCGCAGTCCTTCCGCCGTGTGCAGGTGGGCCCAGAAGTCGCTCAGCCAGGAATCCATGCCGAGGCGTAGGCCGAAAGCCGCGGGATGGCAATCACCCTTGAACGGCAGGGGCTTTCCCATCACGTTGGCGGCGTCGCATGTCGCCCGAATACGAAGCCTCCGCCATCCTGCTCCGCCGCGCCGCGCTCCAGCACGGTCTGGCCGGGCAGGCCGCCTTGGAAGGCGATTTCGTGCCCCGCGCCAAGGTCTTCCTCGCCGAGGCCCGCGAGCTCCAGCTGGCGGCCCATCGCGCCGGCGTGCGCGGCGGCGAGGTCGCCCGGCTCCGTTCCGACGCCATCGACATCCTGTTCGACGCCTTGTTCCTGCGCGCCGGTCCCGCGGCCGCCGCGCTCAGCCTGGTGGCCACGGGCGGCTACGGCCGGGCCGAGCTCTGCCCCCTCAGCGACATCGACCTGCTGGTGCTGGTGCCCCGGCACTCCGCGGCGACCAAGGCCTTGGTCGAATCGATCCTCTATCCGCTCTGGGATCTCGGCCTGAAGGTCGGCCAGTCGGTCCGCACGGTCACCGAGTCGACGAACTACGCCAAGGACGACCTGCATCTGCACGTGGCTTTGCTGGAGACCCGTCACCTGTGCGGTTCGCCCGAGCTCTACGCCCAGCTCGAGGCCAAGACGGCGGCGCTCCTCTCGGGCCAGGCCTGGAAGCCCTTCGCCCGGGCGATCGTCGAATCCCAGCGCAAGCGCCGCGAGAAGGCGGGCGGCAGCGCCTACCTGCAGGAGCCTGACCTCAAGAACGGCGTCGGCGCCCTCCGCGACGTGCAGGGCTGCGTCTGGATCGCCCGCACGGCCCGCAACGGCGTCGGCCCGGCCGGCCTGGCCGCCTCCGGCTTCCTGCCCGCCGTCGACCTCCAGAAGTTCGAGGAGGCCAAGCAGGTGCTCCTGCGTCTGCGCTGCGAACTGCATTTCCAGGTCACGCGTCCCACCGAGCAGCTCTCGCTCGAGCGGCAGGACACCATGTCGGCCGCGCTCGGCTTCGCCGGCACCCTCACCGAGCGCATCGGCGGGATGATGGGCCGGTATTTCGACGCCGCCGACCATGTCCGCCGTTGCGCCGAGATCGTCGAAGGCGCCGTCATGGGCGAGCCGGAGCCGGAAGGGTGGGGCGCCCCGTTCGTGATGGACGGCCTGCGCGTCGTCCCCGGCGGCACGGTGACGGCCGAGCATCGCCTGCTCTTCGAGGAGGATCCGGGCCGCCTCGTCCGGCTGTTCCGCATCTGCCAGATCCATGAGGCCCGCCCGGACCGGGCGCTCTCGCTGCTGGTCCGCGAACGCGCCCATCTGCTCACGCCGGAGGTCGCCCAGTCCGAGGAGGCCCGCAGCGCCCTGCGCGCGATGCTCACCGAAGGCGGCCGCGTCTACCCGGCCCTCAACGCCCTGCGCGAGCACGGCCTGCTCTACCGGCTCGTCCCGGAGTTCGCGGGGCTGCACTGCCTGGTGCAGTTCGAGTTCTACCACCGCTGGACGGCCGACGTGCACACCCTGCGCTGCCTGCGCGAACTCGACCGCATCTACGCGGGCGAGTCGCTGGTGGAGCAGAAGTACCGCGAGGTCGTGCTCGGGTCCGAGGCGCCCTCGCTCCTCTACGCGATCCTCTTCCTGCACGACATCGCCAAGTCCGGCGGCATCGAAGGGCACGCCGAGCGCGGCGTGCCGATCGCCGACCGCATCCTGGAGCGGCTCGGGTTCGACGCCCGGGAGCGCGAGATCGCGGCCGGGGTCATCCGCCACCATCTCGTGATGGGCCTCTATTGGCAGCGCCATGACATCGACGATCCCGCGAACATCGAACGGTTCGCCCGGCTCATGGGCGACGAGCAGGTCCTGCGCAGCCTCTTCGTCCACACCCGTTGCGACGCGCGGGCGACCTCGCCTGACCTCTGGACCGACTTCAAGGACGGCCAGCACTGGTCGCTCTACCGCCGCACCCTCGCGCGTCTCGCCGACGCGGTCGACGACGACCATGCCGACGCCGCCGCGAAGCTCCGCGCGGCGACGGTCGCCCTGCTCGGCGCCGACGTCCCGGAGGACGAGGTCGAGGCCCACTTCACCACGATGCCTCCGGGCTATTACCTCCACGCCGCCCCGGAGGACGCCGCGCATCATCTCCGGATGATCCATCGCCTGATCGCCTCGGTGTCCGCGGCCGATCCGGACGAATCGCTGCGTCCGATCGTCGAATGGCATGACGACGCGGGCTCGGGCCAGTCGCTCGTGACCGTGGTCACCTGGGACCGCGCGGGCCTCTTCAGCCGAATGGCGGGCGCCTTCGCCGTGGCCGGCATCAACATCGCCTCCTGCCGCGCGTTCTCGCGCGAGGACGACGTCTCCATCGACTTCTTCAAGGTCGTGCTGCCTCTCGGCAAGGAGCCCGCCTCCAAGGAGCGCTTCACGGCCGCGTTGGAGAAGTCGCTGCTCGGCGGCACCGACCTGCTCGCCGAAGTGGCCGCCGAGGAGCAGCGCGCCCTGCTGACCGCCCCGCGGCGCAAGGCCTTCGTCCCGTTGGCGGCCAAGGTGGAGGTCTACTATGAGGTGGACCTCGCCCGCACGGTCATCGAGGTCCAGTGCAACGACCGTCTCGGCCTGCTGTTCCGCATCGGCCGGGCGATCCAGGAGGGCGGCTACGCCATCACCTTCGCCAACATCGCCACGGAGCAGGGCTTCGCGATCGACACCTTCTACGTCCTGCCGGAGCGGGGTCTCGCCCGCGAGCCGCAGCCGCCGGAAGCCCTGGCCGACGTCCTGCGGGGGCTGGTCAGCTGAACGCCGTCCCCCCTTGCCTCGGCGGGGAAACCCGCCAACCTGTGGCTTCGCCATGAATCCGCTGCTTTCGCTCCTGAAATCCGCCCTCATCGTCCTCGCCGCGGCCGGTTCGCTCCGCGCGGCCGAGCCCGCCTCTTCCGCCATGACTCCTCCCAAGCTTGAGAAAGCCACCTTCGGCGCCGGTTGTTTCTGGGGCGTCGAATATCAGTACGCCAAGATCCCCGGCGTCCAGTCCGCCGTCTGCGGCTACGCCGGCGGCAAGACCGACTTCCCGACCTACGAGGAGATCTGCGCGAAGGGCACCGGCCACGCCGAGGTCATCGAGGTGACCTTCGACCCCGCCAAGGTCACCTACCGGACGCTCGTGGAGTATTTCTTCAAGATGCATGACCCGACGCAGGTCAACCGTCAGGGGCCGGACATCGGCGACCAGTATCGTTCGGTCATCTTCACCCATTCCCCGGAGCAGCAGAAGATCGCGGAGGACGTGAAGGTCGGCCTCGCCTTGGCCAAGGTCTTCAGCCGTCCTATCGCCACCCAGATCGGGAAGGCGCCGAAGTTCTGGAAGGCCGAGGAATATCACCAGAAGTATTACCAGCTGCGCGGCAAGAAGCCTTACTGCCATCTGGTGCCCTTCGCGGAAGAGAAGTGAGCCGTGGCTGAACGCCGCCAGGGGTCGGACGACGCTTTGCCTGGCCTCGGCCAGGGGGTGCCTGACGCCATCCCGGAACGTCGCCGGCCGCTCGCCGCGCGCATGCGGCCGCGTAATCTCGCCGAAGTCGTCGGCCATGCCGCCTTGCTCGGCCCGGAGTCCTTGCTGCCTCGGCTCATCAAGGCCGACACCTTCGGCTCGCTGCTGTTCTACGGTCCGCCCGGGTGCGGCAAGACGACGCTGGCCGAGGTCATCGCCGCCGAGACGCGATCCTTCGTCGTCCGGGTCAACGCAGTGCTTTCCGGCACCCCGGAACTACGCGAGATCCTCGCCGAGGCCCGCCGGCAGCCGTCCCGCAAGACCGTCCTGGTCGTCGACGAGATCCACCGTTTCAACAAGGCCCAGCAGGACCTGCTCCTGCCGGACGTCGAAGCCGGCGTGGTGCGTCTCATCGGTTGCACGACGCATAATCCCGGGCTCTACGTCGTGCCGGCGCTCCTCAGCCGCAGCCATCTCTTCCGGCTCGACCCGCTGACGCCCGCCGAGATCGCCGCCTTCCTCGGCACGGCGCTCGCCGACCGGGAGCGGGGCCTCGGCGCCCTCGGCATCAAGGCGTCGGAGAAGGTCCTGCGGCAGGTCGCCGAGATGGCTTCGGGCGACCTCCGGCGGGCTCTCAACTGCCTCGAGACCCTCGTGCTCTCCGCCCCGGCGCTCGGCAGCGTCACGGACGAGGCCGTGGCGGCTTTCGCCCGCGAGCGACGCATCCGTTACGACGACGGGGGCGACGACCATTACGACACGGCGTCGGCGTTCATCAAGTCGGTGCGCGGGGGCGATCCGGACGCCGCGCTTTACTGGCTCTTCCTGATGCTCGAAGGAGGGGAGGAGCCGCGCTTCATCGCCCGCCGACTGGTCATCTGCGCCTCCGAAGACGTCGGTCTGGCCGACTCCCGCGCGTTGGGCGTGGCCACCGCCGCCTTCCAGGCCTGCGAGATGGTCGGCCTGCCCGAGTGCGAATACGCGCTCGCCCACGCGACGCTGTTCCTCGCGCTTTCGCCCAAGAGCAACAGCACCACCGCCGCGATCGCCGCGGCCAAGGACGCCGTCCGTAACCTGCCGCGCCAGGAAGTGCCCTTGCACCTCAAGGACGCGCACAACAGCGTGAACAAGAGCCTCGGGAACGGCGGCGCCTATCGGTATAGCCACGATTACCCCGAAGCCGTCAGCGGCCAGGATTACCTCAGCCGCCCGTTGTCCCTCTACCACCCCGGCGACGCCGGCGCGGAGCCGCAGCTCGCCGAACGTCTCGCCCGCTGGCGCGAGCTCAAGGCGGCCCTGAAGAAGAAGGACGGCCGGCCGTGAGCAAGGTCGCGCCCCGCCTGCCGTGGTTCGGCCCCGGCAAGTTCCCGCTCTACCTCGCGCCCATGGCGCGTCATACCGACGTCGCGTTCCGCCAGCTCTGCAAGGAGCAGGGCGCCGACGTGATGGTCACGGAATTCGTCCAGTCGGAGGCGCTCCTCCGCGACAACGCCAAGGCCTGGGAGATGGTCGATTTCACGGAAGGCCAGCGCCCGATGGGCGTCCAGATCTTCGGGGCCACCCCGGCTTCGATGGCCAAGGCCGCCCGGCTGGTCTGCGACCGGATGCGACCGGACTTCCTCGACCTCAATTTCGGCTGCCCCGCCCATAAGGTCATCGAGCAGAACGCCGGTTCGGGGCTCCTGCGCTGCACGCCCCTGCTTTACGACCTCGTCAAGGCGGTGAAGGACGCCATTCCGGACGTCCCCCTGACCGCGAAGATGCGGCTGGGCTGGGATCATGCGACCATCGTGGCCGTCGAGGTCGCCGGCCGGCTGCAGGAGCTCGGCGTGGAGGCCCTCGCCGTCCATGGCCGGACCAAGGAGCAGGGATATTCGGGCGAAGCCCATTGGGGCTGGATCGCGCAGGTCGCCGCCGCGGTCGATATCCCCGTCATCGGCAACGGCGACGTGAAGGACGGGGCGTCGGCGCTGCTCCGTCGGAATGATTCGGGGGTCTCGGGCCTGATGATCGGCCGCGCGGCGCTCGGTAACCCGTGGGTCTTCGCCCAGATCAAGGCCGCGCTCGAGGGCAGGGCGGGTGAGGCCGTCGAGACCGGCGTCCAAGCCCGCTGGGATTGCCTGCTCCGCTTGGCTGAACTCACCCTTGAGACGCACGCTTCGCGGCTGGGGCATCGCGACGTCCGCTGGATGCTCGATCGCCTCCATCCGCTCACGCATGGGCTGCCAGGTTCGCGCAAATTGCGCGACCGGCTCCGGTATTGCCTGAGCTTGGACGACTTGCGTCGGCTCCGGGACGAGCATCTCGCCGAAGTCGCGTAGTGAATTAAATCCCCTATTCACAGGGGAACGATGAGCAGGTGACGGTCGTGCAACAGAAACCTCACTTTCTTATCTACAGGGGGGCTGTTAATAACCTGTGCAGGGCTTGCACTTGTCCCTCGTCTGCGCGCGTCCACAAATGCCTCACGATTCGCACCCCTCGGATCGCTGCCGGCCACTTCACCGGACCCTAAACG
>VHCL01000043.1 GCA_016871725.1 Verrucomicrobiota bacterium | reverse complement strand
CACGATTATCGTCTACGCCGCGGACTCCGGCGTGGCCCGCGGTTCGCACGGTCTCATCGGTAAGCAGAATCTCTACGAGCATTCGATGCGCGTGCCGCTGATCGTCGCCGGCCCTGGCATCGCCGCCGATAAGCGCAGCGAGGCGCTGTGCTACCTCTTCGACGTCCTGCCTACGCTCGGCAAGCTCTGCGGCGTCGCCACGCCGTCTGGTTCCAACGGACGCGAGTTCACCGCCGTGCTCAAGGATCCGAGCCAGCCCGGTCGGCCGTTCCTGATGTTCGGTTACAAGAGCATCCAGAAGGCGCTCAACGACGGACGCTGGAAGCTCATCCGCTACCCGCACGTCGACCGTACCCAGCTCTTCGACCTGCAGGACGACCCTGACGAGACCAAGGACCTGTCGGCCCTGCCGGAGCACGCTGAGCGCATCCAGGCCATGCTCGCCAAACTGGCGACCGAGATGAAAGCCGACGGCGACAACGACCCGCTCACCGCCGCGAAGATTCTGCCTGCCGACTGGAAAGCCCCGACCAAGCTGCCCAAGCCCGGGCAGAAGGGATATTAGACGAGGGCCGGAGGGCTCGAGTGCACGAGGACGCGATGGTGATCGCGCCCCTACCCAGGTCAGCGTGTCTCCATGGTTGCTCCCAACCGCCAACCGCTAACCGCCGACCGCCTAAACCTATTACGCGGGCAGAAGGTAGGACTTACGCCCGTACTTCTTCGCCAGCCATTCCTTGAGTTCCTGGAAGTCCTTGGGCGGCTCGACGGTGATCGTGAGCGGCTTGCCGGTCTGCGGGTGCGTCAGGGTCAGCTTGTGGGCGTGCAACATCACGCGAGGCATCGGCCAGCCGGTGAAGGCGGGGACGTCGAACTTGCCGTAGGTGCGGTCGCCGAGGATCGGGTGCGCGATGTGCGCGAGGTGCACGCGGATCTGGTGCGTGCGGCCGGTGTGCGGGAAGGTGCGGACGAGCGCGGCCTGTTCGCCGTATTTTTCTTCCACGCGCCAGTCGGTCACGGCTTCGCGGCCGTCTTCGCGGACGGCCATGCGCACGCGGACGGTGCGGTGACGGTCGATGTTGGCGTTGATGACGCCGGAGAGGAGGCGCGGGGCCTTGTCGACGAGCGCGAGGTATTCCTTCTGCGCGGTGCGTTCGGCGAACTGCGCGACGAGCGCATGATAGGCCTTGTCGGTCTTCGCGAGCACGATCACGCCGGAGGTCTCGCGGTCGAGGCGGTGCACGACGCCGGGGCGGGGCGCGCCGCCGGCCGGGGCGAGCTTGCCCTTGGTGTAATGGAGCAGGCCGTGGACGATCGAGACTTCGTCCGAGCCCTGGACGGGGTGCGTGAGGAGACCGGCCGGCTTGTTGACGGCGATGAGGTGCGCGTCTTCGAAGAGAACCTCGAGGGTCATCTTCACCGGACGGGCCGTGGGCTCGCCCGGGGAGGGCAGGGCGACCTCGATGGCGTCGCCGGGGTTGAGTACCGTGCGGCAGTTCGCCGGCTGGCCGTTGACCTTCACCATGCCGAGGTCGAGGGCCTTCTGCACGCGGGAGCGGCTGACGCCGTCGAGCAGCGTGGCGATGATCTTGTCGGCGCGGGCGGGTTCGAACTCGCCCGGGATGCGGGTCTTGAAGATCTCGTCCGGACGGGCCTCCTCGACGGGCGCCTTGGCCGGACGGGCGGCGTAAGGCACGTGCGGCACGGGCTTGGCCTTGCGCTTGAGCGCCTTGGCCGTGCGGGCCTGCGGACGCGATCCGAGGCGCTTGGGCTGAGCCTTCTTCGGCTTTTCAGGGTTGGCCATGTTATTTGGCCTTACCGAGGAGGTATGCGGGATTTAATTTCTGGAGGGGCTTGGGAAGGAAGAGGCCGTCTTTGCGGATCACCTGGCCGTCGAAACGGATCTCGCCGCCGCCGTACTCAGGGCGCTGGATGCAGACCATGTCCCAGTGGATGGACGAATGGTTGCCGTTGTCGGTGGTCTCGTAGCACTTGCCGGGCGTGAAGTGGAAGGAGCCCGCGATCTTCTCGTCGAACAGGATGTCCTGCATCGGGTTGAGGATGTGCGGGTTGAAGCCGATGGCGAACTCGCCGATGAAGCGGGCGCCGCCGTCGGTATCGAGGATCTCGTTGAGGCGCTTGGTGTTGTTGGAAGTGGCCTCGACGATCTTGCCCTTGCGGAAGACGAGGCGGATGTTCTCGAAGGACACGCCCTGGTAGATGGTCGCGCAGTTGTACTGCAGCACGCCGTTGACCGAGTCCTTGATCGGCGCGGTGAAGACCTCGCCGTCGGGGATGTTGTATTCGCCGCCGCAGGGGATGGCGTTCATGCCCTTGATGTTGAACTTCAGGTCGGTGCCCGGGCCGACGATGTGGACCTCGTCGGTCTTCATCATCGCCTGCTTGAGGGCTTCCATGCCCGGGATCATGCGGGAGTAGTCGAGCGTGCAGACGCGGAAGTAGAAGTCGGCGAAGGCCTCGGTGCTCATCTTGGCCTGCTGGGCCATGGACGACGTCGGCCAGCGGAGGACGACCCACTTGGTCTTGTTGACGCGGTGGTCCAGGACCGGGCGCATCATCTCGCCGTTGAGCTTCGCCTGGGCGGCGGGGATGTCGCTGCCTTCGAAGATGTTGTCTGAACCGCGCACGGCGATGTACGCCTGCATCTTCTTCATGCGGGCTAGCTCATGGTCGGCGGCCAGCTTGAACTGTTCCTTGGTGCCGCCCTTGACCATCTCGCGGCCGACGCGTGCCTTGTGGAGGTTCACCATCGGGGTGGCGCCGCGTTCGCGGGCGGCCCGGATGAGGGCGATGACGAAGTCCTCCGGGACGTCGTGGGCGTCGATGAGCACGTTCTCCCCCTTCTTGAGGCGGGTCGAGAAACCGCAGAGCACGTCGGCGAGCTTTCCGTAGCGAGGATCCATGATGCGGTTAAGTTGCGACCCCCTCGGGCCCTTTCCAAGCGTGAAAGGAGCGCTTGCGATGCCGCGGGCTCCTCGCACGGTGTCCGCATGTCTGATCCCACGCCCTCAGCGCGCGCCCTGGCCTTGGCGGAAGAGGCGTCGTTCGACTTCGCGATCGGCGACGAGGCCGGAGCCCTCGCGAAGCTGGCGGAGGCCGTCAAAGCCGATCCGGCCTGCTTCGAGGCCTGGTTGGCCAAGGCCGAGGTCCACTTCGCCGCGCGTCAGTTCGACGAAGCCCTTACCGCCGGCGAGCAGGCCCTCGCGCTGCGTCCGAAGGACATCCACGTCCACACCTCGATGTCCCGCATCTGGATGGAGCGGGGTGACAAGACCAAGGCCGAGCATCACGGCGCCCAGGCCCGCATCCTCGGCTGGGGCGACCAGCTCAAGCAGCCCGAAGGAAAGCAGCCGGGAGAGCTCTGAGGCAGAGGGGTAGGGATAGGGGTTGGGGTAGGCACGACACTTTGTTTTCCTGTCGCTCAAACTACCCCTATCCCTATCCCTACCCCTAATGTTTGCGTTGTCTCACCCGTGTGACACCCTGACCCGAGCAAAAGGGGGAATAATGACCCGTTTGGAGGGTCGAGAGGGGGTCGGACCCCAGAAAAACCCCTAAATCGTTTGCTTAACCTCGGTAAAAGGGCTTTGGCATCTGTTCTGCATCAACCCCGACGTCCTCACGGACATATCTCTACCCAAACACCCACCATGGCCAAAAACACCAAACCCAGCGTCAAGCCCCTCGGCGATCGCGTCCTCCTCCAGCGCATCGAAGAGGCTGAAGAAATCAAGGGAGGCATCATCATCCCGGACTCCGCCAAGGAGAAGCCGCAGGAAGCCAAGGTCATCGCCCTCGGCACCGGCGCCCTCGACAAGGACGGCAAGAAAGTCGCCTTCAACGTCAAGGTCGGCGACAAGGTCCTGGTCGGCAAGTACGCCGGCACGGAAGTGAAGCTCAACGACGAGATCTACCTCCTCCTCCGCGAAGAAGAGATCCTCGCCGTCATCGAATAATCCCCAACCTCAACTCTCAAACCACACCAACATGTCCAAGAAGCAGATCCTGTTCGACGAAGCCGGCCGCCGCAAGGTGCTCAACGGCGTCTCCATCCTCGCCCGCGCGGTCAAGGTCACCCTCGGTCCCAAGGGCCGCAACGTGATGATCGACAAGAAATTCGGCGCTCCGAAGGTCACCAAGGACGGCGTCACCGTCGCCAAGGAGATCGAACTCGACGATCCCTACGAGAACATGGGCGCCCAGATGGTGCGCGAAGTGGCCTCCAAGACCGCCGACAAGGCGGGCGACGGCACGACCACCGCGACCGTCCTCGGCGAAGCTATCTACAAGGAAGGCCTCCGTTTCGTCGCCGCCGGCGCGAACCCGATCTTCGTCAAGCGCGGCGTCGACAAGGCCGCCGAAGCCATCGTCAAGGAACTCGCCGTGATCTCCAAGAAGGTCAAGGACCGCAAGGAGATCAAGCAGGTCGCCACCGTCTCCGCCAACTGGGACGAGTCCATCGGTGACATCATCGCCGAAGCCATGGACCGCGTGGGCAAGGACGGCACCATCACCGTCGAAGAAGCCAAGACCATCGAGACCACCCTCGACGTCGTCGAAGGCATGCAGTTCGACAAGGGCTACCTCTCCCCGTACTTCGCGACCAACGCCGAGACGCTCGAGGCCGTCCTCGAGGACGCCTACATCCTCCTCTACGAGAAGAAGGTCAGCGCCATGAAGGACCTGCTGCCCCTCCTCCAGGAGGTCGCCAAGACCGGCAAGCCGCTCCTCATCATCGCCGAAGAGATCGAAGGCGAAGCCCTCGCGACCCTCGTCGTCAACCGCCTCCGCGGCACGATCAACGTCTGCGCCGTCAAGGCCCCGGGCTTCGGCGATCGCCGTAAGGCCATGATGGAAGACATCGCCGTCCTCACCGGCGGCCGCTTCATCACCGAGGACCTCGGCATCAAGCTCGAGTCCGTCAAGGTGGCCGACCTCGGCCGCGCCAAGCGCGTCGTCGTCGACAAGGAGAACACCACCGTCATCCAGGGCGCCGGCAAGTCCGCAGACATCCAGGGCCGCGTGAAGCTCATCCGTCGCCAGATCGAGGAGACCACCTCCGACTACGACAAGGAGAAGCTCCAGGAACGCCTCGCCAAGCTGGCCGGCGGCGTCGCCGTCATCCACGTGGGCGCCGCGACCGAGACCGAGCTCAAGGAGAAGAAGGACCGCGTCGACGACGCCCTGCACGCCACCCGTGCGGCCGTCGAAGAAGGCATCGTCCCGGGCGGCGGCGTCGCCCTCCTGCGCACCGTCAAGGCTATCGACGCCGTGATCGCGAACCTCTCCGGTGACGAGAAGATCGGCGCCCAGATCGTCCGCAAGGCGATCGAGGAGCCCCTCCGCACGCTCTGCTTCAACGCCGGCGTCGAAGGTTCCCTCATCGTCCAGGAAGTCCTCCTCAAGCACAAGGGCGCCGAAGGCTACAACGTGGCCACCGGCGAATACGAAGACCTCATCAAGGCCGGCGTCGTCGACCCGACCAAGGTCACCCGCACGGCGATCACCAACGCGGCCTCCGTCGCCGGCCTGCTCCTCACCACCGAGTGTCTCATCACGGACCTCCCGGAAGAGAGCAAGCCCGCCGCCGGCGGTCACGACCACCACGACCACTGAGGTCGCAGAGCGATCGCTCCCTGAACACGGCGCCCGTCTGGGCGCCGTTTTTTTTTGGTCCGGTGGGCCGCCACCCGCCGGGCCCTTTCATTTTTACGACAGCCCGGCCGCCGCCGTGGTCGGGATTGCCCAGTTTTCGACGATTCCGCGGATTGCTTCCGAACCTTCCTGGCTTTGGCTTGTTGCATACCCCTATGCGCCCCTTCGTCGCCATCCTGTCGGCCTGCTACGCCGTCCTCGCCTCCGCCGCGCCGACCTCCGGTCCGCTCCGCGTCCTTTATCTGGACCCGGAGGGTGCGGAGCAGTCGGCCGTCGGCCCGCTCCATACGCTGATGGCCGAGCTGGGCCGCGAGGCGATCTGGTTCGACTACGTGCCTGGCGAGGTGCCGCCCTCCGTCGATTTCGGTCGCTACGACGCGCTCGTGGCCCCGTTGGGTCTGAGCGGCAACCGGTTGCCGATGATCATCGTCAAGCCCGACACCACGCCGGCTGCTTTCCGCGCCGAGCTCGAAGCCAGACTGTCTGCCGACCGTAAGGCCGCCTGGCAGGCTTTCCTCGCCCAGCGCGAACCCGAGGTCCGTGAGAAGAACGGCAACGTCGCCAATTACGAGAAGCGCCCGGAGCCGCTGACCTTCCAGAAGCCTTTCTCCGTCAAGGGCAGCATGGAGCGCACGCAGGTCGCCGCCGACCTGAAGCTGGTGCTCTTCGCCGCCGAGCCGGACATCATGAAGCCGATCGCGTTCGCCTGGGACGCCCGCGGCCGCCTCTGGGTCGCCGAGACCCGCGACTACCCGCACGGCGTCATGGAAGACCAGCAGAAGGGCAATGACTCCATCAAGATCTGCGAGGACACCGACGGCGACGGCAAGGCCGATAAGTTCACGGTCTTCGCCGACAAGCTGAACATCCCGACGAGTCTCGTCTTCGCCGACGGCGGCGTGATCGTCTCGCAGTCCCCCAACTTCGTCTTCCTCAAGGACACCGACGGCGACGACAAGGCCGACGTCCGGCAGGTCATCATGACCGGCTGGGGCATACGCGACACCCACGCCCAGGCGAGCAGCCTCTCCTACGGCTACGACAACTGGCTCCGCGGCGCGGTCGGCTACAGCGGCTTCGCCGGCGAGGTCGGCGGGGAGAAGAAGAACTTCGCGATGGGCAGCTACCGCTTCACCGCCGACGGCGCCAAGCTCGAGTTCCTCCACCAGTTCTCCAACAACACCTGGGGCTACGGAGCCAACGCGGCCGGCGACTCCTTCGGCGGCACGGCCAACAACGCCCCGATCTTCTTCGGCGGCATCCCCGCCACGGCCTGGGCCAAGGGCTCCCGCGGCATGTCGGCCAAGAAGATCAACGTCGTCGACAAGGCCCACACGATCACCCCGAACTTCCGTCAGGTCGACGTGATGGGCGGCTACACCGCCGCGGCCGGCGCGACCTTCATCTACTCCCCGCACCTGCCGGAGCGCCTGCAGGGCAAGGCGATGGTCTGCGAGCCGACGATGAAGCTCATCGGCCTCATGGACGTCCAGCCCGCCGGCGCCGGTTACGTCGCCAAGGACGGCTACAGCCTCGTCGCCAGCTCCGACGAATGGATGTCCCCGGTCTTCGCCGAGGTCGGTCCGGACGGCGCCATCTGGTTCGCCGACTGGCAGAACTTCATCATCCAGCACAACCCGACCCCGAGCGTGAACCGCGGCGGCTACGACGCCAAGACCGGCGTCGGCGGCGCCCACGAGAACGACCTCCGTGACCACTCGCGCGGCCGCATCTATCGCATCGTCTGGGACAAGCCCGGCGCCGTCGCCAAGGCCGCGCAGGGCGAATCCTCCGCCGAGCTCCTCGCC
This sequence comes from Verrucomicrobiota bacterium, assembly GCA_016871725.1. GTDB lineage: Bacteria > Verrucomicrobiota > Verrucomicrobiia > Opitutales > UBA953 > UBA953. The sequence goes on along the minus strand of VHCL01000043.1, from coordinate 6,574 downwards.
GGTCTCTCCGGTGGCACGCAGTACGGCCGCCTCCGCGCCCAGCGCCTGATCGTCGAAGGCAAGAAACTGGACCTCGCCCCGTCCCTCCGGGAGCTCGTGACGAAGTCCGCCGCCGACGTCGCCGCCATCCACGCGCTCTGGTCCCTGCACGGCCTCGGTGAACTCGACGCCGCGACCCATCAGGCCGCGCTGCTCTCCGCTTCCCCCGAGCTCCGCCGCAACGCCATCCGCGCCCTCGGCGCCGACGCCGCCGCCCAGAAGCTCTTCTTCGGCGCGGGCGTCGTGGCCGACAAGGCCCCGGCCACCCGCCTGGCCGCCCTCGTGAAGCTCGCCGATTTCCCGATTTCCCCGGAAGTCCAGACGCTCGTCCGCCAGCTCGCCGCCGATCCCGCGGTCAAGGCCGACGAGTGGCTCAACGAGGCTTCCCGCCTGCTCGCCAAGAAGCATAAGACCGCGACCTACGTCGAAGGCCCGAACCTGCTGCCGAATCCCGGTTTCGAAGAGGTCGGCGCCGACAAGAAGACCCCGCTCGGTTGGAAGCGCCGCGATTACGGCCAGCGCCCGGGCAACAAGGAAGCCAGCTGGGGCGTCGTCATCGACCCGAAGAACGTGCGTTCGGGCAAGCACGCCATGCGCGCCATCACCCGCGCCGAGGCCGACACGAGCTTCTTCGCCGACGTCGAGCTCAAGCCGAACACCGAGTATCGCCTGAGCGCCTGGATCAAGACCCACGCGCTGCGCGGCAAGGCCAGCCTCAACGACCATATCGGCCGCGCCGAGACCGAGAAGGTCACCGCCCGCGAGTCCGACTGGACCGAGGTCGAAGTGATCTTCAACAGCGGCAAGCGCACCAAGGCCAGCGTCAACCTGCTGCACGTCGCCGTCGGCGATTCCTTCTACGACGACGTCAAGCTGTGCGAACTCACCCTGGCCGGCGAGGCTCCCGTGACCGCCGGCGACGCCGCCCGCGGCGCCGAGATCTTCGCCAAGCATCCGACCGCCGCCTGCGCCACCTGCCACATGGTGGGCGGGAAGGGCAGCGCCATCGGCCCTGCGCTCGACGGCATCGCCACCCGCGCCACGCCCGCCTACATCCATGAATCCTTGGTCGAGCCCAACAAGGTGCTCGCCAAGGGCTTCGAGAAGCTCGGCGTCTCGCCGATGCCGCCGATGGGCCTGATCCTCAAGCCGCAGGAGCTCGAGGACGTGAAGGCCTACCTTCAGACGCTGAAGTGACCCTCGGCCGGTCCGCCCCAATCTGATTGATTCGGGGTGGGCCTCGCCTATGGCTTGTCCCCATGTGCTCCGTCGAACTGAAGAAGCCGATGCATCCGCTGGCCGTGATGGGCTCGCTGCTCGGCGTGACCGTCGTCTCCTGCGCGCTGCTCTACTTCGGCGTCCCGGGCACCGCATTCCATGGCATGAAGTCGGGCGTGTTCTTCCCGATGGTCGTCGAGTTCGACGACGCGCGCTTCATGGATCACCAGATCAAGTGCACGTCCGCGGAAGTCACCGCCGAGGTGCGCAAGGCCTTGCTCAAGGTGAAGCCGGATTACCCGACGGCCAAGGCTGCGGTGTTCCTGACCAATTATCCGTCGGGTTATAAGTTCCACGTCACCTACGCCACCTACTACGGCCAGCACTTCTCCTTCTCCGGCGAGAAGTGGTTCCGCCGCGGCGCCCAGGTCGGCGAACCGACGATCGACGCCGAGATCAAGGCCAAGGACGATGCGTTCGAGAAGGCCATTCGCGACGCCATCGAGGCCTACTTCAAGTCCAAGGGGGCGCACGGCTGAGCCGCCGAGCAGGGGTAGGGATTGGGGTCGGGGCAGGCCATGGGCTAAAACAGAAGAGCCTCGGATTGCTCCGAGGCTCTCGCAAAGTGGGGTGATTGAGGGGACTTGAACCCCCGACCCCTGGTACCACAAACCAGTGCTCTAACCAACTGAGCTACAACCACCGTGCGTCCTTCCTTGGGAGGAAGGAAGTCCTATGCAGGGAATCTCGGTGGGATTGTCAAACCCGGACCCAAAGGCGGGGGAAACCCGCGGGCTTGGCGGAGGTTTGGCTTCTCAGCCGAGTTTTCCTCCCTTTATCCTTTCCCTTTGCCCCAGCGTATCGCTTTCTAGCCCGACCATATGTCTACGTTTTCCGATCTCGGCCTGCCCGAGCCAGTCCTGCGCTCCTTAGCCGAACATGGCTACGTGACCCCGACCCCGATCCAAGCCCAGGCCATCCCGGCCATCATGGCCCGCAAGGACATCATCGGCGCCGCCCAGACCGGCACCGGCAAGACCGCGGCCTTCGCTCTCCCGACGCTCTCGCTCCTCGGACCCGCCGCCGGCAAGCCCCGCTGTCTCGTGCTCGTCCCGACCCGTGAGCTCGCCGTCCAGGTCGACGAGAACTTCCAGAAATACGGCAAGCACTTCGGCACCCGCACCGCGCTCCTCTACGGCGGCGTGGGCTACGGCGCCCAGGTCAAGGCGCTCGAAGAGGGCGTCGACGTCGTCATCGCCACCCCGGGCCGCCTGCTCGACCTGCATGAGCAGAAGATCCTCGACCTGAAGTCCATCCAGATCCTGATCATGGACGAGGTCGACCGCATGCTCGACATGGGCTTCATCGAGGACGTCACCCGCATCGTCAACTACTGCCCGAAGGAGCGCCAGACGCTGCTCTTCTCCGCCACGATCTCCGACGCCATCGGCCGCATCGCCGGCTGGGCCCTCCGCGACCCGGTCACCGTCGACGTCCGCACCGGCCTCGGCGCCGCCGACACGGTCGACCACGCGATCTACCCGGTCGACATCTTCCAGAAATACGACCTGCTCCTGGCCCTGCTCAAGAAGAGCGGCTACAAGTCCGTCATCGTCTTCACCCGCACCAAGCGCGACGCCGACCGCATCGCCGAGTGGATCGAAGGCCACGGCACGCCCGTCGCCACGATGCACGCCGACCGCACCCAGTCCGAACGCGCCGCCGCGCTCGCCGGCTTCAAGTCCGGCAAGTACAGCATCATGGTGGCCACCGACATCGCCTCCCGCGGCCTCGACATCCGCGGCGTCACGCACGTCATCAACTACAACGTGCCCGAGCACGCCGAGGACTACGTCCACCGCATCGGCCGCACCGGCCGCGCCTCCGCCGAAGGCGAGGCCTACACGCTCTACTCGCCCGACGAGATGCACCATCTCCAGCAGATCGAGCAGCTCCTCGGCCGCGGCATCGAGCGCCGCAAGCTCGAGGGCTTCCGTTATTATTCCGAACCGCAGCTGACGCCCGGCGGCCCGAAGGCCGCGGTCTCGCGCAAGCGCAACCGCTGACCGTGTCCGCGCCCGGTGCCGAGCCTCCGATGCGGCGAGCCCTCGAGCTCGCCCGGCAGGCTTGGGGCCGCACGCATCCGAACCCGATGGTGGGGGCGGTCATCACCGAAGGCGGGAAGATCGTCGCCGAAGGCTTCCACGCCAAGGCGGGCGAGCCGCACGCCGAGGTCATGGCCCTGCGCGCCCTGGGGCGCAGGCCCGCCGCCGCCGCGGTCCTGCACGTCACGCTCGAGCCCTGTTGCACGCATGGGCGCACCCCGCCGTGCGTCGACGCCATCCTGGCCGCGGGTTTCCGCACGGTCGTCGTGGGCGCGCGAGATCCGAATCCGGCCCATGCCGGCCATGGCCTCGAACTCCTGCGCGCCAAGGGCGTCGCCGTCGTCGAAGGCGTGCTCGGCGAGGAATGCGCCGAACTGAACCTCATCTTCAACCACTGGATCACGCGCGGCGCGCCGCTCCTCGCGCTCAAGGTCGCGTCGACGCTCGACGGTAAGCTGACCTTGCCGGCCGGGCAGGGCAGGGCGATCACCGGTCCGGCCGCGCAGGCCTACGTGCATCGCCTCCGTCGGCTCTTTCCGGCCATCGCCGTGAGCGCCGACACCGCGCTCGCCGACAACCCGCGTCTCACCGCGCGCGGCGACGACGGCGAGACCTGTCCGGTGCGCTTCGTCCTGGACCGTCGTTTCAAGACCGCCGGCCGGACCGGACTGAACCTCTTCCAGGACGCGCACCGCACGCGCACCATCGTCGTCGGCCTCGGCGCCGCCGCCAAGAAGTCCGACCTCGCCTGGTATGAGGCCGAGGGCGTCCGGGTCTGGACCCTCGTGGGGGACGATGACTCTTTCCTGCAGGTCTGGGCCGAGCGTTGCGCCCAGGAGCATATCACCGGCGTGCTCGTCGAAGCCGGACCGCGGCTGGCCTCGTCCCTGCTGACGGCCGGCTCCGTCGACTACTTGTACGCGTTCGTCGCGCCGCGGTCGGGGGATCCGGAAGCGCCGGGCTGGCAGGACGGGCTGACGATCCCGGCGGGGCGCCTGCGGGCCTCCCTGGTGGGCGCAGACGCCCTTTATCAGGGGTTCCTGAGGTAAGTCCCGTCCTGAGAGACGGAACGTCCCCTAGGCCGAATTAGGGGTGATTCCGCCGTCTAAGGGCGGTCCGGACGGGCTTTCGGGGCCTGGGCGGGCCGCTTTGCCTGTTTAGGCTCGACTTTTCAAGAAAATCTTACATCACAGCGAGTCCGCCTCCCTGTCCTCCGCAGAATGGCCCTAACCTTCACAATCCTAACTACTTATGACAGAGAAAATCTTGGACCACAAGCGTAAGGAGAAGCCCTCCTTCACCTCTCTCATCGAGAAGAAGCGGGATGGCGGCGAGTTCACCGCCGACGAGATCCGTCATATCGTCGACTCGATCATGGACGCGGAGATGCCGGAGGCCCAGCAGGCCGCCCTCGCGATGGCGATCTTCTTCAAGCAGATGTCCGCGCAGGAGACCGCGCTGCTCGCCGAAGAGCTCCGCCTCTCGGGCGACGTCATCGACCTCGACCGTCTCACTCAGCCCAAGATCGCCAAGGTCTCGACCGGCGGCGTGGGCGACAAGACTTCCCTGGTGCTCGGCCCGCTCGGCGCCGCCGCCGGCGTCATCATGCCCGGCATGAACGGCAAGGACGAGGAGTTCTGCCTCTCCACCGTCGAGAAGCTCAGCTCGATCCCGGGCTTCAAGGGCAAGGCCACGATGGACCAGTTCCGCCAGCAGCTCGAGCGCGTGGGTTGCGCCGTGACCGAGCAGTGCCGCGAGATCGCCCCGGCCGACGACATCCTCTACACGCTCCGTCAGAAGACGGGCACGATCCCGTCCCTCCCGCTCATCACGGGCAGCATCCTCTCCAAGAAGCTCGCCGAAGGCTGCGAAGGCCTCGTGATCGACGTGAAGTGGGGCAACGGCTCCTTCATCCGCGACCTCGAGCAGGCCAAGCAGCTCGCCCGCATCGTCACCCGCGTGGCCCGCTCGCTCAACCGCAAGTGCGTGGCCCTCGTGACCGACATCAACCAGCCCCTCGGCGACTCCGTCGGCACGGGCCTGGAAGTCCTCGAAGCCGTCCGCCTCCTGAAGGGCGAAGGCCCCGAAGACCTGCAGGACCTCGTCCTCAAGCTGGGCATGGAAGTCGTGCGCCTCGCCGGCGTCGCCGGTTCGACCCTTTCCGCCAAGCAGACCGTCGAGAAGCACCTCAAGGACGGCTCCGCCCTCGAGAAGTTCAAGGCCATGGTCCGCGCCCAGGGCGGCAAGACCGACTGGATCGACGACCCCTCGAAGTTCCCGAAGGCGAAGTTCATCCGCAAGCTCCCGGCCCCGAAGCGCGGCTATGTGCACACCATCGACGCCGGCAAGATCGCCCAGGGCGTCCGTCTCCTCGCCACCCTCAAGGACGGCACGCTCGACCCGTCGGTCGGCGTCACCGAGATCCGCAAGGTCGGCACGCAGGTCAAGCAGGGCGAGCCGCTGATCATGATCCATTACAACGACGAGGCCAAGGTCGACGCCGCGCTGCCGTATTTCCGCGACGCCTACCGCCTCGCCCCGAAGCGCCCGAATATGCCCCCGCTCGTCGTCGAGCGCGTGGCCTGAACGGCGTCGCGAGGAAAGAAAAAGAGCCGCGGAGCGATCCGCGGCTCTTTTGTTGCCAGCCTTAGGTCGCTCAGCGACCAAGCGCCCGCTTCAGGAACTCCTGCATCTGGAACCAGGAGTCGCGATCGGCCTCGGCGTTATAGGCCGCGCCCTTGGAGTTGTCGTTGCCCGCGGCCTTGTGCGTGAAGCTATGGACGGCGCCGGGGTAGCTCACGAGCTTCCAGTCGACGTCATGGGCCTTCATCTCGGCCGTGAACGCCGCGATGTCCTTGGCGGGCACGAACGGGTCGTCGGCGCCATGGAGAGCCAGGACCTTGGCCTTGATGTTCTTGCCGTCGGCGGGCTTGGGTGAGTCGAGGCCGCCGTGGAAGCTGACCACGCCCTTGACCGGGGCGCCGCTGCGGGCGAGTTCGATCACGGCCGTGCCGCCGAAGCAGTAGCCGGTCGCGGCCAGCTTGGCGGCGTCGGTGCGGCCGTCGCGGCTCAGGGTGTCGAGCGCGGCGTTGGCGCGGGCGCGGAGCAGGGCGCGGTCGGCCTTGTATTTGCCGGCTTCCTTGCCGGCGGCCGGGGGCTGCGGACGGACGCCCTGGCCGTAGATGTCGGCGACGAGGACGTTGTAGCCGAGG
>VHCL01000042.1 GCA_016871725.1 Verrucomicrobiota bacterium | reverse complement strand
GGCATGATCGCCGCCGAAGGCATCCTCACCGCCCGCGGTGGCGTCTCCTCGCACGCCGCGCTCGTCGCCCGCCAGATGGGCAAGGTCTGCGTCTGCGGCGCCGCCGCCGTCCAGATCGACTACGACAAGAAGACCACCACGATCGCCGGCCACACCTTCAAGGAAGGCGACTACCTCTCCATCGACGGCACGGCCGGCACGGTCTACGCCGGCCAGATCAAGACCGCTCCTTCCGAGATCATCGCGGGCCTCCTCAACAACGACAAGGCCGCGCAGAAGACCGAGAAGTACAAGAACTACGTGCAGCTGATGGCCTGGTGCTCCAAGGCCACCCGCCTCGCCGTGCGCACCAACGCCGACAACCCTGAGCAGACCGCCCAGGCCATCGCGTTCGGCGCCCAGGGCATCGGCCTCACCCGCACCGAGCACATGTTCTTCGAAGGCGACCGCATCGACGCCGTCCGCGAGATGATCCTCGCCGAGACGCTCGAAGGCCGCAAGAAGGCCCTCGCGAAGATCCTGCCCTACCAGCGCGCGGACTTCACCGGCATCTTCAAGGCCCTCAACGGCCTGCCCGCCACGATCCGCCTCCTCGACCCGCCCCTGCACGAGTTCGTGCCGCACGACGACAAGGCCCAGGCCGCCCTCGCCAAGAAGCTCGGCATCAAGAAGGAGAAGGTGGTCGCCCGCGTCGCCGCCCTGCACGAGTTCAACCCGATGCTCGGCCACCGCGGCTGCCGTCTCGGCATCGCCTACCCGGAGATCACCGAGACCCAGGCCCGCGCCATCTTCGAAGCCGCCGCGGCGGTCCAGAAGAAGGGCATCAAGGTGAAGCCGGAAGTCATGGTGCCGCTCGTCGGCTTCAAGCGTGAGCTCGACCTCCAGGTCGAGGTCATCCACCGCGTCGCCGCCGAGGTCCAGAAGGAACAGAAGGTCAAGATCGCCTACTCCGTGGGCACGATGATCGAAGTCCCGCGCGGCGCCCTCACGGCCGACGAGATCGCCCAGACCGCCGAGTTCTTCAGCTTCGGCACGAACGACCTCACCCAGACCGCGCTCGGCGTCAGCCGCGACGACATGGGCAACTTCCTCGGCGCCTACACCGAGAACGAGATCTTCAAGAAGAACCCGTTCGCCACGCTCGACCAGACCGGCGTCGGCCAGCTCGTCCAGATCGCCATCGAGAAGGGCCGCAAGACCCGTCCCGACATCAAGCTCGGCATCTGCGGCGAACACGGCGGCGAACCCGAGTCCGTCAAGTTCTGCCACCGCGTGGGCCTGTCCTACGTCTCCTGCTCGCCTTACCGCGTGCCGGTCGCCCGCCTCGCCGCCGCCCAGGCCGCGATCGAGGAGAAGCGCGCCGCCAAGAAGTAAGCCGTCCAAACAGGACCAAACAAAGGGGCGCACCGCACGGTGCGCCCCTTTTTCGTGCCCACGCCGCCCGGGCGGCCGCCGGCCGTGCGCGGCGCGGCTCAGAGCCCCGTGGCCTTGGCCATCAGGTACATGCAGCCGAGGAAGGCGGCGGCGAGCACCAGGAAGATCCAGAAGAGCTGCCAGCCGCGGCTGAGGCCGCCGCCGGGCACGCGCCGCGCGCGATTGAAACGGCGGCCGCGGGAGCTGACACGCTGGACGGAGACGTTCGGGTGGTCCTGGCCGGCGACTTCCTCGACCTTGCCGTAGGCGTAACCGAGGTGGATGAGTTCGGCGAAGGCGCGCGCCTTGCGCGCCGGCGGCAGGCGGTCGAAGGCGTTGCACTCGCGGCCGACGACGAGCCGTTCGAGGCCGAGGACGGCGTCTTCGGACGGGCGGGCGGACTGGCGGACGGGTTCGCTCAACGGGAAGGTGATGAGGCGGTTTTATCAGTCCGCTAAGTCCTTGCGACAAGTCGATACTGGGGCTATCCGTTCAATATTATCAGCCGCCCCGCTGACGAAACATGACCCAACCCGCCTCCTCCCGCGAACTGCCCGTGGCCCTGAGCATCGCCGGCTCGGACAGCGGCGCCGGCGCCGGCGTGCAGGCCGACCTGCTGACGTTCGCCGCGCACGGCGTGTTCGGCACGACCGCGATCACTTGCCTGACCGCGCAGAATCCGCGCGGCGTCTCCGGCGTGCAGGCTTCGCCGCCGGCGTTCGTGACGGAGCAGTGCGCGCAGGTCGCGGCGCACTTCCGCCCGAAGGCGCTCAAGACCGGCATGCTGCTCAACGCCGAGATCGTCGGCGCCGTCGCGGACTTCATCAAAAGCTCCGGCATCCCCGCGGTCGTCGACCCGGTGATGGTCGCCACCAGCGGCGCCACCCTGCTCGCGCCGGACGCCGTCGCCGCCGTAAAGACGCGACTCATCCTGCTCGCCGCGGTCGTCACGCCGAACCTCGACGAGGCCGCGATCCTGCTCGGACGCAAGGCGGTCGGTGGCGTCGCCGAGGCGCTCGAACTCGCCAAGGCCTACGGCGTGCCGTTCCTGCTCAAGGGCGGCCACGCGGCGGGCGACGACCTGACCGACGCCCTCGCCTGGCCGACCGGCGAGACCAAGACCTTCAGCGCGCGCCGGGCTCCCAACGTGGACACCCATGGCAGCGGTTGCACCCTCTCGGCGGCGATCACCGCCCAGCTGGCCAAGGGCAAGACCCTCGCCGAAGCCGTCACCATCGCCCACGCTTACCTCCAGGGCGCCATCCACGGCCCGATCCAAGTGGCGGGGTTGAATTGTATTAGGCATCTCTGACGAGGGCTAGGGGTAGGGGTAGGGGTAGGCCTAATTTGCTTAAATTTAGGCATACTTACCCCTTTTACCGTCTTTTACAACCCCTCCCCCTGCCCCTCTGTATTTCAAAAAACCTACCCCTACCCCTACCCCTGCCCCTACCCCTATTTTACCTCCACTTATTCACACTTGCCCCCGCAAGCCGGCGACCTTTTCTAACCCATTCCCTGCAGGCACGACCTGCCCCCTACGCCCATGCCCAAAAAGAACGCCGCCCAGAAGTCCACCGCCTCCGCCCCCTCGGCCGTCTCGGCCAAGACCGGCGTCAAGATGCGCGGCTGCGACGTCATGGTCCGCTGCCTCGAGAACCTCGGCGTCGACACGATCTTCGCCTACCCGGGCGGCGCGTCGATGGAACTCCACCAAGGCCTCACCCGCTCCAAGAAGATCCGCACCATCCTGCCCCGTCACGAACAGGGCGGCGCCTTCATGGCGCACGGTTACGCACGTTCGACCGGCAAGCCCGGCGTGTGCATGGCGACCTCCGGTCCCGGCGCGACGAACCTCGTCACCGCGATCGCCGACGCGCACATGGACAGCATCCCGCTGATCTGCATCACCGGCCAGGTCTACCAGCAGTTCATCGGCCGCGCCGCGTTCCAGGAGACCGACTTCTACGGCATGACCCTGCCGATCGTGAAGCACTCCTTCCTCGTCCTCGATTACAACGAGCTGCCGAGCATCATGTACAAGGCCTTCAAGATCGCCACCACCGGCCGCCCGGGCCCCGTGGTGATCGACATCCCGAAGGACATCCAGCAGCACGAGTGGGTCCCGGTCTTCCCGAAGAATCCCGACGACGTCTCCATCCCCGGCCTGCCGACGCCGCCCAAGGCCCCGGACGCCGAGCTTGAGAAGGTCCTGCGCCTCATCGAGACCGCGAAGCAGCCCGTGATCTACATCGGCGGCGGCATCCTCTCGGGCGAAGCCCACAAGGAGCTCCGCGCCTTCGCCGAAGCCACCGGCATCCCCGTCGCCTCCACGCTGATGGGCCTCGGCGCCTTCCCCTGCGACCACCCGCAGTCCCTCTACTGGTACGGCATGCACGGCACCGTCGCCGGCAACTGGGCCGTCTGCAAGAGCGACCTCCTCATCACCATGGGCGCCCGCTTCGACGACCGCATCACCGGCGCCGTCGAGAAGTTCGCCCCCGAGGCCACGATCGTCCACATCGACATCGACCGCTCCGAGCACCAGAAGAACAAGTTCGCGCACCATCCGATCCACTCGGACATCAAGTACGCGCTCGCCCGCCTCACCGCGCTCGCCAAGAAGGGCTTCAAGAAGCCCGACCTGAAGAAGTGGTTCGAGACCATCAACGGCTGGAAGAAGGAGCACCCGTATCCGTTCAGCTACGAGCGCAAGACCAAGCACATCCTCCCGCAGGAGGCCGTCCAGGTCCTCTTCGAGGAGTCGAAGGGCAAGGCCATCATCTCCACCGGCGTCGGACAGCACCAGATGTGGGCCCCGCAGTATTACCACTTCAGCGAACCCCGCCGCTTCGTCAGCTCGCTCGGCGCCGGCACGATGGGCTTCGGCCTGCCCGCCGCCATCGGCGCGAAGGTCGCCCATCCGGACAAGCAGGTCATCGACATCGACGGCGACGGCTCGTTCCTGATGAACATCCAGGAGCTGGCGTGCATGAAGATCGAGAAGATCAACGCCAAGGTCCTCCTCCTCAACAACCAGCACCTGGGCATGGTGGTGCAGTGGGAGGACCGCTTCTACGCCGGCACCCGCGGCCACACCATCCTCGGCGACGCCTCGAACATCGGCTCCCCCGACAACCCGGGCGGCCTCTATCCGGACTTCGTGAAGATCGCCAACGGCTTCGGCATCAAGGCCCGCCAGGTGATGAAGCGCGAGGAGCTCCGCGAGGCCATGCGCGAGATGCTCGACCATGACGGACCTTACCTCCTCGACGTCGTCGTCCCGTACACCGAGCACGTGCTGCCCTTCATCCCGCAGAAGAAGTCGGCGATGGAGATCCTGACGAAATAAACGCGAGGCGTTTATTTCGAGGGATAGGGCTTGGGCTAGGGTTAGGGCCAGGCGAATGAACAGGGGCGCATCAGCGCCCCTGCTGCTTTTGGGGCGCCTGCATCGGGTAGGGGCAGCACCGCGTGCTGCCCTAGCTGCATCGGACCCTAGGTCAGCACGCAGTGCTGACCCTACCTCAACCCCTATGTCGTGACGCGGTCCCGACCCTACCTCAAGGCAGAGGCAATAAACTCAAAGGGAGACCTGAGACCCGAAATTGTCTTTCCCAACCGCTAACCGCCAACCGCTGATACCTAGGCCTGGCGACTCCGTCGCCAGGCTCAGTGTCCCGCGAGCCAGCGTTCGGCTTCGATCGCGGCGCGGCAACCCATGCCGGCGGCGGTGATGGCCTGACGGTAGACGTGGTCGGCGCAGTCGCCCGCGACGAAGACGCCCGGGACGCGGGTGCTGACGGTGTTGGCGCCGGCGACGAAATAACCGCCTTCGTCGACCTCGAGGGCCGGCGTGAAGGCCTGCGAATTGGGCACGTGGCCGATGGCCACGAAGACGCACTTCACGGCGAGGTCGCGGGCGGCGCCGGACTTCTCGAGGACGCGGAGGGTGTGGACCTTGGCGTCGCCGAGGATCTCCTGCGGGGTGACGTTCAGGACGAGCTCGATCTTCGCGTGGGCCTTGACGCGCTGTACCATGATGTCGGAGGCGCGGAAGGTGTCGCGACGGTGCACGAGGTAGACCTTCGAGGCGAAACGGGTGAGGAAGAGGGCCTCTTCGCAGGCGGAGTCGCCGCCGCCGACGACGGCGACCGGGACGTCCCGGTAGAAGGCGCCGTCGCAGGTCGCGCAGGTGGTCACGCCGTTGCCGCCGTAGTAATGCTTCTCGCCGGGGATGCCGAGGAGGCGGGGCGAGGCGCCCGTGGCGATGATCACGGCCTTGGCCTCGTAGGAGGCCTCGCCGCCCTTGAGCTTCTTGACCGGGCCGGAGAAGTCGACCGAGTCGATGCGGTCCCAGGCGAACTTGGCGCCGAAGCGCTCGGCCTGGCCCTTCATGTTCGTGATGAGCTCGTTGCCGTCGACGCCGTGGACGAAGCCGGGGAAGTTCTCGACCTCCGAGGTCGTGGTCAGCTGGCCGCCGGGCTGGCCGCCTTCGAGCACGAGGGGCGCGAGGCCCGCGCGGGCGGCGTAGATGGCGGCGGTCAGGCCGGCGCAGCCGGTGCCGAGGATAAGGACGTTTTCAGCCATGGGTGCGTCCCATCTTGAGGGCAGGACGACAGCCGCAAGGCGGAAAAACCGATGTGAACAACCCGAGACTAGGCTTGCCCCGGGGGGCGGGGTCGGAGTTTGCTACCGTTCGCGCCCGGACCCCATGTTTCTCAGCATCCTCAAGCTCTTCGCCGGCAGCCACCACCGGAGGTTCCTCCGCAAGTGCGCTCCCCTGGTCAAGCGGATCAACGCCCTCGAAACCGAGTATCAGAAACTGTCCGACGACGCCCTCCGCGCCAAGACCGCCGAGTTCAAGGCCCGGCACGCCCAAGGCGAATCCCTCGACGCCCTCCTCCCCGAGGCCTTCGCCGTCGTCAAGAACGCCGCCCGCCGCCTCTGCGGCACCAAGGCCGTCGTCTGCGACCACGAGCAGACCTGGGAGATGGTCCATTTCGACGTCCAGCTCATCGGCGGCATCGCCCTCCACCAGAACAAGATCGCCGAGATGGCGACCGGCGAAGGCAAGACCCTCGTCGCCACCCTGCCCCTCTACCTCAACGCGCTGACCGGCCGGAACTGCCAGCTCGTCACCGTCAACGACTACCTCGCCCGCCGCGACTCCGAGTGGATGGGCCACCTCTACCGCTGGCTCGGCCTCACGGTCGGCTGCATCCAGAACCAGATGTCGAGCGAGGACCGCAAGGTCGCCTACGCCTGCGACATCACCTACGGCACCGCGTCCGAGTTCGGCTTCGACTACCTGCGCGACAACGGGATGGCCCTCTCCCCGGACGAGCAGGTCCAGCGCGACCACTACTTCTGCATCGTCGACGAGATCGACTCCATCCTGGTCGACGAGGCCCGCACCCCGCTGATCATCTCCGGCCCCGTGGCCGAGGAACGCGAGCCGGCCTTCCCCCGCCTCCGCCAGCCGGTCGCCGGCCTGGTCGAGCTCCAGATCCGCCTCGTCACCCGCCTGATGAACGAGGTCCGCGAGGAGCTCGAGAAGCTCCGCGAGGACCAGGAGCCTTCCGCCGAATCCCTCGACAAGCTCTGGCTCGCCGCCCACGGCATGCCGCGCAACCGCGTCTTCCTCCGCCTGATGGAGAACGGCCGCTGGCGCAAGGCCCTCGAGAAGCACGAAGGCGTCCTCGCCTCCGAGATCGAGAAGGACCGCCGCTTCCACCTCAAGGAACGCCTCTACTTCTCCGTCAGCGAGCGCCAGCACGAGTCCGACCTCACCCAGCTCGGCCGCGACACCCTCCGCCCGGGCGAGCCCGACGCGTTCGTGCTCCCCGACCTCCCGACCCGCTACGTCGAGCTCGACCGCGACGAGACGCTCACGCCCGAGCGGCGCGCCGAGCTCCGCGCCGAGGCCGAGGCCGCCTACGCGCAGGTCTCCGAGGACATCCACGCGATCGGCCAGCTCCTCAAGGCCTACACCCTCTTCGAGAAGGACAAGCAGTACGTCGTCCACGAGGGCAAGGTGAAGATCGTCGACGAGAACACCGGCCGCATCATGGAAGGCCGCCGCTGGTCCGACGGCCTCCACCAGGCCGTCGAGGCCAAGGAAGGCGTCGCGCTCGAGAAGGAGAACAAGACCTACGCGACGGTCACGATCCAGAACTACTTCCGCATGTACCAGAAGCTCGCGGGCATGACCGGCACCGCCGAGACCGAGGCCTCCGAGTTCCACGACATCTACCGCCTGACGGTCGTCGCCATCCCGACGCACCGCCCGTGCATCCGCGTCGACGACAACGACATCGTCTTCAAGACCCGCAAGGAGAAGTACCAGTTCGCCATCAAGGAGATCGCCGAGGCCCACAAGCGCGGCCAGCCGGTGCTCGTCGGCACCGCGTCCGTCGAGGCGTCCGAGACCCTCGGCCGCATGCTCGCGATGGCCAAGGTGCCCCACAAGATCCTCAACGCCAAGCACCACGAGTCCGAAGCCGACATCGTCTCGATGGCGGGCCAGTTCGGCGCGGTGACCATCGCCACCAACATGGCCGGCCGCGGCACCGACATCAAGCTGGGCGAAGGCGTCCGCGAGCTCGGCGGCCTCTACGTCCTCGCGACCGAGCGCCACGAGTCCCGCCGCGTCGACCGCCAGCTGCGCGGCCGCTGCTCGCGCCAGGGCGACCCCGGCCGCTCCCGCTTCCTGGTCTCCCTCGAGGACGACCTGATGCGCCTCTTCTCGAACGCGGGCATCATCTCCTCGCTGCTCGAGAAGTCCTTCAAGGAAGGCGAGCCCCTCGAGCACCCGCTCCTCAACCGCTCCATCGGCACCGCGCAGAAGCGCGTCGAAGGCCAGAACTACTCGATGCGCAAGCGCCTGCTGCAGTACGACGACGTGCTGAACCAGCAGCGCCAGATCGTCTACGGCCTGCGCAACCGCGCCCTCAAGGCCGCCGACAGCCGCGCGACGGTCATGGACATCGTCGAGGAGGAGATCGACGAGCGCCTCGCGATGGTCTTCCCCGACCCCGCCGGCGAGGCCGATCGCCGCGCCGCCGAGGCCTTCGTCTACTGGTACGTGACCACCTTCCACATGCGCCTCGACCTCGAGGACATCCTCGCGCGCACGCGCTCGCAGGTGCTCCTCATGGCCACGGACCGCGTCCGCGCCCTCCAGGCCGGCCGCGAGCAGCACGAATCGCCGGAGATCCTCCAGTACCTCGAACGCAGCGTGCTCCTGCGCGCGATCGACCGCAACTGGCAGAACCACCTCACCGAGATGGAGGACCTCCGCCGCGGCGTCGGCCTCCGCACCTACGCGCAGAAGGACCCTCTCAACGAATACAAGGCCGAGGCCTTCAAGGCCTTCGAACGCCTGATGCAGCAGCTGCGCACCGACGCGTGCGCCGGCCTCTTCCGCACCGCGACCTCGATGGAGGCGCTCGAGTCCCTGATGCGCCGCGCGCAGGGCCAGGCCAAGGCCGTCGGCCCCGCCGAACCCGGCACGGGCGCCGCGACCGAGTCCGCGCCCGCCGTCGCCCCGAAGCAGGAGCCTTTCCGCCGCCAGACCCCGAAGATCGGCCGCAACGCCGTCGTCCGCATCCGCAAGGGACCTGAGACCCAGGACATCAAGTGGAAGAAAGCCGAGGCGCTCGTCCGCGACGAGGGCTGGGAAGTCGTCGAAGTCCTCTCGGAATGACCGGGACCGCCGCGAGCAGCCCGGGATCCGGCCGGCTCGCCTGGCTCGGGACGTCGCTGACCGCCCTCCTGCTCTTCCTTTCGTTCGGCCCGCTCGGCCATCCCTTCTGGGCCTTCGTCGCGCTCGTGCCCGCCGCCGTGGCCGCCGCGTTCCGGCCGGATTGGCGGAGCTGGCGGCGCGCTTCGTTCGCGCTGAGCTGGGCGCTCTGGGTCGCCCTGCTCGTCTGGCTGCGCCACGTCTACCCGCCCCTCGGCTGGCTGGGCCTCGTGCTGCTCACCGCCTACTGCGCGCTCTACCTCTCCGGCTGGCTGCTGCTGCTCCGCTGGATCTTCCCGGCCTGCGCCGGCGCCGGCCTGCCCGCGCGCCTGCTCGCGATCGGCGGCCTCGCCGGCGCGTGGGGTCTCCTCGAGTGGACGCGCGCCACCGCCCTCTCCGGCTTCGGCTGGCTGCCGCTCGCGGCCTCGCAGACGGGTAACCCCGTGATGCTCAGCCTGTGCGCGTGGATCGGGCCGCTCGGCCTCTCCGCCGCCCTGGTGCTCTTCAACCTCGGCTTCGCCCGCTGGATCGTCCGGCTCATCGAATCCTACCGCGAGGACGCGAGCCTCACGCCCGTCGGGCCGGCCGGCTGGCTGCGCCGGCTGACGCCCGAGCTCTACGTCGGCCTCCTGCCCGTCGCCGCGGGCTTCGTCGCGCTGCTCGCCGCCAACGCCACCCGGGCCACGGTCCCGCACGTCACCGTGACGCCCGCGGTCGTGCAGACGGACTTCGACCCCAACGCGAAATGGGACGGCGCGCGCCTGCAGGAGCACCTGCGCCTCACGGAGACGATGACGATCGACGTCGCCGGCGGACGGCAGGCGGACTTCGTGCTCTGGCCCGAGGCGGCGTTGCCGCTCACGCTGGAAAGCGAAGCCTACGTCGACCGCCTCAAGGCCCTGTCCGCGGTCACCGACACCCCGCTCGTCATCGGCGCCATCGACCGCCGCGGCGCGGGCTACGGCAACGCGGTCGCGGTGGTGACGGCCGAAGGCGTGCGGAAGCCCGCCTACGCGAAGCGCCATCTCGTGCCTTTCGGCGAATACGTGCCGCTCGCCGACTTCCTGCCCCTGCGCAAGGTCGTGCCGATCGAGACCGACTGCGTGGCCGGCACCGGCCCTTCCCTCCTGCCCCTGAGCACGCGGGCCGGCCGCACCTTCATGGCCGGCGCCCTGGTGTGCTACGAGGACGTCTTTCCGGAGCTCGCCCGCGAGCACGCGCTCGCCGGGGCCGACGTGATCGTCGTCGTGACCAACGACGCCTGGTATGGCCGCGAGGCCGGCGCCTACCAGCATGCGGCCCACTCCGTCCTCCTCGCCGCGGCCACGGGCCTGCCCGTCGTCCGCTGCGGCAACGCCGGCTGGAGCGGCACGGTCGACCCGCTCGGCCGGGCCTTCCCCGTCCTGGAGCAAGGCAGCGTGTACTTCCGGGGCGCCCGCCTGGCCACGCCGGTGCGGATGCCCCGCGACCGCCAGCCGGACACCTTCTGGGTGCGGCAGGGCGACTGGGCCGTCGGCCTGGGCGGCCTCTGCTTCGCCCTGGCCTACCTCTGGCGGCGCCGCCGGCCCGCCTGAGCCAGAAATCCGCAGGTCCTTGTCGACCTCCCGCGGTTTCCGTCCAATTTAAGGTGACCCCGGCGCTCCCTGCGCCGCTACGCCCACCGATGAAGCCCTTGCGCCTCCTGTTCGCCAGCCTCGGCCTCTGCGTCGCCTGTTCGCTCGCGGCGCAGGACCTCAAGAAGCCGAAGGAAGAGTTCCCGGAGAGCGGCGTGGCCACCTATCGCCTGCGCATCAAGGCCATCCCGACGCTCATGGTGCAGATCAACGGCGTCAACGTGCTGCTCGGCGTCGACACCGGCTGCCAGGGCACGGCCGTGCTCACGCCGCGCGCGGCGCAGCGTTGCGGCGTCAACGAAGCCTTCACCGTGCCGTCGATGGGCAACTCCGGCCGCAAGGAGTCGACCTACGGCCTCGTCGAATCGCTCCGCGCGGGCGAAGTCACCTGGCGCGACTTCCACGTGGCCATCATGCCGCTCGACGGCATGGACCTCGACGGCCTGCTGGGCGCCGACCTGCTCTTCGGACGGCCCTTCTACATGGACCTCCGCAACAAGGTCATGATCCTCGGCAAGATCCCGGACACCTCCGCCGCGCATGAGGTGCCCATCTACAGCCGCGGCGGGCACTGCGGCGTCAACATCGAGGTCGAAGGCGTCAAGGTGCCGATGATCGTCGATTCCGGCGCCTCGAAGTCCTACATGAGCTCGCTGAAGTTCCGCGGCGAGACCGAGTTCCGCGGCTTCCTGCCCGTGGCCACCGTGCGCGGGACGTCCCTCACGCGCGTGCAGGTCTGCAAGATCAAGTCGCTCCGCATCGGCGGCGCCCCGCTGACGGGCGTCGAGTTCATCCGCGACGAGGAGCACAACCTGCTCGGCGACGACTTCCTGCGCGCCCACCCCATCGCGGTGGACATGGCCTCGCGACGCCTGTGGCTCTTCGAGCCGCAGGTCGCCGACAAGCCGGCGGCCGCGCCGGGCAAGTAAGGCCGTGGTTCAGCGCCGGCGACCGGACTTGCCGGAAGCCTTGCCGCCGCCTTCGGATTCGCCGCCTTCGGACTCGCCCGAGCCTTCCTCGGAGGATTCCTCTTCGTCGTCCCAGCGCAGGCTCTTCTCCATGTCCTTGTCGACTTCCTCGACGTCGGGGAGGTCGGCGATGTCTTCCGCCGCCGCCTGAGGGCGGGCCGGCTTGTCATCGTCGTCGTCGTCGCCCGGGACTTCGTGGCCCTGCGGGACGAACTCGAGGATGTCGGTGATCTCTTCGAAGGGATGGATGTCGCGGCCTTCGATCATGGCCTGGTTGCGCAGTTCGCTGAGCTGTTCGTCCACGTCCTCGACGGTGAGCTTCTGCTCGAGCTTGATCGTGTCGTTGATGAGCTTCACGCGCAGGCGCATGATGTGCTCGAGGAGGTCGGCGTAGGCGCCCTTGTCGCCGTCCTTGATGTTCGGGAGGGCGAAGAGCGGCTCCTCCGAATCGAGGATGTGCTCGGCCACGCGGACGAGGCGGACCGTCTGGTCCTTCTCGATCTCCTGGGCCTGGAAGGGCACGAAGGCCGCCTCGAGGATCTCATTGGAGAGACCGTACTCGCGCAGGGGGTCCATCATGTCGAGGATCCAGGGGAACTGGTAGGGATCGAGGATGCCGAGGCCGTCCGGCTCGTAATGCTTCGGGTCGGAGTTCTCCTTCACCCACCAGTTGCCTTCCTTCTCCTTGAAGCGGATGGTGCACCAGAGGAGCTTTGAGGTAGTCACAGCCATGGCTGGGTGGTTTGCCCAAGTCTGGGCGGGAGTCAAGAGGGGTCGGCGGCGGCGCCAAATGGCGGGCTTCTCCGCTTTCCTTCCGGCCTTTCCTCCCTTAACTCCGGGACATGTCTTTCCTGTACGACAAGGTGATCGCCAAGGCCCTCTACAAGCTCGACCCCGAGACTGCCCACCAGGTCGGCCTGCGCGGCATGGGCCTCCTCGGCGCCATCGCCCCCCTCCGCGCCCTGATGGAGCGCTCGCTGACCCCCAAGGGCGGTCGCCCGATCGAAGCCTTCGGCCTGAAGTTCCCCAACCACATCGGCCTCGCCGCCGGATTCGACAAGGACGGCCTCGGCTGGCGCGGCGCGGCCGCCCTCGGCTTCGGCCACGTCGAAGTCGGCACCGTCACGCCTAAGGCCCAGCCCGGCAACGAGAAGCCCCGCGTGTTCCGTTATCCGGAGCTCAACGCCGTGGTGAACGCCTACGGTTTCCCGAACAACGGCGCCCAGGCCCTGTACGAGCGCCTGAGCAAGCAGCCCGGCCGCGGAAAGCGCGTCAGCCCGCTCGGCATCAACATCGGCAAGAACAAGGCCACCGCCAACGAACAGGCGCACGAGGATTACCTCAGCTGCTTCAAGCTCCTCGCCCCGCTCGCCGACTACGTCGTCGTCAACATCAGCAGCCCGAACACCACCGGCCTGCGCGCCCTCCAGGACCGCGCCCCGCTCGTGACGCTGCTCTCCACGCTCGCGCAGGAGAACCGCTCCGTCGCCGGCGGCCCGGTGCCCCTGCTCCTCAAGATCGCCCCGGACCTCAATCCGAACCAGCTGGCTGACATCGTCGGCGTCGTCGGCGAATGCGGTTTCGCCGGCATCATCGCGACGAACACCACCGTCACCCGCCCCGCGGGCACCGAGCAGTGTTCGCCCGGCCGCGGCGGCCTCAGCGGCGCCCCGCTCCTCGAGCGCTCCCTGCAGGTCGTGCGCTTCCTCGCGAAGGAAGCCGACGGACGCATCCCGATCGTCGGCTGCGGCGGGATCCTGACCGCCAAGGACGCCGGTCGCCTCATGGACGAAGGCGCGTGCCTCGTGCAGGTCTACTCGGGCCTCGTCTTCCGCGGTCCGGAACTCGCCCGCGAAGTCGCCGAAGGCCTCGCCTGGCGCCAGCGCGCCTGGGCCTGATCACTTCGTCGGTACGACGGGGATGTGCACTTCCGACTGCTTGAGGAAGAAGGGCACGAACGGGCTGTTCCAGTAGACCGCGTAAGGTTCGCCGGCGGCTTTCACGTCCGTGCGCTTCGCGAGCCAGGCCTTCAGTTCGGTCAGGGCTTCCTCGTAGTTCTCCCGGCTGTACGAACCGCGGATGCCGATGGCGGCCACGCGACGCTCGGGCACCGACGACAGTTTCACCGACGGCGTCTCCGCGAGGTCGGCGCGCTTCGCCGAGGCGTCGTCCATGTAGAACACCATCGTGCCGGGCCGGATGCCCGCCTCGACCGGCGCGGTCATCGGGATCTTGTTCGAGTCGATGTAACGGAAGAGGCGCATGAACAGGCCGTTGTCCGAAGCGAAATAATCCTTCGACGACTCCGTGCGCATCCAGCGGGCCGCCGGCAAGGTCTTGAGCTCGAGGTCGCCCGGAGCGGTGCGCGGGTAG
>VHCL01000041.1 GCA_016871725.1 Verrucomicrobiota bacterium | reverse complement strand
CATGTATCCGGACAATCTTCCCCTCCGGATGTCGACGACCACGGCCATCCCTTACCTCCCGTATTCGCTCAAGGCCGTCGAGGTGTCGGTCACGATCCTCACGCCGGAGGGCTCGAAGGAGCTGCGTTCGCTGCAGATGGTGAACGACAACCAGAAGATCCCGGACGCCGACTTCAAGCGGATCGTCTACCAGCACGGCCGCAACTACACCCGCTACATCCGGGTTCTTTCGAACGGCGGCTGAGCGCGTTCTTGCCGGCCACGAAAAAAGGGGGCGCCATCCGGCGCCCCCTTTTTTCGTGCCCGGTGCCCGCACTTACTCCGAGAACACGCCCATCGCGCGGAACTTGGCGTAGCGCATGGCGACGAGCTTCTCGGGCGAGGCCTTCGACAGGTCGGCCAGCGAGTCGCGCAGGGTCTTGCGGATGGCGGAACCGGTGGCGGCCGGGTCTTCCTGCGCGCCGCCGAGGGGTTCCTTCACGACGCCGTCGACGACGCCGAGCTTGAGGAGATTGGGGGCGTCGAGGCGCAGGGCTTCGGCGGCCTTCGGGGCGTGGGCGCGGTCCTTGAAGAGGATCGCGGCGCAGCCTTCGGGCGAGATGACGGAGTAGTAGGCGTTCTCGAGGATGTAGACCTTGTTCGAGACGGCGATGCCGAGGGCGCCGCCGGAGCCGCCTTCGCCGATGACGAAGGTGATGATCGGCACGGCGAACTGGCTCATCTCGCGCAGATTGACGGCGATGGCTTCGGCGACGTGGCGCTCTTCGGAGCCGATGCCGGGGAAGGCGCCGGGGGTGTCGACGAGGGTGATGATCGGGAGGCCGAAGGTGTGGGCCATCTTCATCAGGCGGAGGGCCTTGCGGTAGCCTTCGGGGTTCGGGCAACCGAAATTGCGGCGCAGGTTCTCCTTGGTGTCGCGACCCTTCTGCTGGCCGATGACCATGACCGGACGGCCCTCGAAGAAGGCGGTCCCGCCGACGGTGGACTCGTCGTCCATGTAGAGACGGTCGCCGTGCAGCTCCTGGAAGTCGTCGAACAGCATGCCGATGTAGTCCAGGGAGTAGGGGCGGCGGGGGTGGCGGGCCAGCTGGACGCGTTGCCAAGGGTTCAGGTTGCCGTAGACCTCCCGGCGGGTCTGCTCCATCTTGGTCTCCAAGGACTTGATTTCCTTGGAAACATCCATGCCGGCGGTCTCGGAAGAGGCGCGGAGGGAGTTGATCTTGTCCTCGAGCTCCCGGAGGGGCTTTTGAATTCGAGGGTAAAGCGGGCCTTGGGCGCGGACATGGGCCGTAAGTTGGGCCATTGGGCGGGGAAGGGCAATGGAATAGGGGTAGGGGCAGGGGTAGGGGTAGGGGTACAATGAAGGAAAAAACCCGAAATTGGGGTAGGGGTGGGGGTAAGGGCAGGGGTACTCGTTTCGGGTCGCAGGTGGCGGCCCCAGGCGGCGGGTGGCTGGATCGACTATCCCTACCCCCACCCCTGTCCCTACCCCTTGAGGAGGTTTCCCCTTTCCGTTGAACCTACCTCCCGCCAGCCTGTCTCCACCCTCACCCCCATGCGTCTCGCTTCCTTGCTCTCCCTCGTGGCTGCCAGCGGCCTCGTCGCCGCCGAAGGCTACACCGACACCCCTTTCATCCCCGGCACCCAGTGGCGCGTGCATGACGCCACCCGCCCGCAGCCTCCCCGCGCCGATGCCGCGAAGCTGAAGTGCAACGAAGCCCCGGCCCCGGCCGGCGCCATCGTCCTCGTCGGCGGTGCCGAATCCGCCGACGAGTGGGAGCCGGACGCGACGCCCAACGCCAAGCTCAAGGTGCCGGTGACCTGGGAGATCAAGGACGGCGTGATGACCGCCCGCAGCAACGGCATCCGCACCAAGCGCAGCTTCGGCGACATCACCCTGCACGTCGAATGGCGCTCCGCCGCCGGTTACGACGCCGATCCCAAGAAGAAGAGCCAGGGCAACTCGAACAGCGGCATCTTCTTCATGAAGACCTACGAGCTCCAGGTCCTCGACTGCTACAAGACCGAGACCTACGCCGACGGCATGACCGCCGCGATCTACGGCCAGCAGCCGCCCGCCTTCAACGCCTGCCTGCCGTCCCGCACCTGGAACAGCTACGACATCGAGTTCACCGCCCCGCGTTTCAACGCCGACGGCACCGTCGCCAGCCGGACCCGCATCACCGTCGTCATGAACGGCGTCAAGGTCCAGGACGGCACCGAATACATCGGTCCGAGCAGCCACAAGAAGAACCCCCCTTATGCGAAGCACGCGGACAAGCTCCCGCTCGGCCTGCAGTGGCACGGCGACCCCGTCGAGTTCCGCAACCTGTGGGTGGTCGAGAAGAAGTAAGCGACCGCCATGGAAATCCTGGCCTACGCGAAGAAGTACCTCATCGGGCTCCTTCTCCTGGGCCTGGTCTTCTACTTCATCGAGCGCGTGATGGGCGCGCGTCGGCGACCGGGTTATTTCCGCCCCGGCATGCTCACCGACAGCGCCTATTTCTTCACCATCGAGCTTTTCAAGCAGGCCTCCCGCTTCCTGCTGATCGGGCCCTTCCTCGTGCTCGTCATCGCGGGCGTGACCACGGGTGAGGTCGTCAAGGCCGGGCAGTACCAAGGGTTCGGTCCGTTGGCCGCCCAGCCGGTCTGGCTGCAGGCCATCGAGATCTACCTGCTGGTGGACTTCATCGACTACTGGCTCCATCGGTTGTTCCACACCGGGGCTTGGTGGCCGTTCCATGCGGTGCACCATAGTTCCGAGGACCTCGACTGGCTCTCGGCCGTGCGCGTGCATCCGGTGAACGAGGCGGTGAACAAGATCGTGCCGGCGACGCCCTTGCTTCTGATGGGCTTCGATCCGACGGTCACGATGGGAGCGGCGGGTTTCCTGACCTTCTACGCGATCTTCCTGCACGCCGACGTCGACTGGGATTTCGGGCCGCTGCGTGCGGTCATCGCCACGCCGGTCTTCCATCGCTGGCACCACTCGAAGGATCCGGCGGCCATCGACAAGAACTTCGCCGGCCTGCTCCCGCTGTGGGACATCCTCTTCGGGACGTATTATATGCCGAAGGATCGGCTGCCGCAGGACTTCGGCGCGACCGAGCCGGTGCCGGCGGGCTATTTCGGCCAGCTCTGGCATCCGTTCGCCGGCTGGTTCCGGCGCAAGGGCCCGCCGCCGCAGCCGTAAGGCCGGTTTGCTTCCCCGTTTGCTTTACGCGTCCTGTTCGTTAAGGTGGAGGACTTAGCCGATGTATCCTCAGGACCTCCGCGACAACTGGCATGCCGGCCAAGGGCTCTGGAAGGACGTGCCCGCCGCGGAGTGGGACGACTGGCATTGGCAGCTGCGCAACCGCATCACCACCCTCGCGCAGCTCGAGGAACACCTGCAGCTGACCAAGGAGGAGCGGGAAGGGTGCCTGTTCGCGCCGCACAAGCTCTCCCTCGCGATCACGCCCCATTTTTTTAACCTCATCGACCCCAAGGACCCGCATTGCCCGGTCCGCCGGCAGGTGATTCCCCGTATCGATGAATCCTACGTGGCCCCGGGCGAATCCGCGGATCCTGTGGGCGAAGAGGGCACCATGCCCGTCCCCGGCATCGTCCATCGCTACCCGGACCGCGTCCTGTTCCTCGTCACCGACCGTTGTGCGGCCTATTGCCGATACTGCACGCGCAGCCGGCTGGTCTCCAACGCCCAGGCCTACGATTTCCATCCCGAACTCGAGGCGGGCCTGAGGTATATCGAAGAGCACACCGAGATCCGGGACGTGCTGCTTTCGGGCGGCGACCCGCTGCTGCTGTCCGACGCCAAGCTGGACGCGCTCCTGGGCCGTCTGCGCGCGATCAAGCACGTCGAGTTCATCCGCCTCGGCTCGCGTATCCCTGTCTTCCTGCCGCAGCGCATCACGCCGGAGCTCGCCGATATCTTCCGCAAGCACGGCCCGGTCTGGATGAGCATCCACACGAATCATCCCAAGGAGATCACGCGCGAGCTGGCGACCGCCTGCGAGCGTCTGTCGCTCGCGGGCGTGCCGCTTGGCAACCAGTCCGTCCTCCTCGCTGGCGTCAATGACGAGCCTGAGGTCATGAAGTCCCTCGTGCATCGGCTGCTGATGATGCGCGTGCGTCCGTATTACCTCTACGCCTGCGACCTGATCGAAGGCTCGACCCATTTCCGCGCGCCGATCCAGAAGGGCATCGACATCATCCGGGCGTTGCGCGGCCATACGACCGGTTACGCCGTCCCGCAGCTGATCATCGATACGCCGGGCGGCGGCGGGAAGGTCCCGATCAACCCGGAATACGTCCAAGCCATCCAAGATGGTATCGTCGAGCTGCGTAATTTCGAGGACCGCGCCTACGTCTATCCGTCGGGGACGCAGATGCCGGAGCCTAAGCCCGAACTTCGGAGCTAGGGCTAGAGCTAGTGCTTGGGCTGGTTAATCGGGCGGCTCAAGGGCCTGACTCTGTCCCTGGCCCTTGCCCGGTGCTTCGGCGTGACGAAGTCATGCCGTAAATACAACTAACCGGGGTTTTAATCCGGTCAGCGCTCAAAGTGGTGGGCTCGTAGGGATTCGAACCCCAAACGTCTGATCCGTAGTCAGAAATGATATCCATTTCACCACGAGCCCGTAGTGAGGGGTTTGAGCAAACGACCCCCGGCTCCTAAGGCAAGGCATTTTTCAGGCCTGCGCCTGATGGAGGGCCACGGTGCCGAAAAGCATCCTTTTATGGCTGACCTGGGCGAATCCGGCGGACTTGAGCTCGGCGTCGAGCCCGGCGGCGTCCGGGAAGCCGGCGATGCTGGTGCCGAGATATTTATACGCCCCGAAGTCGCCGGTGAGCAGGCCGGCGAGCACCGGCAGTACGCAGCGCACGTGGAGGAAGTGGAACGGCGCGAACCAGGCGTTCGGCTGGGAGAACTCGAGGATCAGCAGAGTGCCCCCGGGACGCAGGATGCGACGGAGTTCGCCGAGCCCCTTGGCGCGGTCCTCGAAGTTGCGCACGCCGTAGGCGATCGTGACCACGTCCTGCGAGGCGTCGGCGATCGGCAGGCGCATGCAGTCGCCAGCCTTGAATTCCAGCGCGACGCCTTCCTGCCGCGCGCGGACACGGCCGATCTCGAGCATGGGTTCGCAGAAGTCATAGCCGACGACGGCGCAGTCGGCGGGGAGGTCGCGGCGCAGGGCGAAGGCGACGTCGCCGCTGCCGGTGGCGAGGTCGGCCACGGTCTTGGGCCGGGCGGCCTGGGCGGCGGCGACGAGCTGTTCGCGCCAGCCGACGCATAGGCCGAGGCTCAGGACGCGGTTCGCGAAGTCGTAGCGGGAGGCGATCCCGGAGAACATGCGTTGGACGGCGGAGCCTTCGGGCATGGCCTTACCCTCCGCACATTGGGCAGAAGGTCAAGAGGGCGACTGAATAGGGGGCATGTTGACACGGGGACACGTGGGCAAGGGGAGGGACAAGATCGTCCATTTGGCCCCAGGGTTTGGTCTTACCCCGTTGCTATCTCCCCTTGTCCACGTGCCAGCGTGCCCACGTGTCCCCTCGACTAGACAAAAACTCCCCCGCCCATGAGGACGCGGTCGTGGTAGACCGCGAGGACCTGGCCGGGGGCGAGCCCGCGCTGGGTCTCGGCGAAGCGGAGGCGGACGGTGCCGTCGGCCTGCGGGACGAAGCGGGCCGGCGTGGCTTTGTCGCGGTAGCGCACGCGGGCGAG
This sequence comes from Verrucomicrobiota bacterium, assembly GCA_016871725.1. Classification (GTDB taxonomy): domain Bacteria; phylum Verrucomicrobiota; class Verrucomicrobiia; order Opitutales; family UBA953; genus UBA953. The sequence goes on along the minus strand of VHCL01000041.1, from coordinate 8,902 downwards.
GATGTCCTGTTCGCCGACGACGGGCCGGTTGATCCACGTGAAATCCCGGGCGACGGCCTCCGCGGTGTAGAGCCAGGGGGCGTCGGGCTGGTCGAAGGCCACGTGGAGGGTGTTGGTCGCGAAATCCTTCTTCACGACGACGAAGTATTCGTGGTCGGTGTTGGACGGCAGGCCGATGCCCTTGCGCTGGCCGATCGTGTAACGGTGGAGGCCGCGGTGCTTGCCGATGGCCTTGCCGGCGGCGTTCACGATCGGGCCGGGCGAGTCGGGGATATGACGCTCGAGGAAATCCTGCACCGGGACCTGGCCGAGGAAGCAGATGCCTTGGCTGTCCTTGCGTTCGGCGTTCGGCAGCTGCGCGTCGGCCGCTAGCTTGCGCACTTCAGGCTTCAGGAGCTCGCCGACCGGGAAGATCGCCTTCGCGAGCTGTTCCTGACGTAACAACGCGAGGAAGTAGGACTGGTCCTTGTTCGGGTCGAGGCCTTCGAGCAGGTCGAACGTCCCGTCGGCGTTCTCGCGGCGCCTGGCGTAGTGGCCGGTCGCGATGACGTCGTAGCCGTCCCGCAGGGCCTTGCGGAGGAAGACGCCGAACTTCATCTCGCGGTTGCAGATGATGTCGGGGTTCGGAGTCAGGCCGTTCCGGTAGCCGTCGACGAGGTATTGGACGACGGTCTGCTTGTAGTCCTCGACGAGGTCGATGATGCGTAAGGGCAGGCCCAGGTGCGCCGCGACCGCCTGGGCGTTGCGGACGTCATCCTCCCAAGGGCATTCGCCCGGGAAGGGGAGGCCTTCCTCGTTCATCCAGGTCCGGAAATAGGCCGCATGCACCTCATGCCCTTGCTGCTTGAGCAGAAGGGCCGCCACGGCGCTGTCGACGCCGCCGGAGAGGGCTACCAAGACCTTGGACATCGGCGGGAAGGTAGGGCGGGGAAGGGCGGGGATACAGATTAATTGAAGGGGTAGGGGCAGGGGTCGGGGTAGGGGTAGTTAGGACAAACCTACTGAAGCCCTTGCTCGCCTGTGTTTCCGACCCCTACCCCTGCCCCTACCCCTTTGTGGTCTCATATCGCTTTGCTCTCTCTCCTTGGGCATGTTTTCCTTGGTCCATGCGTCTCGGCCTCCTTTTCCTTCTCCTCGGTTTTCTCCCTCTCTCCGCTCAGAACGCCCAGCTCGCGGGCATGCAGCAGGACCTCGCCGACCTGCGGACCGAGGTCGAGAAGCTGAAGCTCGAGAACGCCGACCTACGCGCCGCGCTCGCCCGCCAGAAGGCCGGCCAAGGCCAGTCCGCCTCCACGAACGACGCGGTGGCCAAGGCCCGCGCCGAGATCCTCAACGAAGTCGACCGTCGCCTGAAGCAGCAGACCGACGACGTGAACGCCGCGCTCGCCGAACTGACCCGTCAGGTGAACGCCGCTCTGGGGAAGTCCGGCGCGGCTTCCGGGGCCAAGACGGCCAAGGCGACCCCCCAGGCCGCCGAGCCCTCTGAGGGCGCTCCCTCCGACCAGCCGCTGACGGGCGCCAAATACCGCGTCAAACCCGGTGATACCGTGACCAAGATCGCCCTGCGCCACGGCTCCAAGGTCGAATGGATCCTGAAAGCGAATAACCTTTCCTCGCCTGCCGCCCTGAAAGCGGATGTCGATATCTTCGTCCCGCAGCCGGAAACCGCCGGCCGCTGACCCACTCACCTGCACGCCCCATGGCCACTCCTCCCAAGAAAACCCTCGGTCGCGGTCTCAGTTCCCTCATCGGCGGCGGCGTGAAGCCCGCGCAGCCGGCTCCGGCGGCCCCCGCGCCCGCCGCCGCGGCCTCCCCGGCCGCCGCGCCGGCGCCCGCCCCGGCCGTCGCGCCCGTCGCCCCGGGCCTGCTGCTGCAGGAACTGCCGCTGACTTCGATCGTCCCGAATCCCCGCCAGCCGCGCCGCGATTTCGACGACGCCGCGGTGAAGGAGCTCGCCGACTCGATCCGTTCCGAAGGCCTCATGCAGCCGATCGTCGTCCGCAAGGTGAAGGACGGCTACGAGCTCATCGCCGGCGAACGCCGCTTCCGCGCCTTCAAGCTGATCGGCCAGAAGACCATCACCGCCCGCATCATCGACGCGAGCGACGCTTCCAGCGCCGTGCTCGCCCTCGTCGAGAACCTGCAGCGCGCCGACCTCAACCCGATCGACGAAGCCCTCGGCTTCGCCTCGCTCATGCGCGACTTCAACCTCACGCAGGACGCCGTCGCCGAGCGCCTCGGCAAGCCGCGCGCGACCATCGCGAACAGCGTCCGCCTCCTTGCGCTGGACAACGAACTCCAGGGCTACCTGCGCAAGGGCCAGCTCTCCGCCGGCCACGCCAAGGCCCTGCTTGGCCTCGAGAACGCCGCCCACCGCGTCCAGGTCGCCCGCCTCGTCATCGAGAAGGGCCTTTCCGTCCGCGCCACCGAGGCCGAGGTCAAGAAGCTCTCCGCGACCAAGAAGACGGAGCGCAAGCAGGCCGTCCAGACCGTCGTGGCCGACGTCCAGAAGCGCCTCGCGGCCCACTTCGCCACGCAGGTCTCGGTCGTCCGCAAGGGCGGCAAGGGCAGCATCTCGATCCCCTTCGGCGACGACGACGAGCTTGCCCGCCTCCTCGAGAAGATCGGGATCAAGCTGTAGCAAGAATAAGGAGAAAGCGGTTGGCGGTTAGCGGTTGGCGGATAGCTAAATCCCCAGAAACAAAAAGCCCGGGATCAGGTGACTCCGGGCTCTGTTTTGGGTGTCTGCTGGTTTTCCTGACCGCTAACCGCCAACCGCTACTACCTCGGCGGCCTCCGGCCGCTCAGTGCTTGAAGTGGCGCATCCCGGTGAAGACCATCGCCATGCCGCGCGCGTCGGCGGCGGCGATGACGTCGGCGTCCTTCACGGAGCCGCCGGGCTGGATGGCGCAGGTCGCGCCGGCGTCGGCCGCGGCGAGCAGGCCGTCCGGGAAGGGGAAGAAGGCGTCGGACGCGATGGCCGAGCCCTGCAGCGAGAGCTTGGCCTCGCCGGCCTTCCAGACCGCGATGCGCGAGGAGTCGATGCGGGACATCTGGCCGGCGCCCACGCTCAGCGTGCGTTCCTTGCCGGCGTAGACGATGGCGTTGGACTTCACGTGGCGGACGACGCGCCAGCCGAAGAGCATCGCGGTCATCTCGTCGGCGGTGGGCTGGCGCTTGGTCACGACCTTGAAGTCGCGCGGATTGACGGGCTTCTGGTCGCGGTCCTGGACGAGCACGCCGCCGATGACGGCGCGGACCTCGCGGAGGGTGTCGGCGCGGAGGCCGACCTTGGCGCGCATGAGGCGGAGGTTCTTCTTCTTGCCGAAGATCGCGAGCGCGTCGGCGTCGAATTCCGGCGCGATGATCACCTCGGAGAAGATCTCGGCGATGGCCTCGGCGAGGCCCTTGTCGACCGTGCGGTTGGCGACGATGATGCCGCCGAACGGGGCCTGCTTGTCGGTCTCGAAGGCCTTGTGCCAGGCCTCGAGGAGGGTGTCGGCCGAAGCCACGCCGCACGGGTTGGTGTGCTTCAGGATGCAGATCGTCGGGCGCTCGAACTCGCCGATGAGGTAGGTCGCGGCGGTGATATCGAGGATGTTGTTATAGCTGAGTTCCTTGCCCTGGAGCTGGTCGAAGGCCTCGTGGAAGGAGCCGTAGAGCGCGGCCTGCTGGTGCGGGTTCTCGCCGTAGCGCAGGCGCTGGGCGATGGGCAGGGTCGAGGTGTAGCGGGAGGGCAGGCCGAGGACGTTGCCGAGGCCGGGCTGGGCCTGCGATTCGAGGTAGTTGGCGATGGCGGCGTCGTAGGCCGAGGTGCGCTGGAAGACCTTGAGGGCGAGTTCGCGGCGCAGTTCGCCGAGGGTCGCGGGGGCCTTCATCGCGGCGAGCACGCGCTCGTAATCGGCGGGGTCGGTGACGACCGAGACCGAGGCGTGGTTCTTGGCCGCGCTGCGGAGCATGGACGGGCCGCCGATGTCGATGTTCTCGATGGCGTCCTCGAACGAGCAGTTCGGCTTCGCGACGGTGGCTTCGAACGGGTAGAGGTTCACGACGACGAGGTCGATGAGCTCGATGCCGTGCTTCTTGGCTTCGTCGAGGTGCTCATGCGAGTCGCGACGGCAGAGGAGGCCGCCGTGGACCTTCGGGTGCAGGGTCTTCACGCGGCCTTCCATGATCTCGGGGAAGCCCGTGTGCTCGCTGACGTCGGTCACCGGCAGGCCGGCGTCGCGGAGCATCTTCGAGGTGCCGCCGGTGGAGAGGAGCTTGTAACCGTGGTCCTTGACGAGGGCCTGCGCGAAGGGCAGGAGGCCGGTCTTGTCGCTGACGGAGAGGAGGGCGATAGGCATGGTGAAAGGAAGGGCAAGGGGTAGGGGGCGGGGGAGGGGTGGTCAAGGAAGCAGGAGGTGGTGGCAGCGGTTAGCGGTTGGCGGTTAGCGGTTGGTCTGGGCCTTAGGGCAGGGTGGCCTAGGGGCTTGGTTTCTCTGGTTCCTGCCCTTTTGCTTTAATCTAACCGCCAACCGCTTGGGCGTTCCGCCTCTCCATCATTGACCCTTCCGCCCTTTTTCCCTCCCTCCTTGCCATGTCCACCGCTCTCCTCTTCTCCGGTCAAGGCGCCCAGGTCGTCGGCATGGGGAAGTCCCTGTACGAAGGCTCGGCTTCCGCCAAGGACCTCTACGACCGCGCCGCCAAGGTGCTGCCGTTCGACCTCCGGAAGGCCTGTTTCGAAGGCCCGGCCGAGCTTCTGACCGAGACCCGGGTCTGCCAGCCCGCCCTTTACGTCCAGGGTTACGCCATCGCCCAGATCCTCAAGGAGCGCGGCAAGCTCAACGACCTCAAGGCCTGCCTCGGCCTGTCCCTCGGCGAACTCACCGCCTACGCCTTCGCCGGCGTCTGGGATTTCGAGACCGGCCTCAAGGTCGTCGCCGAGCGCGGCCGCCTGATGCAGCTCGCCTGCGACCAGACCAAGGGCGGCATGGCCGCGGTCATCGGCGGTTCCCGCGAGGACATCTTCAAGCTCTGCGCCGCCTTCGACATCGACGCCGCGAACTTCAACTGCCCCGGCCAGGTCGTGATCTCGGGCGACGCCGACAAGGTCGCCCAGGCCGTCGCCCGCGCCAAGGAGTTCGGTCCGTTCAAGCTCGTGAAGCCCCTCGTCGTGGCCGGCGCCTACCATAGCCGCCTGATGGAGCCCGCCCGGCAGGCCTTCGAGGCTTTCCTCCAGGGCGTCGAATTCAAGCGCCCCCAGGTCACCGTCTACTCCAACACCACCGGCGGCACCCTCGCCGAGCCGGCCGAGCTCCGCGCCGCGCTGGTCAAGCAGGTCGTCTCCTCGGTCCTCTGGGAGGACGACTGCAAGGCCGCCGCCGCGACCGGCGTCGCCCAGTTCTACGAATGCGGCCCGGGCGGCGTCCTGGCCGGCATGATGAAGCGTTCCGCGCCCGAGGCCCCCGTGGCTTCCCTGCACGAGTTCGCCGATATTCCCGCCTAAACCCCGTCCGCCGGGGGCTAACGCTGGACAAGCGCCCCGTCCGCAGTCCTATTAGGTCCTTTCCCTCTTTACCGTGTCCTTAGACCATATCCGCAACTTCTGCATCATCGCGCACGTCGACCACGGCAAGACGACGCTCTCCGACCGCCTGCTCGAACACACCAAGACGATCGAGAAGCGCCAGATGAAGGAGCAGCTCCTCGACGCGATGGACCTCGAGCGCGAGAAGGGCATCACGATCAAGTGCCACCCGGTGACGATGAACTTCACCGCCCCCGACGGTAAGCACTACATCCTCAACCTCATCGACACCCCGGGCCACGTCGACTTCGCCTACGAGGTCTCCCGCTCCCTCGCCGCCTGCGAAGGCGCGGTGCTCCTCATCGACGCATCCCAGGGCGTGGAGGCCCAGACGGTCGCCAACGCCACCCTCGCGATGAACCAGGGCCTCGAGATCGTCCCGGTCATCAACAAGGTCGACCTCCCCAGCGCCCGCCCGGAGGAAGCCCGCCGCCAGGTCGAGGACATCCTCACCATCCCCGCCCAGGACGCCGTGCTCGCCTCGGGCAAGTCCGGCATCGGCATCGACGACATCTTCGCCGCGATCATCAAGCGCGTCCCCGCGCCCCGCTGGTCCGAGTACCCGCAGCATCGCGCGCTGGTCTTCGACTCCCTCTTCGATTCCTACAAGGGCGTCATCAGCTACGTCCGCGTCTTTTCGGGCACCTTCAAGGCCGGCCAGACGATCGAGCTGATGTTCAACGGCGTCCGCTCCGTCATCAAGGAGGTCGGCGTTTTCTCCCCGAAGATGAGGCCGCAGGACGAGCTCGGCCCCGGTTCCGTCGGCTACATCGTCATCAATATCCGCGAGGTCGCGGACGTGAAGGTCGGCGACACGATCACGCTCGCCAACGACCCCGCCAAGGAGCCCGTGCCGGGCTTCAAGGAGGTCCGCCCGATGGTCTTCAGCGGCATCTACCCGCTCGACACCGCCGACTACGAGAAGCTCAAGGCCTCGCTCGCCAAGCTGGCCATCAACGACTCCTCGCTGACCTACACCGCCGAGAGTTCGACGGCCCTGGGCTTCGGTTTCCGCTGCGGCTTCCTCGGCCTGCTCCACATGGAGATCGTCCAGGAACGCCTGCGCCGCGAGTACGACCTCGACATCCTTTCGACCTACCCGTCCGTCGTCTACAAGGTCTACACCACCGACGGCAAGGAGCACATCCTCGACAACCCGGTCGTGATGCCCGACGCGTCGACCATCGAGCACATCGAGGAGCCGACCATCCGCGCCCACATCCACATCCCGGGCACCTCCATCGGCGACATGCTCGCCCTGGTCCAGGAGAAGCGCGGCATCTGCGAGCGCACCGAGACGATCGACGGCGACCGCGTCGTCCTCGTCTGCCTGCTGCCGCTCAACGAGATCCTCGTCGACTTCAACGACCGCATGAAGTCGATCACCCGCGGCTACGGCTCGATGGACTACGAGCTCGGCGAATACGTCACCTCGGACCTCGTGAAGATGGACATCCGCGTCAACGAGGAGCCGGTCGACGCCTTCTCCTCCATCGTGCACGCCTCCAAGGCCGAAGGCCGCGGCCGCGCCCTCTGCGAGAAGCTCAAGGAGCTCCTCCCCCGCCAGCTCTTCAAGGTGGCCATCCAGGCCGCCGTCGGCTCCAAGGTCATCGCCCGCGAGACCCTCGGCTCCGTCGGCAAGGACGTGACCGCGAAGTGCTACGGCGGCGACATCACCCGTAAGCGCAAGCTCCTGGAGAAGCAGAAGGAGGGCAAGAAGCGGATGAAGCAGATCGGCAAGGTCGACATCCCCCAGGAGGCCTTCATCAAGATCCTCAAGAACGAAGGCTGAGCGCCCAGTTCGGGCTTTCCCTCCGGTCGACGCCCGCTAGTCTGGGGGCGTCCCCATGTCGTTTTACTACCGCCGCAAGCTCCGCAAGATCGGCAAGGCCTTGCTCGTAGGGTCGGAGAAGGTCCACCTCTACCGCGGCGACGTCCTCGCCCGCGAGGCCCTCAACGAGCAGCTCGAGCTGGCCGACCAGGTGCGCGCCGCGATCAAGGACCGGACCCGCGAGGTGACCCAGGTCGAGACCCTGCTGAACCGCCTCCACGAGGTCCTCGTCCGCAACGGCGGCAAGATCTACCCGCTGACCTCCGGGACGGACTACACGGAGATGGTCGTCATGGCGGCCATCGTGGCGGGGGCCATCCGCAGCTTCTTCCTGCAGCCCTTCAAGATCCCGACGAATTCCATGTGGCCCACCTACAACGGCATGACGGCCGAGGTGCGCGCGCCCGACGCGGAGGTGCCGAGCCTCGCGCAGCAGGCCTTGGACAAGCTCCAGTGGACCTGGACCTACGTGATCCCCGCCGAGGCCTCGGGCCCGGTGGGCATCCCGATCGTGATGCAGCGCGGTCCGAACGGCCAGGTCGAGTACGGCCTGCGTTCGCGGACGCGCGAAGCGGACGACGGCGTCTTCGGCACGGGCCTCCTGAAAGGGGCGCACGACAAGCACGACCTGCTCATCGGCAACACCCTGCAGACCGTCAAGGTGCCCGCCGACTTCGGCTTCGAGGCGGTGCTGCTGCGCACGTATTTCCCCGAGCAGGCCAAGCTGAAGCTTCCGCGGCAGGACGCGGACCGCTGGCGCGTCGTCTTCACCCAGGCCGTCCGCGACGGCCGTATCGTCCGCGGGCCCTACGGCCCCGTGCTGCTGACCGGGAAGTCCGCCACGGCCGGCGCGCCTCTGTTCAACTTCGACATCCTCACGGGGGACATGCTCTTCGTCGACCGGATGTCCTACCATTTCGTGGAGCCGGCGCGCGGCGACACCATCGTCTTCCAGACGAACACCATCCCGGGCCTGGCCGACCAATACGGACAGCCTTCGCAAAGCTACTACGTGAAGCGCCTCGCCGGGGTCCCTGGTCAGAGGCTGCGCGTCACGGAGAAGGGCGAACTGATCGTCGACGGTCAGGTCGTCACCTCGCCCGAACCGATGGTGCTCAACAGCCGTCGGGCCATGGACCAGGGTTATTATGGCTACCTGCCGGACGCGGGCGGCGATCGCTACGCGCTCCCGCTGGATCAGGAACACACCGTGACGCCCGGACATTATTACGCGATGGGCGATAATTCCGCCAATAGCTTCGACTCCCGTGGCTGGGGCGAAGTGCCCGCCACCGCGGTCGTCGGCAAGCCGCTCATCATCCTGCATCCCTTCACCGCCCACTGGGGGCCGGCTAAATAGTTCAGGGGTAGGGGCAGGGGTAGGGGTAGGAGGAAGAGTATTGAGTATGGAGTATCGAGTATCGGGGGAGTGCTGCCATGAGATGGCACCCATGCCTTGCCTAGCCCTAGCCCTGGCCCTAACTCTGGCCCTGCTCCGCCAT
>VHCL01000040.1 GCA_016871725.1 Verrucomicrobiota bacterium | reverse complement strand
CGACCTCGACGGCGGCATCATGAAGATCGCCAGCGCCACGAAGGAGGCCGGCCACGCGGCCCACATCCATCACGATGCGGGCTTCACCGACGGCGGCGTCATCGTGCGCTTCAAGTTCCCCGGCCTCAACAAGGCGGAGAACCTCCAGCTGGGCTTCGTCGACCGCGAACTCAAGGATGTCCATGCCGGCCACCTCTGCTACGCGATCGTCTCGCAGACCGACCTCACGCTCACCGACCGCAAGACGGGCTCGATGAACCTTGCGGTGAAGAAGAAGCGCGCGGATGACGCGGCCGCCAAACGCAAGCCGGACCCGGCGTTCGAGGCGATGCTCAAGACCAAGACGCAGGTCACCCCTTTCAAGGCCGACACGGAATGGCACGTGCTCACGCTGGTCACCGAAGGCGACGAGATGCGCTTCACGCTCGACGGTAAGCCGCTCGCCGCCCACCGCTCGGCCGGCTACGCCCATGACATGAAGCGCTGGTTCAGCTTCCTCGCGAACTCGACGGTCTGGATCGACGACGTGAAGATCTACAAGGTCCGCTGAACCGATGAGAGTCCTCGGCATCGAAGGCGGCGGCACGCGGACCTCGGCCCTCCTGGTCGACGGGCAGGACGCCGAACTGGCCTCCTTCGCCGTCGGCCCCGGCAACCTGCGCCTCCTCAACCCGGAGGAGTTAGCCGCCCTGCTCGCGACCATCCGCGACCGCCTGCCCGCCGCGCCGGACCTCATCGGCGTCGGCATGGCGGGCGTCCGCACCGACGCCGACCGCGAACGCCTGCGCCGCGCGGTCGCGGCGGCCTGGCCCGGCGTCCCGGCCGTCGTCGGCGACGACCTGATCCTCGCCCTCGAGGCCGACCCTTGGCCGACCGACTGCGCCGCCCAGGTCCTGCAGCTCAGCGGCACCGGCTCCTGCTGCCTCGGTCGACATCGCGACGGGCGCATGGTCAAGATCGGCGGCCGCGGACACATCATCGGCGACCGCGGCAGCGCGTGCGACATCGCGATGCATGCGCTCAAGTCCACGGTCACGATCTCGGACATCGACGCCGACTGGCCGCGGCTCGGCGCCGACATGCTGGCCTTCCTCCAGATGAACGACCCGGAGTCGCTCATCGAATGGTCGATGACGGCGAACAAGACGGAGATCGCCTCGCTGGCCCAGGTGGTCTTCGCCGCCGCGACCTCGCGGCAGGACCCCATCGCCGTGGCCATCCTGCGCCGCGCCTCCGAACGGCTCAGCAAGGATCCGGTCCACTGCGCGGCCCGCATCGCCCGGCCCGGCGAGAAGGTGCGCTTCGTGCTGAACGGCTCGACCTTGCTCAAGAATCCTTGGTTCGCCGCCGAGGTCACGGCGAAGATCCTCGCCGCCCGCCCCGGCAGCGAGGTCGTCCGCCTGGAACGTCCCGGCGCCTGGGGCGCCATCGCCATGGCCCGACGCCTCGAGGGAGCCGAGCCGGCCGCCGCGAAACCCACGTCCTCGCCTGCGCTCATCCCATCGCCGACCGCCTCCTGGCGCCCGGTCGCCAACGCCCCGACCGAAGGACGCAATCCGAAGTCCGCCGGCTTCGCGGAGATGCCGCTCGAAGAGGCGATCAGGCTCATGCTCGCCGAAGACGCCACGCTGCCCGGCAAGATCCTGACGGAAAGCGCCCACGTGGCCTGGACGGTCGAAGCCGTCACGCAGGCCTTCGCGTCCGGCGGCCGGCTCATCTATTGCGGCGCCGGCACCTCCGGCCGTCTCGGCGTGCTCGACGCCAGCGAATGCCCGCCCACTTTCCGCACCCCGGCTTCACTCGTCCAAGGCATCATGGCCGGCGGACGGCAGGCACTATGGAGCGCCGTCGAAGGGGCCGAGGATGACGAGGCCGCCGGGGCGAGCGCCATCGTCGCCCGGTCGGTCACCGCCCAGGATGTCGTGGTCGGCATCTCCGCCAGCGGCCATGCGCCCTTCATCTGGGGCTGCCTCGCCGAAGCACGGCGCCGGGGCGCGAAGACCGTGCTCGTCGCCTGCAATCCGGCCTACCGCGACCACCCCCTGCTCGACCGCGCGATCCTCCCTGACACCGGCCCCGAAGTGCTCACGGGCTCGACCCGCCTCAAGGCCGGCACGGCGACGAAGCTCGTGCTCAACCTGATCACGACGCTCGCCCTCGCCCGTTCCGGCAAGGTGATGAGCAACCTGATGATCGACCTCCACCCTTCGAACTCCAAGCTTCGCGGGCGCGCGATCCGCATCGTCCGCGAGCTGACCGGCGCCGAGGAAGCCGCCGCCCGCACGGCGCTGGAGACGAACGGCTGGATTATCCGCCAGGCCGTGGCCGCCCTCCCGGGGAAGGCCTGAACAACTTATGTACCGAGCGTTATTTCTCCTCCTGGCTTCTTGCCTGAGCCTGGCTGCGCTTGACCAGGAGACGCTCGACCTCGCCCTCGAGCCGCCGGCCCTCAACACGAACCCAGGGCCGGAATACGCCGACGCCAACCGTCCGGGCAACATGATCATCGGCCTCGACCGGACGCCCAAGGGGCGCCTCTGGGCCGCCTGGATCGGCAACGGCGACAGCGCCAATGGTTTCCTGATGCTGGCTTCTTCCGACAACGGCGGGAAGAGCTGGTCGAAACCGCGTCTGGTCATCGACCCGACCGACCTGCCCGGCAAACCGAACCGTCGCACGCTCGTCGGCAACCTCTGGACGGACCCGCAGGGACGCCTCTGGTGCTTCTTCGACCAGAGCCTCGGTTACTTCGACGGCCGCGGCGGGGACTGGGTTACGCGCTGCGACAATCCCGATGACGCGAACCCGACCTGGTCGGCGCCCGTGCGCATCGCCGACGGCTGCACGCTCAACAAACCGACCGTCCTCGCCAACGGCGACTGGCTGCTGCCCGTCTCGCTCTGGACGCGCGACCGGATCGGTCCTTGGAACAAGGATTTTCCCGGCGTGGAGACCTTCCGCGACCATCACCGCGACCTCGACGCGATCCGTATGGCCAACGTCTACGCGTCTTCCGACCAAGGCAAGACCTGGACCCGCCGCGGTGGCGTGGCGTTCCCCAAGACGGACTTCGACGAGCACATGATCGTCGAACGCAAGGACGGCTCGCTGTGGATGCTCGCCCGCGCCGGCCAAGGCATCAGCGAAAGCACCTCGACCGACGGCGGGCGGACCTGGAGTACGCCGACCGACTCCGGCATCAAGAACCCCAAGGCCCGCTTCTTCCTCCGTCGACTGAGCTCCGGCAACCTGCTCTTGGTGAAGAACGGCCCCGTCGACGTCCAGCTGCCCCGCCGGTCCAGCCTGTCGGCCTTCGTCTCGAAGGACGACGGCAAGACCTGGGGGCCGGGCCTCCTGCTCGATGACCGCGCCTCGGTCTCCTACCCCGACGGCTTCCAGGCGCCCGACGGCACGATCCACATCCTCTACGACTGGAACCGCCACACCGACGCCGAGATCCTGCTCACGAAGTTCACCGAAGAGGACATCGGCAAGCAGACCAAGGTCACGCGCACGCTCGTGAACAAAGCGCTCAAGACCCCGCATCCGGAACTCGGCGGCCATGGCGTGCGCCCCGACGCGAAGTGGACCGCCCAAGGACTCGAAGACGCCAAGCAGGACCGCACGAGCATCCCCTATGAGGGCTACACGCCCAACCGGATGGTCTGCGACACCACGCTCCGCCCGATGCCCGACGGCTCGTGGGTCTACTTCATGCTGGCCGGCGGCGACACCGAACCTTCTCCGCTGAACTACACCGCCCTCACCCGGAGCACCGATGAAGGCCGGACCTGGTCGCCGCTGGCGGCCTTCGACGTAGGCTTCCCGCGGGAAGGCAAGACGATCGGCCAGGGCCCGACCGAAGTCCTCGTCCGCGACGGTCGCGCGACGCTGTTCTTCGCCACGCACTCGAAACATTGGGCGAACGACTTCCGCTCCTGGTATCTGACGAGCGACGACTCCTTCAAGACCTGGAGCAAACCCGTCGAACTACCGGGACGTCTCAAGGAGCGCACCTTCATCCGTCCCTCGATCACCACGCGCGACGGCCGCATCCTGCTGCCCTTCCAGCACTACGTCGGCCCTGAGGCCGAGAAAACCAAGGCTCCGCTCGACCGCGCCTTCACCAACCCGCGCAATGGCGTGCTGATGAGCGCCGACGGCGGCAAGACCTGGAGCGAGCACGGCGACGTAAGCCTCACGCCCAACGACAAGTATTTCGGCTGGGCCGAACCGACCATCCACGAACGCGCCGACGGCTCGATCCTGATGTATATCCGCGCCGACGGTCTCGGCGGCGTGCTCTATCAGGCGATTTCCAAGGACGGCGGCCGCACGTGGCCGGAGTTCGCTACGGTCACCGACATCCCCAATCCCGGCAGCAAGGCCACCCTCTTCCCGCTCGGCGGCAAGGCGGTCGCCCTCCTGCACAACAACAACTCCAAACGCCGGGCTCCGCTCTCGCTGTGGATCAGCTTCGACGACGGCAAGACCTGGCCTTACCAGCGCGTGCTCGTGGCGGAGGCCGGACCCGATCCGAAATATCCCGGCAAGCTGATGAAGGGCTCGCTGAACTACCCGGACGGCTTCGTCAGCGCCGACAAGCAGTGGCTGCACTTCGCCTACGATGACGCCCGCCACCGGGCCGTGCATTACAGCGCCAAACTCCCGCCCCTGCCCTCCAAGTAGACAGCCGGCAAAAGGCAGATTAAGTTGGCAAAGCGGGGCCGAGGGCTAAGTTGCCCTCTTCCCCGCCCATGCGTCTCCTTCTCGCCTTAGGGCTCCTGTCGCTCGCCCGTCCTGCCCAGGCCGCGGAAGCCGATGTCATCGTCTACGGCGCCACCCCGGGAGGTTTCTGCGCGGCGATCGCCGCCGCCCGCGAAGGCGCCAAGGTCGTGCTCCTCGAACCGACCGCGCACGTCGGCGGCGTGAACACCGGCGGACTGAGCTTCAGCGATTCCAACCAGACCGTCCGCTCCACCCTGCTGGGCCTCTTCGAGGAATGGCACCGACGGATCGCCGCCGACTACGCCGCCCGCGGCGTGAAGCTGCCTTACGACGTAGCGGTGAAGGATAACTCCGTCTGGACCTACGAACCCCATGTCGCCGCCCGCGTGACCGGCGCCATGCTCAAGGAAGCCGGCGTGACCGTGCTGACGAAGCAGATCCTCGAAGGCGTCGAGAAAGACGGCGCCAAGATCGTGGGCCTGCGGACGTCCGGCGGCATACACGTCGCCAAGGTCTTCATCGACGCCACCTATGAAGGCGACCTGATGGCCCGCGCCGGCGTGGTCTGGCACATCGGCCGGGAGAGCCGCGACGAACACGGCGAATCCTTCGCCGGCCGCCAATACCCGAAGGAGAAGATGGCCATCAACGGCTTCGACGCCAACGGGCTGCCCTTGCCCTTCATCACCTCCCTGCGTCCCGGCGACGACCAAGCCGGCGAAGAGACCGTGATGGTCTACAGCTTCCGCCTCTGCCTGACCAAGAACCCCGCGAACCGCGTGCCGTTCCCGGAGCCGAAGGCCTATGACCCGGCCCGCTTCGAACTCGTCCGCCGCTATTTCCAGAAATACCCGAGCGCGCCGGTACCTTGGGATCTTTATCCCCTGCCGGGCGACAAGTTCGACGCCAACAACGGCATCGGTAAGATGTTCTCGATGGGCATGGTCGGCGAAGCCAACGGCTGGTGCGCCTCTGACCCGGCCGGCCGAGAGCGTCTCTGGGAGAAGCATAAGCAGTATACCCTCGAGTTCTACAAATTCCTGACGACCGACGAGGCCGTGCCCGCGAAGATCCGCACGACGATGGCCGAGCTCGGTCTCTGCCGCGACGAATTCCCCGAGACCGGCCATTGGTCGCCGCAGCTCTATGTGCGCGAGGGCCGCCGCATGGATGGACGCTTCATGCTCACGCAGAAGGACGTCCTCTCGGAACCGCAGAAAGACGACGCCATCGCGGTCTCCACGTTCCCGATTGATTCGCATGACTGCCGCCGACTGGCCCTGCCCGACGGAGTCATCAACGAAGGCACGATCTTCCCGGTGCGGATGCCGGGACGTCGCCACGGCTACGCCTACCACATCCCTTATCGTGCCATCACGCCTTCGGCCTCGGAGTGTTCCAACCTGCTCGTGCCTGTCGCGCTCTCCGCCACGCACGTCGCGTATTCGTCGATCCGCGTCGAGCCGACCTGGATGGCGATCGGCCAGTCCGCCGGCGTCGCCGCGGCCCTCGCCGCCAAGGCCGGCGTCTCGGTCCAGACCTTGGACTACCCTTCTCTCCGGGCGCGACTCCTCGCCCGGAACGTCGTGCTCGAGCTCCCCAAGCTGCCGCCGCTGCCCGCCAAGGACGCCCGTCCCTCCGGACCCGTTTCGCTCGATCCGAAATCGCTGCCGGGACTGATCCTCGACGACGCGCAGGCGGAACTCTCGGGCGACTGGGAGCGCTCCGCCAACTTCAAGCCCTACGTCGGGACCGGCTACCTGCACGACGGGCAACGCTCTGACGGCAAGTCGCGCGCGGTCTTCCGGTTCAAAGTCCCGGCCGACGGGGACTTCGAACTCCGCATGGCCTACTCCGCCCACGAGACGCGCACGACGCGCCTGCCCGTCACGATCGCCGGCGGCGGCGCCGAGCATCGCCTCACGGTCGACCAGACCCAGCCCCTGCCCTCCGGTCAGGCCTTCCGTGAGGTCGGTCGAGTCCGCCTGAGCCAAGGCGTCGACTATTCGCTGACCGTGACCAATCAGGACACCCGCGGCTTCGTGATCCTCGACGCCTTCCAGTTGCTCCCGGCCGTCGCTCCGGCAAAGTGAGTCCATGAAGAATCGCCTGCTCCTCTGCCTCGCCGCCCTGCTCGTGGGCTGCTCCACGCCCAAGGAAGAACCCAAGCCGGTGGCCACGTTGGTTCCGGCCGGATGGGACGCCAAGGCCGCGGGCGACAAGGTGATGGCGGGCCTTTTCAAGGTCACCGGGCCCGAGGTCAAAGGGGCTCATGACGCCCATTTCACGATCGTCGGTGACCGCGCCTACGTCGTGGCCGAAGTCAACGACCGCCAGCCCGGCGAAGCGGCCCAGTGGCCCTTCGTCTACGTGACGCTGTCCATCGTCGACCTGCGCAACGAACGCCTGCTCGACGTGATGACCCTCGCGCGCTCCGAACAGGCTTTCGCCAACGAGACCCTGCCCGTGGGCGCCTGCTTCGTCCCCCGCATCCGCCAGGTCGGCCCGAAGACCCTGCGCTGCTGGTTCGCCAGCGAGCAGCCCGGCAAGCGCCAGTCGCAGACCTACTACCGCGACTTCGACCTCGGCACGCTGACCTTCGAACGCGAGATCCACCGCATGAAGCTCCGGACGAGCGACGGCGTCTTCGACCTGCAACCCCGGCATCTGCATGCCGACGCCGCCAAGCAGGGCTTCGCGCGCAAGCCCGTCGACGCCGGCCTCTACCTTTTCGACAACTTCAAGGAATTCGACGGACGCGCTTATATCGCCATCAACAACTACCTCGGCGCCCAGCAGGCGCTGTGCGCGCTGAATGACGCCGCCGACACCCTGGAGATCGTCGGCCACTTCAACGGCCCCGGCGCCCCGGCCTTGACCGAACCGGCGGTCAATCGCCTGCCCGACGGCACCTGGCTGGCCATCTGCCGCCGGGAGAACGGCGACCATAACTACTGGTTCTGCGAAAGCCGGGACGGCCGGACCTGGACCACCGGCGGGGAGAAGGCCTACGTGAAACTGGGCGCCGCCTCCAAGCCGACCTTCGACCGCTTCAACGGGGTCTATTACCTCGGCTGGCAGGAGCGCACCCAGATCGACAGAGCCAACCGTAGCGTCTTCAACGTCGACGTCTCCAAGGATGGGATCTCCTGGGAACGAAAATATCGCTTCGAGACCGCCAAATCCTTCCAGTACCCCACCTTCGTCGAAGACAAGGGGGCCGTCTGGCTCGCCGTGACCCAGGGGGACTCCGATCCCAGCCGGAAGGAACGCATCATGTTCGGGCGGTTAGAGTAATCATAAGCTCTCGATTAGGCTGCAGCCGAAAAACTCCTCGCAACCAAACTGGGGCGGAGGTGTATTACTCCTACCCCCATGCGATTCCTCGCCCCCCTCCTACTGGCCTCTTCCTTCAGTGGCTGCGTCGCCGCCGAACTGTCTTTTGACAAGCAGACCCTGACCAAGGACTTCGTGGCCGAAGGCTGCGCGGTCGCCGACTTCGATCATGACGGCCAGGTCGACGTCGCCGCGGGTTGGTTCATCTGGAAGGGTCCCGACTTCAAGCAGCGCGTCGCCTACGCCGTCGAGCCCTCGCACGAGAAGGGCCCGAACAAGACGCCTTTCAACGGCGCCACCGGTTATTCCGACTACTTCATCTCCTACGCCTACGATTTCAACGCGGACGGCTGGCAGGACATCCTCGTCTTCGGTTTCCCCGGCGACCCCGCGCTTGTCTACGAGAATCCCAAGGGCAAGGCCGGCCCTTGGCCCGTGCACAACATCTTCGACGTCGCCGACGGCGAATCGCCCCAGCTCGTCGACATGAACGGCGACGGCAAGCCGGAGCTCCTCTGCCACACCAGCGACCTCGTCAAGGACCCGAAGAACAACAAGGGCCGCCACGGCGGCCAGTTCGGCTACGCCGAGATCGACTGGAAGAACCCGTTCGGCAAGGCCCGCTTCCGCCCGATCACCCCGAAGAACAAGGCCAACGACCAGAAGATCTTCAAGTATACCCACGGCTATGGCGCCGGTGACGTCAACGGCGACGGCCGCATGGACATCCTCGAAGCCAACGGCTGGTATGAGCAGCCCGCCGACACCTCGAAGGACTCCGACTGGAAGTTCCACCCCGCCGCCTTCGGCGTCGGCGGCGCCCAGATGTATGTCTATGACGTGAACAAGGACGGGCGGAACGACGTCATCACCAGCATCAAGGCCCACAGCTACGGCCTCTCCTGGTTCGAACAGAACGCCGACGGCTCCTTCAAGGAGCACGTCATCCTCGGCAAGACCAAGGAGGACAACGCCGACGGCAAGGGCTTCAGCCAGATCCATGCGGTCGAACTCCAGGACATGAACGGCGACGGCCTGCCTGACATCATCTGCGGCAAGCGCCGCTGGGCCCACGGCATCAAGGGCGACGACGAGCCCAACGCCGACCCGGTGCTCTATTGGTTCGAACTGAGCCGCGACGGCCAGGGCGGCGCGACCTTCACGCCTCGCCGCATCGACTCCGACAGCGGCGTCGGCACCCAGTTCTTCGCCGGCAAGGTGAACCAGGACGCCAAGCCCGACATCGTCATCGCGAACAAGCACGGCGTGTTCGTCTTCACCCAGAAATAAGCCGACGCACTTTCCCCATGAAGGGGTCAGACCCCATTAATGGGGTCTGACCCCTTTGTCTTACCCTATGCGCCCCCTGCTCACCCTGCTCTTCGCCCTGACGGCGGCAGCAGCCGACCGACCCAACGTCCTCTGGTTCATCGTGGACGACATGTCCGCGAACTTCGGCAGCTACGGCGAGACCGCCATCGCCACCCCGCACGTCGACCGGCTGGCCAAGGAAGGCACGCGCTTCAGCCGGGCCTACGTCACCGCCCCGGTCTGCTCGCCGTGCCGTTCCGCGCTGGTCACGGGGATGTATCAGACGACCATCGGCGCCCACCACCACCGCAGCGGGCGCGGCGAGCTGAAGATCAACCTGCCCAAGGAGGTCACGCCCACGCCGAAGCTCTTCCAGCAGGGCGGCTACTACACCTGCATCGGCAGCGGCCTAACCGACCTCGACTACCGCGGCCTGCCGTTCGGCGCCGGCAAGGGCAAGAAGGCCAAGGCCGGTCCGGGCAACCGACTGGGCAAGACGGACTACAACTTCGAATGGGACCCGGCCATATACGACTCGCATGACTGGGCCGGGCGCAAGCCTGGCCAGCCTTTCTTCATGCAGGTCCAGCTCCACGGCGGCAAGCTGCGCGAAGGCGCCGAGGCCGCGCGCGAGCAATTCCGGCAGCGGGTCGTCCGCGAGCTCGGCGCAGGCACCGACCCGACGAAGGTCACCCTGCCCCCTTACTACCCTCGCGACCCTGTCCTGCTCCGGGATTGGGCCGACTACCTGGACGCCGTCCGCCTGACCGACGCCCACGTCGGCCGCGTGCTTGCCCGTCTCGAACAAGAAGGCCAGCTGGCGAACACGCTCGTCGTCTTCATGACCGACCACGGGATCAGCCATGCCCGCGGCAAGCAGTTCCTCTACGAGGAAGGCGCGCATGTGCCGCTCGTCATCCGCGGTCCCGGCGTCGCCGCCGGCCAGGTCCGCCCTGACCTTGTCGAGCACATCGACCTCGCCGCTCTCTCGCTCGCCGCCGCCGGCCTCGACGTCCCGAGCTGGATGCAAGGCAAGGACATCCTCGCGGCGAATTACGTTCCGCGCGCGGAGGCTTTCTCCGCCCGCGACCGATGCGACGAGACCACGGAGAAGATCCGCAGCCTGCGCACGGACAAGTTCATCTACGTCCGCAACTATCACCCGGAACGCCCGCACCTCCAACCCTGCGCCTACAAGGACGGCAAGCAGATCGTGCAACAGCTCCGCGCCCTGCACGCCGCCGGCAAGCTGCCGGAACTCAGCGAAAAACTGCTCTTCAGCCCCACCCGACCGCGCGAGGAACTCTACGACTTCGCCGCCGACCGGTGGCAGGTCCGTAACCTGGCGGACGATCCGGCCTATGCCGCCGTGCTGGCCGAGCACCGGCAGCGCCTCGACGCCAAGCTCGTCGCGACCAAGGACCCCGCCCCTGAGTCCATGGCCATGTATGACAGCGACATGAAGCCGTACGTCGGCAAGGGCAACCCCGAGGTCGAACGCAACATCACGCAGATGAAGCGCTGGGCCGCCGAAGGAAAGTAATCCCATGCGCCTCCTGCTCGCCCTCCTCCTCGCGCTCACGGTATCCGCCGCCGACCGCCCCAACATCATCGTCATCCTCGCGGACGACTACGGCTACGGCAGCGCCGGCTGCTACGGCGCCGACCCCAAGCTCGTCCGGACGCCGGCGATCGACCGCCTCGCCGCCGAAGGCCGCCGCTTCACCGACGGCAACACGACCTCCTCCGTCTGCTCCCCCACCCGCTATTCCCTGCTCACCGGGCGCTACTGCTGGCGGACCACGCTGACGCATGAGGTGCTCGGCACGTTCTCTCCCCTGCACATCGAGCCGACCCGGATCACCCTCGCCTCGCTGCTGAAAGCGAAGGGTTACCGCACCGCCGCCGTGGGCAAATGGCACCTCGGCTACGGGCGCGAGAACGAAGACCCCAAGTGGCGCACCGAGTACCGGGCCGAACTTTCTCCGGGCCCGCTCGACGTCGGCTTCGATTATCACTTCGGCGTGCCCAGCAACCACGGCGACCTCACGGGTGTCTATGTCGAGGACCGGTTCGTCTACGGCCTGCGTTCCGGAAGCATCCCTACCGGCATGAGACTCGCCGGCCCCGCGGCCGACAGCGACGACTTCCAGCCGACCTACGGACCCGCGGACATGGAGAACGGCAAGGCGAAGATCCTCGAACTCGACGCGACGCGCCGGAAGAACGAACGCGTGATGAAGGTGCTCACCGACAAGGCGACGGCCTGGCTCGAAGCGCAGCCGAAGGACCGGCCCTTCTTCCTCTACTTCACGCCCGTCGCCGTCCACAACCCGGTGACGCCGGACAAGGACCTCGCCGGCCGGAGCGCGGCCGGAACCTTCGGCGACTGGATCCATGAGCTCGACCGGAGCGTCGACCGGCTCCTCGCCACCCTGGACAAGATCGGGGCTAAGGAGAACACCCTCGTCCTCTTCACGAGCGACAACGGCGGCGTCTGCAAGCCCGAGAACCCCCGCCTCCTGCAGACCGCGGCCATCAAGGCCGGGCTGAAGGTCAACGCCGGCCTGCGGGGCGGCAAGCATGACGTCTGGGAAGGCGGCTTCAAGGTGCCCTTCGTCGCCCGTTGGCCCGGCAAGATCCCGGCCGGCTCCACCGCCCCGCAGATGGTCAGCGTGGTCGACATCCTGGCGACGACCGCCGAGATCGTCGGCACGCCCCTGCCCGCCAAGGAGACCGGCGCCGAAGACAGCCGCAGCTTCCTGCCGGCGCTGCTGGGCACGGCCGACGCCAAGGGGCGTTCCGACATGATCGTCCACAGCGCCGACGGCACCTTCGCGGTCCGCAAGGGACGCTGGAAGTGGATCGAAGGCGTCCCGGTCGACGAGATCGCCGAAGGGGCCCGCAAGGCACGCAAAGACCAATTCCGGTCCCAGCTGTACGACCTCGAAGCCGATCCGGCCGAGACCCAGGATGTCTCGGCGGAGCATCCCGAGGTGGTCGCCGAACTCAAGGACCTCCTGCGCCGCTATCGCGACGGAGGTTACAGCCGCGAACTGCCCCCAGCGGACGTGAAGCCCACCCACGCGCGGATCGCCATCCTCCCTTCGCTGATCGGCAGAGCCACGTCCCTCGCTCCGTTGAGCTCCGCCGGCGAATGGACCGCGCGCGACGGCGGGCTCTTCGCGCAACCCAAGGGCGGCCCGGACAAGCCCGCTTCGCTCCGGGCGCCGCTGGCTTTCGGGGACGGCATCCTCGACTGCGAGATGAACCTGCAGGGCGCGAACCGCGTCTCGCTCCGCTTCGGGGCCGGCGACGCCGGGTTCCGTCTCGTGATCTCCCGCACCTCAGCGATCCTGACCAAGAACCCCTCCAAGGGCGAACCGGCCACGGCCACCGAAGACATCGCCAAGAAGAACCTGAAGCTGGCCGCCGGCGAATGGTACCCCGTCCGGCTGACGTTCAAAGGCGACGAGGTGACCGTCCAGGTCAACGACCAGGTCTTCAAGGGCAAGCATCCTAGCCTCGGCAAGGACAAGACCTCGCTCGACCTGCTCGTCTTCGGCTCGACCGCCGGCTTCCGCCAGGTGCGCGTCGCCCCATAATCTCATGCGCCTCCTCTGCCTCCTCCTGCTCGGACTGGTCTCGCTCCGCGCCGACCCCGCCGCCGACCGCGCCGTCGTCCTCGGACTCGTCGACGTCTGCGCCGGCGCCCCGAAGACCTATGAGGCCGAAGGCTTCAAGCCCGACGGACAGGTCCGCGCGATCTTCTACGACGCCCTGCCCTACCGGGGAAAGCCCACCCGCGTCTTCGCCTGGATCGGCGTCCCCGCCAAGCGGGAGGGCAAGGTCCCCGGCATCGTCCTCGTCCACGGCGGCGGCGGTACGGCTTACAAGGAGTGGGTCCAGAAATGGAACGCCCAAGGCTTCGCGGCCATCAGCATCGCGGTCGAAGGCCAGACGGACGTCGATGAGAAGAAGGAAACCAAAGGCCGGCCCGTCTGGGCGCGTCACGCCTTCTCCGGCCCCGCCCGTGACGGCACGTTCGCCGACACCAAGCTCCCGCTCAAGGAGCAGTGGATGTATCATGCGCTCGCGGACACGATGCTGGCGAACTCCCTGCTGTGCTCCTGGCCGGAAGTCGACGCCTCCAAGATCGGCGTGATGGGCGTCTCCTGGGGCGGCGTGATCACCAGCACGGTCATCGGGCTCGACGCACGCTTCGCCTTCGGCATCCCGACCTACGGTTGCGGCCACCTCTTCGACGCCGAGAACCACTGGGGCCGGGCCCTGCATGACAACGAAGGCTACCGGCAGGTCTGGGACGGCCTGAATTACGCCGACCGCGTGAAGATGCCCGTGCTCTGGCTCTCCTGGCCGCAGGACGCCCATTTCCCGCTCGGCTGCCAGGCGGAACACTACCGCAAGACCCCGGGTCCGCGCATGGTCTCGCTCATCACGAAGATGGGCCACAGCCACCCTGCCGGCTGGAATCCGCCCGACAGTTACGCCTTCGCGCAGAGCGTCGTCGAGAAGGGCAAGCCTTGGGGTGGCTCGCCGTCGGCCAAGACCGAAGCCGGCACGGCCATCGCGGTCTTCCATGCCACGAAACCCATCACGCGCGCCGTCCTCGTGTCGACGACCGACCGAGGCTTCACCGGCACCCGCAAGTGGGTCGAGACGCCGGCCATGGCCGCCAGCGGTGGCGGCGGCACGACGGCCTCGGCCCCCTTGCCGCCCGGCACGACCGCTTGGTATGTCAACGCCTACGCCGGCGACCTGACCCTGACCTCCGACTATCAGGAAGTCCGCTGACGAAGCCGGCGACTTGACGCTGGTCAGGCAGGCCTGAAAACCTTTCCTTCGTCCCGTGCAGTTCTCCGATCCGCAGGCCGCCCTCAACCATGCGATGGAGCTTCATCGCCTGGGCCGTTTGGCGGAGGCGGAAGACCTTTATCGTCAGCTCCTGGCGCATTTCCCGGAGTCGGCCGACATCCTCCACCTGCTCGGCCTCATCGAGGTCGACAGCCAGCGCGAAGCCGATGGCTTCGCGAAGCTGCACGAGGTGGTCCGACGCTCGCCGCAGACGCCCCATTTCCACGCCAACCTGGGCGTGCGCCTGCTGGATCGCCGTCGTCCGGCCGAGGCGGAAGCCTGCCTGCGCGAGGCGATCCGCCTGCAGGCCGACCACCCCACGCACCATTATAACCTGGGCAACTGCCTCCTCGCCCTCGGCCGACACGCCGAAGCGGCGGCCAGCCTGCGGACCTCCCTGCGCCTGCACCCCGAGAATCCCGACGCGGAACTCCAGCTGGGCATCGCCCTGCATGCGGGAGGTGAGCGGGCCGAAGCCCGCGCCTGGTACCGCGAGGTC
>VHCL01000039.1 GCA_016871725.1 Verrucomicrobiota bacterium | reverse complement strand
CGTCGATCAGCGGGTCGTGCGCGGGTTGGTAGCCGTCGCTGGGCGGATAGGCCGCCGGGCGCTGGATGTGCGGATTGTAGTAAGGCGAGCCAGCGGTGGTGTTCAGGATCTTGACGCCGAGTTCGCCGAGCAGCTTCACGAAGGCGAAGGTCTCGGTGAGGTCGATCTCGGTGGGCTTGGCCTGGTTGACGCCGAAGGCGTAGCGGTAGGGGAGGCAGGCGGAGAAGTCCTCGGGGATGCCCGGGCCGAGCCTGCCGGGCTGGCTCAGCGCGGGGTCGGGTCGGAAAGGCGCCATGTCGAACAGGCTCAGGCGGACCCCGATGTCGATCGGATTACCGTCCGCGCGGATGCCCGCGATGATGTCGCGCAGGATACGGGTCCGGTTCTCGAACGAACCGCCGAACTTGCCCGGGCGCGTATGGGCGCCGAGGAACTCGTGCAGGAGGTAGCCGTGGCAGTGCTTGATATCCACGAAGTCGGCGCCGCAGTCGCGGGCCACGCGGGCGGCGCGCACGTAGCAGCGGATCAGCTCCTCGACGTCGGCGTCGGTCAGGACCTGGTCGTCGGAGGTGACGTTGAACTTCCTGTCGAGGATCGGGTGGCGGTAGGCCACGCGGGATTCCCAGCGCTTCTTGTCATGCGGACGGCAGAAGCGGCCGGAGTGCGTGAGCTGGAAGCCGATGACGAGGTCGTCGACGGAGCCCCAGCGGGCCAGGTGCTCGGCCTTGAGGATGCCCACGAGCTCGGTGATGCCGGCTTGGTTCTCCTCGTTGATGATGAGCTGGTTCATGTTCGCCCGGCCGTCGGCGCGCACGGCCATGGCCTCGGCGCCGCAGATCAGCTTGGCGCCGCTCGCGCCGAAGCGTTGCCAGCGTCGCTTCATTTCCTCGGAGATGCCGCCGGTGGTCGTGCCGTCCCAGCCTTCCATCGGATGGATGGCGATCCGGTTGCCGATGGTCTTGCCGTTGACCTGGGTGCGCGCGATCGGCTGCGACAGCGGGTTGCCGGCACCGGCTTCGATGGCGTCCTCGAGGGGCAGGTCGACGCCGAGTCCGGCGCAATGGGCGCGGAAGTCGGCGACGGTCTTGAGCGAGGCGACGCGGGTGAGCTTGAAGGGAGCGGTCATGGGAAGGTTCAACGGGGGATGCCGAGGCGTTCGGAGATGCGCCGCGCGCGCGCCATCGCTTCGGTCATGCGGGCGGCTTCGTCCGGTCCGCGGACGTCCCGGCACGCGGGGTGCGGTTCGGGCGAGGCGATGACGCCGAGCTGGTGGAGCAGGTGGGCGGTGCTGTGCTTGTAGGCGGCGGCGCTGCCCTTGGCGTCGAGGCGGAAGACCTGGTCTTCGAGCGACTGGAACGCCTCGAAGAGCTTGTAGACGCGGGTGTCGAAGCGACCCGTGCCCGTCGGGAACTTCTTGCCCGGGGCGCCGTCGTCGAGCCACATGTCCTTGGCGGCGCAGATCTGCGGGGCCGCGCTGCTGGCGGCGCCGATGAGGAGGGGCAGGCCGGTCTTGATCGCGGTGGCGATGCCGTAGTCGTCGCCGCTGTGCGGGGCGAAATCCAGCTTCAGGTCCTTGCACATCGCCGCCCAGTAAAGGAAGTGCGGTTCGTCCAGGGTGCTGACCTTGCCGCCCACGAACTTCGGGTGGATGGCCAGCTGGTGGAGCAGCCAAGGCTCGTAGGGCGTGGCCCACGGGACGAAGGCGGGCTCGAGCGCGTGCACGATGCCGGGGCGGATGAGCCATTCGGCGACCTGGTAGTAACCGTCGCGGCGACGCTCAGGGTCGAGCGTGTTGAGCCATTTCGAGGTCATGATCATCACCTCGCAGTTGTCGTGGGCCTGGACGAGGTCCAGCAGCCCGCGGTAGCGCTCGGCCTTGAAGGAAGTGTCGTCCTGCGCGCCGCGGGCGGTGATGCCGGCGATGAAGCGCGTCGTGGGGAAGGCCGCGCGGAACCGGCGGAGCACCTCGGCGTACATCCGGTCGTCGAGGTCGAAGATGTAGCCCGTGTCGGCGTTGAGCACCGGCACCAGCTCGACGCCGTAGTGGTCGGCCGCGGCCTGCTGCCAGCGGATCTCGGACACGAAGCTCGCCCAGTCGGGCCGGCCGTCGCGGAAGGGCAGGAGCACCGCCGAGCAGAGGCGCGCCTTGGTGCGGTGGTCGACGAGGGCCTCCTCGGCCGTCCACGCCCATTTGGTCGCCGACCACGGCGTCGTCGGCGTCAGGTCCTCAGGGCGGTCGATCAGCGGCTTCATGGGGGAGATACCTTACCAGATTCCATCGTGCTTGAAAAACATTAGTTTCCAGCGAGTCTTGACGGATAAAGCGATGGAACTCTACCAGCTGGAATATTTCCTCGAGGCCGCCCGGCAGCGGAGCTTCACGCGCGCGGCCGCCAAGCTCAACCTGGCGCAGGCCGCCTTGAGCGAACAGATGCGCAAGCTCGAAGCCGAGCTGGGCGCGCGCCTGTTCAACCGCGGCCGGCGGGAGACGACCCTGACCCCGGCGGGCGAGACCCTCCGCGTCCATGCCGAGGCCCTGCTGGCGCAGGCCCTCGCGACGCGTCGCGCGGTCGGCGACCAGGTGGCCCTCCGGGGCGGCCGGCTGGCCGTGGGGGCGATCCCCTCCGTGAGCGCGTGCCTCCTGCCGGCCGCCGTCGCCGCCTTCCGCCGCAGGCACCCGCAGGTCGAACTGGCCTTGCTGGAAGGGACTTCGGAGGCCGTGGCGCAATGGGTGGAGACGGGCCGGATCGAACTCGGCGTCGTCCAGCTGCCCGCCCCCGGCGACGCCTTCCAGGCGACGCCGCTGCTGGACGAATCCTTCGTGCTCCTCGTCCCGAAGAAGCATCCCCTGGCCCGGCGTCGTCTGCCCAAGCTGGCGGAGCTGGCGAAGGAGGCCTTCGTCTTCTACAAGGGTCGGGCGCGTGACGTCGCGCAGGCGGCCTGCCGGGCGGCCGGCTTCGAACCGCGCACGGCCTGCGAAAGCGGCGAGCTGGAGACGATCCGTTCGCTGGTGGGGGCCGACCTCGGCGTCGCCTTGCTGCCGGAACTCGCGGCCCGCGGCGCCGTGCCGGGCTGCGCGGTCGTCCGGCTGGGCGGCGCGCCCGTCCGGCGCTCGGTGGCCTTGCTGCAGCGGCGCGCCCAGGAGCTTTCCCCGGCCGCCCAGTCGTTCCGCCGGCTGCTGATCGGCGAGGCCGTCGCTTAGCCGGAAATCGCCCCTTGAAGACCCCCGATAACTCCTTCTGATGCTCTGAACCCCATGCACGACCGCACCGATACCCGTGACGCGATCACGAAGGGCATGCAGATGACGCTGCTCGCCGGCTTCCTCGGATGGATGATGGACGGCTACGAGCAGGCGCTCTTCCCCACGCTCGCGGGCCCGGCGCTCAAGAGCATGGCGCCCGCCGACGTCGCCGCGCTCGGCGCCAAGGCGGTCAACGGCTGGGTCGGCGGCTGGATGGGGATCATCACCTCGGCCTTCCTCGTCGGCGCCGCGCTCGGCGGCGCGGCCTTCGGCTGGCTCGGCGACCGCATCGGCCGCGTCAAGGCGATGTCCTTCAGCATCCTCTTCTATTCGCTCTTCAGCGGCGTCTGCTACTTCGCCACCGACCCGACCCATCTCGCGGCCGCCCGCTTCATGGCGGCGCTCGGCATGGGCGGCGAATGGGCGCTCGGCGTGGCGCTCGTGATGGAAGCCTGGCCGGAACGGCATCGCTCCAAGATGGCCGGCGCCATCGGCATGGCCGCCAACCTCGGCATGGTGCTCGTCGGCTGCATGGCGCTGGCTTATCCCGCCGACGGCTCCTCCTGGCGCATCCACTTCCTGATCGGCGCCTCGCCCGCGATCCTGACCCTGCTCATCCGCCTCTTCGTGCCCGAATCCGAGAAGTGGGAGCGCTCCGTCGCGAAGGAGGCCGCCTCCGTCGCGCCCGCCCGCTCCAAGATCGGCGAGGTCCTCGGCCGCGAGCTCCGTGGCACGACGATCGCGGGCATCCTGATGGTCTCGGTGGTCTTCGTCGGCACCTGGGGCGCCGTGCAGTGGATCCCGCTCTGGGTCGGCGACCTCGCCGGACCGGACAATCCCCGCGCCAAGGCCCTCGCGATGGTCATCGTCTCGGTCGGGGCCTGCTGCAGCACCTTCGTCGCGCCGTTGCTCCTGGCGGGGTTGCGTCGCCGGCTCGGCTACCAGCTCCTGTGCGGCTTCGCGCTCCTCGCCACGGTGTGGATCTACCGCACGCCGGCCGACTGGTCGGGAGGCATGCTGTTCGGCATCTTCCCGTGGGTGATGGCCGCGAAGGTCTTCCTGCTCGGCATGGCCGCGACGGCCTTCTTCGGCTTCTTCCCGCTTTACCTGCCGGAGCTCTTCCCGACCCGCGTCCGCGCGACGGGGCAGGGCATCTGCTACAACACCGGTCGCCTGGTCGCGGTGCCGTTCGTGCTGCTCAGCGGCAAGCTGGTCGAGAGCCTCGGCGGCTACCAGCAGGCCGCGGCCGCGATCACCCTCGTCTACGCCGTCGGTCTCTTCGTCGCCTTCCTGGGCAAGGAGACTTCCGGCCAGGCCCTGCAGGACTGACCGCCGATGAATCCCCGCGACATCCGGATTCGGGCCGTCCGTTGGCATGCGCTGCCCGTCACCCTGCGGCTGCCGCTCAAGTTCGGCCTTGAGACCCTGACGAGCGTGGTCTGCGCCCGCGTCTGCGTCACGGTCGAGAAGGCCGACGGCACCCGCGCCGAGGGGTGGGGCGAGACGCCCCTGAGCGTGCAGTGGGTCTGGCCCTCGCCGGTCCCTTACGACGTCCGCCTCCGGGCGCTGCAGGATTTCTGCGACACGCTGACCGACGCCTACGCGGGCTTCGCCGGCCGCGGGCATGCGCTGGAGATCGGCCACGACTTCCTCGAGGAGGCCTTGCCCGGGATCCTGAAGCAGTTCAACGCCGGGCTGCCGGACGGCGTCGTCCTGCCGACCCTCGCGGCGCTGGTCTGCTGCTCGCCGTTCGACCTCGCCTTGCACGACGCCTACGGCGTGGCCCATGGCGTGCCGACCTATTCGACCTACTGCGCCCCGTGGCTGAACCGCGACCTCTCCGCGTTCGTCACGCCCGCCGCCGACGCGCAGGACGTCTCGTTCGCGGGGCGTCATCCGTCCGACTATTTCCGCTCGCCCGTCACGACGAAGCTGCTCGCCTGGCACCTCGTGGGCGGCCTCGACTTCCTGACGGTCGCCGAGGCCGGCGCGAACCAGGTGGCCGACGGCTATCCCTCCTCGCTCGACGAGTGGATCAAGGCCGACGGACTGAAGGCGCTGAAGGTCAAGCTGCGCGGCAACGACGCGGCCTGGGATTTCGAGCGCCTCCGGCGCGTCGCCGAAGTCGGCCTGCCGCTCGGCGTCGAGCTCTTCACCGCCGACTTCAACTGCACGGTCATGGACCCGGCCTACGTGAATGACGTCCTCGACCGCGTGAAGGCCGAATTGCCCGAGCTCTGGCGGCGCCTCAGCTACGTCGAACAGCCTTTCCCTTACGAACTGGAGGAGCATCGGATCGACGTCCGTTCCGTCAGCCGGCGCACGCCGCTCTTCCTCGACGAGAGCGCGCACGACTGGCGCATCGTCCGTCTCGGCCGCGAGCTCGGCTGGACCGGCGTGGCGCTCAAGACCTGCAAGACCCAGACGGGCGCGCTCCTGAGCCTCTGCTGGGCCCGCGCCCATGGCATGCAGCTGATGGTGCAGGACCTGACCAATCCGATGATGGCGCAGATGACGCACGTCCTGCTCGCCGCCCACGCCCCGACCATCGCGGGCGTGGAGACCAACGGCATGCAGTTCTATCCGGCCGCCTCGGCCCCCGAGGCCGCCGTCCATCCGGCCCTCTACGCCCGCCGGGACGGACGGGTCGACGGCTCCAGCCTGCGCGGCCCGGGCTTCGGTTATCGCCTCGCGGAGATCGTCCGTGAGCTGCCGCCGGCACGCCGTTCGGCCGGTCGCTGAGTCCTATCGGCTTGCCTGCGGAGGGCGGGGCCCGTTTGTTCGACGGACCCCCATGATCCTCCGTTCGCTTCTCCTCTGCCTGCTCGCGCTCACCGCGTCCGCCGCCGACGCTCCCAAGCGCAAGGTGCTCTTCTTCACCAAGTCCTCGGGCTACGAGCACGAGGTCATCTCCTACAAGAAGGGCCAGCCCAGCTTCGCCGAGAAGCAGCTCCTCGAGCTCGGCGCCGCGAACAATATCGAATTCATCTTCTCCAAGGACGGCTCCAAGTTCTCGCCGGAATACCTCGCCCAGTTCGACACGGTGATGTTCTACACCACCGGCGACCTCTGTTCCGAAGGCACCGACAAGAACCCGCCGATGACGCCGGCCGGCAAGCAGGCCCTCTTCGACTTCGTGAAGTCCGGCAAGGGCTTCGTGGGCACGCACTCCGCCGCCGACACCTTCCATACCGACAACGAGGCCGTGAAGGGCCCCGAGCGCTTCAAGAACCACGGCGACAAGGCCGACGCCTACGTCTGTTTCCTCGGCGCCGAGTTCATCCGTCACGGCAAACAGCAGGCCGGCGTGAACAAGGTCATCGACAAGACCTTCCCCGGTTTCGAGAAGGTCGGCGACTCGTTCTCCTTCGTCGAAGAGTGGTACACCCTCAAGGACTTCCGTCCGGAGATCCACGTCCTGACCGTCTTCAACGACCCGGCCCTCGAGGGCGATGACTACAAGCGCCCGCCGTTCCCGAACTGCTGGGCGAAGAACGAAGGCAAGGGCCGCGTCTTCTACACCGCCATGGGCCACCGCGAGGACGTCTGGACCAACCCCACCTTCCAGCAGATCCTCGTCGGCGGCCTGAAGTGGGCCAACGGGGACGCCAAGGCGCCCGACATGTCCCCGAACCTCCTCCAGGTCGCCCCCGGCGCGATGACGAACCAGCCTTACACCCCTTCGCCGGCTCCGAAGGCGAAGGCCCCGGCGAAGAAGCCGGACGCCAAGAAGAAGTAAGTCCTCAAGCAGGGCGGGCCGCAAAGCCCGCCTTGCTAATTCTTGGGCGGTTCAGACTGTCTCCCCATGCGCGCCGCACCCGCCGAAGCCACGCAGCTCAGCGAGCTGACGACCCACCAGAAGAAGTCCGGCTTCGCCGCCTGGCTCGGTTGGTTCTTCGACGGCCTCGACCTGCACCTCTACACGCTCGTCGCCACGGTCTTCGTGGCCGAACTGCTCCTGGTGCCCGAGGCCGACCCCGCCGTGCCGCTCTACGGCTCCTGGATCCAGGCGGCTTTCCTGCTCGGCTGGGCCCTCGGCGGCGCCTTCTTCGGGATCATCGGCGACCGCCTCGGCCGCAGCCGCACGCTGGTGCTGACCATCCTGACCTACGCCTTGTTCACGGGCCTCTCGTTCTTCGCGCAGACCTGGTGGCAGCTGATGATCTGCCGCTTCCTGGCCGCGCTCGGCATCGGCGGCGAATGGGCCGTGGGCGCGTCGCTCCTCTCCGAGACCTGGCCGAAGAAGTGGCGCCCTTGGATCGCCGCCGTGCTCCAGTGCGCCGTGAACTTCGGCATCCTCGCGGCCATCGCCGCGGTGTTCCTGCTGCAGCAGATCCCCGGCTACCAGCCGCGCTGGGTCTTCCTCATCGGCGTCCTGCCGGCTTTCGTGACCCTCTGGATCCGCAAGGAGGTGCCCGAGACCGAGGAGTGGTCGGCGGAGAAGGACCGGCAGGCGAAGCCCTCGATCGGCGGCCTGTTCGGAGCCGACATCCGCCGGACGACCTTCGTCGCCTCCTTGCTCTGCGCGATCTCGCTCACCGGCCACTGGTGCTTCATGTTCTGGCAGCAGGCGTTCATCCGCAACCATCCGGAGGTCGTCGCCCGCTCCCTCGACAAGGCCGCGGTCGTCTCCACCGCGCTCTTCTGCGTCATCGCCGCCTCGGTGCTCGGCAACTTCGCCTCCGGCTGGGCCGCCCAGCGCTTCGGTTACCGTCGGGCGCTCGCGGGCTTCTTCGGCGCCTACTTCCTGCTCATGGGGGCGACGTTCCTGCTGCCGTGGAGCCTCGCCGCCACCTACGGCCTCTACGCCGCCGTGGGCTTCTGCCAGGGCGTCTTCGGTCTCTTCACGATGGCCTTGCCGCCGCTCTTCCCGACGATGCTCCGCACGACGGGCGCCGGCTTCAGCTACAACATCGGACGCGTCTTCGCCGCCGTGGGCACCGTGTTCTTCGGCATCTTCGCCAAGCCGGCCGATTTCAGCTCGGTGCTGCTCTACGCCTCGTTCCTGTTCCTGCCGGCCGCCGTCCTCGCGCTCTGGCTGCCGATCGAAGAGGCTACTTCCTGAGGCCGCCCAGCCCGGCGATCGCCTTGAATTCGGCGGCGGTGACGGGCGTGACGGAGAGGCGGTTGCCGGGACGGAGGATCAGCATCTCCTTGAGCGCCGCGCACGCGCGGAGGTCCGGGAGGCTGACGAGCCGTCGAAAGCCCTGGTGGAAGGAGACCTCGAGGCAGCTCCATCGCGGGTTCTCCTTGGTGGACTTCGCGTCGTAATAATCCGATTTGGCGTCGAACTGCGTGGGGTCGTCGAAGGCTTCCTTCGATACTTTGGCCACGCCGACGATGCCGGGCTCATCGCAGTTGGAATGGTAGAAGAGCACGAGGTCGCCGACCTTGGCGGCCCGCATGAAGTTGCGGGCCTGGTAATTGCGCACGCCCGTCCAAGGTTCCTTGCCCTTGCGCTCGAGTTCCTGGAAGGAGAACTCGTCGGGTTCGGACTTCATCAGCCAGTGGTGCATGCGGTCACCGTGCAGGGCAGGGGGCGTTTTTCAAGGCGGGGCTGAGGTCTTGCCCTTTCCCTCGCGGCCCGCCTAATCGCCCCGTGCGCCTGCTGGACTCCCATTGTCACCCG
This sequence comes from Verrucomicrobiota bacterium, assembly GCA_016871725.1. Classification (GTDB taxonomy): domain Bacteria; phylum Verrucomicrobiota; class Verrucomicrobiia; order Opitutales; family UBA953; genus UBA953. The sequence goes on along the minus strand of VHCL01000039.1, from coordinate 5,976 downwards.
GAATACGCCCTGCAGGCGGGCCGTCTCGCCGCCTGGGTGGCCGAGTGCCGCGCCGCCGGCGTCGAGGGCGTGGTCGCCATCGGCACGGACCTGAAGGATTGGTCGGCCTACCGCGACCTCGCCGCCGCTCAGCCGGAATTCTTCCGTCATACGGTGGGACTGCATCCTTGCCACGTCGAAGAGGGCTGGGAGGACATCGTGGCGGCGATCTCCCCTTATTTCGCGGACGCCACGTCTCCGGCCGCCCTCGGCGAGATCGGTCTCGATTATTTCCGCCTGCCCGCCGACGTCGCCGAGGCCGAGCGGATCAAGGGCTGGCAGCAGGAGGCCTTCCGCCGTCAGCTGTCGCTGGCGTATCAGTTCGGTTGTCCGGTGGTCATCCATTCCCGGCACGCCTTCGACGATTGCGTGCGCCTGATCGACGCCAGCGGCGTCGACTGGCGCAAGGTGGTCTTCCACTGCTTCGTCGAAGGCCCCGACCAGGTCCGTCAGCTCAATCAGCGCGGCGGCCGGGCCTCGTTCACCGGCATCATCACCTACGCCAAGTCCGCGGAGATCCGGGAGGCGCTCAAGGCCCAGGGTCTCGCGCGGCTCATGCTGGAGACCGACGCCCCTTACCTCGCCCCGCAGTCCGTGCGCGGCAAGGAGAACACGCCGGCCTACCTGCCGGAGATCTGCGCCCGGGCCGCGGACATCCTCGGCCTGCCGGCGGACGAAGTCGCCGAGGTCGCGACCCGCAACGCCCGCGAGTTCTTCGGGTTCTGACCCGGGCTGGCACCGGATTGTCACGGTACCGCCCCCGCGTCTTCGCACATCCGTGGCATCATCGCCACGGATGTCACCGCCGAGCGCTCCCACCAACTCCGACGAACTCAAGGTCAGGCTGGGGAGGTTTTCCTGGGCGGAACCGATTCTCGACCCCTTCTTCAAGGTCCGCGCCTTCGACGCCTTCCTCGCCCGGATCCATGCGGCGGGCCGTCCGGATTTCTTCACCTCCGCGATGGAGCAGGCCGGCCTCAGCAATGCTTGGAGCGACCGATGCCTGGCGCGTATCCCTAAGTCCGGCCCGCTCGTGGTGGTCGCCAATCATCCGCACGGGCTCGCCGACGGCCTCGTCGCGATGGATTTCCTGCTGCGCGCCCGACCGGATACGCTCGTCGTCGGCAACCGTTGGCTCAGCCGGATCCCGGGCATCCGCCCCTGGCTCATCGAGGTCAATCCGTTCAGCCCGGACGGCGCCGATCCCGGCAACATCGCCGGCACGCGACGGATCCTGGCCCACCTCCGCGCCGGCGGCTGCGTGCTGACCTTCCCGGCCGGCGAAGTCTCCAGCCTGCGTCTGAGGTCTCGTCGCGTGGACGATCCGGTCTGGTCGCCGCAGGTGGTGCGTCTGGCCCGCAAGGTCGGCGCCTCGCTGCTGCCGCTACGGATCGAAGGGCGTAACTCGGGCCTGTTCCAGTCCCTCGGCTTGGCGCACCCCCGCCTGCGCACGATGCTGCTCCTGCGGGAGTTCCTTCATCAGCGCGGGAAGGTCATCCGGCTGCGCACCGCCCATCCGGTGACGCCGGCCCAGCTGGCGGACCATCCGGACGACGAGGAGGCCACCAGTTTCCTGCGCCTGCGCTGCGAGCTGCTGGCCAGCCGGTCGGCGCAGGAGAAGGCCGTGCCCGCCAAGGCGGCCGCTCCGCAGGCCCCGATCATCCCGCCGGTGAACCCCGCGTTGCTCCGTGCCGAACTGCAGAGCCTCCCGCCCGAGGACCTGCTGCTGGCGAGCGGCGACTTCAAGGTCTACCGCTTCCTCGGCAAGGACCTGCCGCATACGCTCCGCGAGATCGGACGTCTTCGCGAGACGACCTTCCGTTCCGTCTCCGAGGGCACGGGTCTCGAATGCGACCTGGACGCCTTCGACGCCTGGTATGACCAGATGGTGCTGTGGGACGACAAGGCTTCGGCCATCGTCGGCGGCTACCGCCTCGGGCCGACGGACCGCATCCTGCCGTTGCAGGGTAAGCACGGCCTCTACACGTCGACCCTCTTCGAGTTCAAGGGCGACTTCTTCCGTCGCATGGACCCCGCCCTCGAGATGGGCCGTTCCTTCATCCGTCAGGAATACCAGCGCAAGCCCACCAGCCTTCCGTTGCTCTGGCGCGGCATCGGCCGCTACGTCGCCCGTTTCCCGAAGTATCATCTCCTCTTCGGCCCGGTGAGCATCAATCCGGAATACGGTCAGGCGTCCAAGGAGCTCATCCTGTCCTATCTGAAGAACAACCGTTCCGCGGACGACCTCCTGCCGCTGGTCCGGGCCAAGAATCCGCCCCGCTCGATGAGCCTGCATGACGCCGACCTCGACGTCCTCCAGCGCTGCGCCTTCGACCTCGAGCACGTCTCGAGCCTCGTCAGCGACCTCGAGCCGGACGCCAAGGCCGTGCCGGTGCTCCTGAAGCATTACCTCAAACTCAACGGGCGCCTCATCGCGTTCAACGTCGACGAGGGGTTCGGCGGCTGCCTCGACGGGCTCATCGTCGTGGACCTCACGCAGACGGATCCGAAGCTGCTCGCCGCCTACATGGGCGACGAAGGCGCGCGTCAGTTCCTCGAATACCACGATTTCGAGGTGGCCAGGCCGCGGGCATGAAGAAGGGCGGGCCCAGAGGCCCGCCCTTGGTCGGACGATGGGGGACGGCTCAGGCCTTGGCCAGCGCCTGCTCGAGGTCGGCGAGGATGTCCTCGATGTCCTCGATGCCGACGGAGAGGCGGACGTAGTCGTCCGTCACGCCGGCGCTCTGCCGTTCTTCGGCGGTGAGCTGGGAGTGCGTCGTCGACGCCGGATGGATCGCCAGGGAGCGCGCGTCGCCGATGTTGGCGACGTGGCTGTGCAGGGCGAGGGAGTCGATGAACCGGCGGCCGCCGTCGAGACCCGACTTCAGGCCGAAGCCGACCAGCGCGCCGTAGCCGTTGGTCAGGTACTTCTTGGCGAGGTCATGGTACTTCGAGGACTTCAGGCCCGGGTAGTTGGTCCACTTCACCTTCGGATGGGCTTCGAGGAACTGGGCGACCTTCATGGCGTTGGCGCAGTGGCGCTCCATGCGGAGGTGCAGGGTCTCGAGGCCCTGCAGGAGCAGGAACGCGTTGAAGGGCGAGAGGCAGCTGCCGACGTCGCGGAGGAACTGCAGGCGCATCTTCATGATGAAGGCGATGTTGGCTCCGCCGGCGGGCGGGAAGGCCTTGAAGGCCTCCCAGTGCGGCAGCCCGTGATAGGACATGTCCGGCTCGGTGAAGCCGGGGAACCTGCCGTTGCCCCAGTCGAAGTTGCCGCCGTCGACGACGATGCCGCCGATGGACGTGCCGTGGCCGCCGATGTGCTTGGTGGCCGAGTGGACGACGATGTTCGCCCCGTGCTCGAAGGGCCGGTTTAGGTACGGCGAGAGGGCGGTGTTGTCGATGATGAGGGGGACGCCGACCTCCTTCGCGATCTTGCCGACCTCGGCGAACGGGAAGATGTTGAGGCGCGGGTTGCCGAGGCCTTCGCCGTAGAAGGCCTTGGTGTTCTTCCGCACGGCCTTGCGGAAGTTCTCGGGATCGTCGCCGTCGACGAACGAGACCTGGATGCCGAGCTTGGGCAGGGTGTAGTGGAAGAGGTTGTAGGTGCCGCCGTAGAGCTGGGAGACCGAGACGATGTGGTCGCCGGCGCCGGCGACGTTGAGGATGGCCGCGGTGATCGCCGCCTGGCCCGACGCGTGGGCGAGGGCGCCCGAACCGCCTTCGAGCGCCGCGAGGCGCTGCTCGAGGACGTCCGTCGTCGGGTTCATGATGCGGGTGTAGATGTTGCCGAGTTCCTTCAGGCCGAAGAGATTGGCCGCGTGTTCCGAATCCCGGAACTGGTAGCTGGTGGTCTGGTAGATCGGGACGGCGCGCGAACCGGTGGTCGGGTCCGGCTTCTGGCCGGCATGGAGGGATTTGGTGCCTAGTTTCATGGGGGTGGGTCGTTGAGGAAGAGTTATCGCCGGATTCGGGCGCCGGAACAAGCCGGAAGCCCGTTTATGACCTTGAGGCCGGTCCGGGCGGTCGGACATCATCCCTCATGCGCATCCCCGGCTTGCTCCTGCTGCTTCCTTTGGTCGCTGGCGCCGCCGACTGGCGTGAGGTCTGGCGCGATGATTTCAACGGCAGCGAAGTCGACTGGACGAAGTGGGCCGTCGAGGAGAACGGCCACGGCGGCGGCAACGGCGAGCTGCAGTATTACCTCGACCGGCCGCAGAACCTGCGCGTCGAAGGCGGCCACCTGGTCATCGAGGCCCGGAAGGAGAAGCTGAACCAGGCCGGCGTGCTCAAGGACTACTCCTCCGCCCGGATCCGCACCAAGCGCCGTGCCGACTGGCTCTACGGGCGCTTCGAGATGTCGGCGCAACTCCCGGCGGGGAAGGGGCTGTGGCCGGCGTTCTGGATGCTGCCCTCCGAAGAGAAGTACGGCGGCTGGGCGGCCAGCGGGGAGATCGACATCATGGAGTTCAAGGGCCATGAGACGGACCAGGTCCATGGGACGCTCCATTACGGCGCGCCCTGGCCGAAAAATATCTACAAGGGTAAGCCCTACCGCCTGCCGAAAGGCGACTTCACCGACGGCTTCCACGTCTTCGCCTTGGAGTGGGAGCGCGGGGCCATCCGTTGGTTCGTCGACGGCGTCCAGGTCCAGGAACAGAAGGAGTGGAGCTCTTCCGGCGGGCCGTTCCCCGCGCCGTTCGACCAGAAATATTTCCTGGTGCTGAACCTCGCCGTCGGCGGCGGTTTCGGCGGCCCGGTCGGGGCCGACGCCCGTTTCCCGGCCCAGTTCAAGGTCGATTACATAAGGGTGCTGCAGCGGTAGGCGGCGTAGTTCCGACTCGCCCAACGGGGGCAAGTTTCGCTAACTCCACGGCCTATGCCCGTGTTCCTGCATGACACCATGTCCCGCGAGAAGCGGCCGCTGCTCCCGCAGCCCGGCCGCGATGTCTACGGCATGTACTGCTGCGGGCCCACGGTCTACGGCCCGGCTCACATCGGCAATTTCCGCACGTTCACCGTCCAGGACGTCCTGCGCCGCACCCTCGAGGTCGCCGGCCTGAAGGTGAAGCACGTCCGCAACATCACCGACGTCGACGACAAGACCATCCGCGGCGCGCAGGCCTCCGGCCAGACCCTCGGGGTCTTCACCAAGGAGTGGACCGACAAGTTCCACGCCGACTGCCGCGCCCTCGGCCTCCTGCCTCCGCACGTCGAGCCGAGCGCGGTGGAGCACATCCCGCAGCAAGTCGCGATGATCAAGGCCCTCGTCGACCGCGGCCACGCCTACGTCGCCAAGGACGGTTCGGTCTATTTCAAGGTCTGCACCTGCGCCGACTACGGCAAGCTGAACCACATCGATTTCTCCAAGCTCGAGACCCAGGCCGAGAACTCCGCCGGCGAGGCCAACGACGCGGACGAATACGAACGCGAGTCGGCCTCCGACTTCGCGCTCTGGAAATCCCGCAAGCCCGAGGACGGCGCCAACTTCTGGCCCTCGCCCTGGGGCGAAGGCCGTCCCGGCTGGCACATCGAGTGCTCGGCGATGTCGCTGGCTCACCTCGGCGCCACCTTCGACCTGCACGGCGGCGGCATCGACCTCTGCTTCCCGCACCACGAGAACGAGATCGCCCAGTCCGAATGCGCCACCGGCGTGAAAGGCTTCGCCGCGCACTGGTTCCACAGCGCCCACCTGATGGTCGAGGGCGAGAAGATGTCCAAGAGCAAGGGCAACCTGTACACGCTCGAAGAACTCGCCGCCAAGGGCTTCGCGCCCATGGAGGTCCGCTACACGCTGATCGCCGGCCACTACCGCAGCCCCCTCAACTTCACGATGAAGGGCGTCGAGGACTCCCGTTCGGCCCTCGCCAAGCTCGAGCGCGGCGCCGACCGCCTCCTGGCCGCCGCTGGTTTCACCCGCGCCGAATTCGCCGCGCC
>VHCL01000038.1 GCA_016871725.1 Verrucomicrobiota bacterium | reverse complement strand
GGATCTTCTGGTTGTCGTTCACCATCTGGAGGGAGCGCAGCTCCTTCGAGCCCTCCGGCGTGAGGATCGTGACCGACACCTCGACGGCCTTGAGCGAATACGGGAGGTAAGGGATGGCCGTGGTCGTCGACATCCGGAGGGGAAGATTGTCCGGATACATGCGGTCGGCGAACACCCGGAGACGGGAGCTGTAGTAGTCGAAGGGATGGATGTTCGGCCAGGCGCCCGGCATCGGCATCGGCACGGCGGGAGCCGAGTTCGGCGCGAAGCGCAGGGCGACGTCGGAGGCCTGCGGCGGCTGGGTGAGGCCGCGGGCCACGCCCTGGCCGGTGCTGTACATCGCGAGGTAGCCGCCTTGGGAGGCCGGCATGGCGGACTTGTCGTCGCCGCGGCCGACGAGCACCACCGGGCGCAGGGCGTGCGGTTGGCGGCCGAGCGGATCCTTCAGGAAGCTGGGGTTCGCCGCCTGGGCCGCGTCACCGGCGGTGGCGGGCAGCATGGAACTGCACCAGAAGACCATGTTCATCGCGACGACGTTCGAGGCGATGAAGTTGTTCTCGTCCATCGTCCAGCAAGGGGTCGTGCTGGTGACGTTGGCGTCGATCAGGGCGCGGGTCTCGTAGTCCGGGGTCGGCAGGCGCGAATAGTTCGCGAAACGTCGGGAGCCGGACCAGTAGTCCCAGGGATATCGCGGCTGATCGGCGGTCGAGCTCAGGATGAGGGGCATCGCCTCGGCGAAGGTGCTCTCGGAATCGATCAGGGTGCGGTAGACGCCGTAGACCTGCTGGATCTTCTCCCCGGGCGCGTCGAACGGGGAACGCTGACCGATCCGGTAGGCGACGGCGGACACGTCCCCGCGCAAGGCGCGACGGTTGGTGCCCGGGGTCCAGCGCGGCCGGTCGGGCGGCGCGGAGAAGAGCATCACGATGGGATGGTCGGTCGGCTGCAGGTTGCCGACGGCCCCGGGCGCGCCGGCCACGTCGGCGCTGCCCGGGACGACGATCTCCATCCAGCAACGGCCGTCGGCGCGGAGCACGGCGGTCGAGAAATCGTTGTCCATGGCGTCGAGGACGCCGCGCGCCTCGGACTGCGTGGAGAGGTCCGCGACCGCGCGGTCGTAGACGCGCAAGGTGTCGGAGGCGATCGAGACGACGGTGAGGACGATCACCACCATGATGGCGGTCGACACCATCACCTCGAGCAAGGTGAAGCCGGCGCGGACGGGACGGAGCAAGGTTCTCATCGGCTGATGACGATGTTCTGGACGACGAGGGGCGTCTCGGTGCGCGTGCTGAACTCGCTGAACGCGCTGTAGTCGTGGGGGAAGAATTCGGCGACGACGGGCAGGTAGGCCAAGGCGTAACCCGAAGGCTGGGCCGGCAGGGGTGAGGTCGCCCACGGCGGGGCGGGCACCCGGTTGAGCCGCGGCTCGAGGGTCGCCGGGTCGATCTCGGCGCGCTGGCCGACGAGCAGCTTGGAGAGCGAGAGCCGGACGCGCATCGGGGCGCCGATGATGTTGCGCCCGGCGGCGGCGGCCTGCGACAGGTTGTTGCCGGCGCAATAGGCGACCTCGATCATCGACGGATTGGAGAACAGGGCGTAGGTGGCGTCGCCGGTCTTGTCGTTCTCCGTCGCCACGATCTTCCGCTCATAGACGTAAAGCCACACGGCGTTGTTGCCGTTGTCGCGGGCGCGCTGGAGGAGACGGTAGGCGATGTCGAAGTTCGAGGCCGAAGGGTTGCCGCCGTCGAGGCTCAGGCCGGCCTCCATGATGTACTTGCTGTTGTTGGGGACGGCCTCCCCGCCGGCGTCGACGAAGACGATCGACCGGGGATTGTCGAGGGCGCCGACCAGGCGGCTGACGCCGGCGAGCGCCCGGTTCGTCTGCATGATCTCGTCGACCTGCTGGAAGGTCGAACCGAGGATGCCGACCAGGGAGAGGATGGCCACGCCGACGATGCCGATGGCGAGGGTCACCTCGATCAGCGAGAAACCCGGGCGGGAGGAGGGAGACGTGCTAGCGGGAGTCATCGGAAAAAGGGGCTCAGCGGGCCTTGTCCATCTCGTCCGCGTCGAGCGTCATGGAGACGTCGCCGTTGGGGCGCAGGGAAAGGGCGGCGAATTGGTTCTCGGAGCCGACGTCGATGGCGGCCCGGCCGGCGCCGGTGTTCCGCACCACGCCCTTGGCCAGGACGAGGAGCACGCGACCGAGATGGTTGGAGGAGCCGGACCCTTGGAGTTCGACGTAGTACCAGCGCTTGGGATTGAATTCCGCGGTCATGGCGCCGAGGGCCATCGGCTGGGTGGTCGGGGCGTACATCATCCAGGGCGGCGAACTGGCGAAGGAGTCCAGGCTGTTGGAGCCAAGCTGGTCGGCGAGCTGGCCGATCGAACTGCGACGGGTGTTGGCGGCCACGGCGAGCTCCATGGTGGTGGTGGCGTCGGAGGCCGGCGGCACGAAGACGACGCCCGTCGGGAGGAGCTGGGGCGGCTCCGGGGAGAACCAGCGGTAAGCCGGGTCGGAAGTGTTGGCGATGGTGGCGGGATCGCGGCCGGCGAGGGCCGGATCGGCCGAGCCCACGCCGCCGACGGCGATGACGAACTGACGGAGATGGTTCGCCTCGTCGTTCGGGTCGTTGAGGATGAGCAGGCGGTAGCGGCCGCCGTAAGTCACGCCGGTGCCGCCCGGACCGCGGTTCATCAAGGCCATCGCACGGGCCGTGCGGATGGAGGAGGCGAGGAAGCGCTGGCCGGCGGGGAGGCCGCCGCCGTCGCCGGTCGAGAGACCCAGGAACAGCGTCGAGATCAGGAGGATGATCGTGATGACCAGCAGGAGCTCCACCAAGGTGAAGCCCTTCCGGACGGCTTTACGCACGGAAGTCATTGGATGGCGATGACCTGGGCGAAGTCGCTGGCGCCGAGGCTGTCGTCGTAATTGCCGAAGTCGGGCGCGATGTCGGTGGTGTAGATGATGACGCGGGCCGGGATGCCGGTGGCCAGGGTGATGGCCCGGATGTCGGCCGGGACGGAGGCCGCGCCGCCGGGGATGTCGCTGACGTTGCGGATGCTGGTGTTGCTGTCGGTGTCGAAGATGACGCGGATCTTGCGGTTGCCGAAGCGGTCGACGAGCATGCTGGTGTCGGTGAAGGCGTCGTGGGTCTCGAAATCGTCCTTGCCGAAGGCGCAGAACTCCTCGGCGTTCTTGTTGAGGGCCTTGCGGTTCTCCGGGGACAGCGCGGTGCCGGTGGGCATGCGTCCCGAGATGGCCATCACGAAGCGCTGGTTCACGGCCTGCGCCTCCAAGGCATGCACGGTGTCGAGGTTCGTGCGGTAAGGCGGGTTGATGTTGGGGTAGAAGCCGTAGACCTGCTTGTAGCGGGTGATACCGCCGGCCCACTGGGTGAAGGCAGTCTGGGCCGAGGCCTGTCGGGCCCGTTTCCGGATGCCCCCGATGGCGGGGAAGAGGGCGGCCGCGAGGACGCCGATGATGGCGATCACGGTGAGCAGTTCGACGAGGGTGAAGCCGGCGCGACGACGGGGAGTCATGAGGAAAGGTAAACTGAGGGGGGATGACATTCTACGGGCCACCCTGCCGCCTTGAACAGCCAAAACCCTCGGTCAGCGGATGAAGACGAAGCAGGCGACGGCGACCACGGTGGGGAGCAAGGCCCAGAGAAGAAGCCTGAAAGGCGAGACTCCGGAGCCGAAATGGGGGGCCAGGATGGACTGCCCAGCGGGATTCGGGGCATTGGCGATGACGGTCAGACCCCCGCCGGCCAAGGCCCCGGCCACCACGGCGTGGCGGAGGGCCTCCGCCTCCGGCCCGTGGACCGCCAAGGCAGGGACCTGGGCGGCCAGGTAGGTGATCGCCGCGTTGTCGTTGAAAGAGGTCAGGAAGGTCGAGGCCGCCATGAGCGCGCCTTCGTTCAGACGCATGATGACCGGGGAGATCCACCAGCCCTGGAGACCGCCCAGGACGACCAGGCCCGCCAGGAAGAAGCCGACGAGCAAGGGACCACGCAAACGGACGGGGTCCTGCCACTGCGGGGTGGCGAGGGTGAAGGCGAGGAAGACGAGCAGTCCCCCCGTCATGAGGATCGGGCGATGGCCCGCGAGCATGGCGACCGTCCAGACCATCAGCAGGAGATGGACCGCCGTCACCCAGGCCGGGATGGCTTCCCGGCGCGGCGCGGCCGGCTCCGTCGGCCTGAGCCGGGCGAGTTCCCCGCGGAAGACCAGCAGGTAGGTGAGGTTGGAGACCAGGATGGCCGCGATGGCCGCCCAGCCGTAGTGCGCGAAGACGTCCGCCGTCGACCAGCTCCACTTGGTCGCGACCATCACGATGGGCGGGGCGGCGAAGTTCGTCAGGGCGCCGCCGACGGAGATGTTCACGAAGAGCAGCGCCAAGGTGGCGTATTTGAGCCGTTCGCCGGGCTGCAGGACGTAGAACTGGGAGGAGAGCAGCAAGGCCCCGATCGTCATGGCGGCGGGCTCCGTGATCAGGGAGCCGAACAAGGGCGCCAAGGTCAGGATGACGAACCAGCGCGCCGCGGTGCCGTCGCCGAGCAGCCAGGCCGCGCCGCCGAGCAACCGCGCCGCCAAGGCCATCACGGGCCGCGCGGCGGCGAGCGTCATGATGATGAAGACGAACAGCGGCTCGATGAACTTGGAGGGGCCGGCCGGCGGCGCGCCCGCGAGCACGGCGGCGTAATCGCCGCTCTCGACGTACCGACAGGCGAAATCCCAGCCCTTGCCCGGCCAGGCGATCAGCAGGCCGAAGAGCACGAAGGTCCAGAGTCCGAAGACGGCCTCGACCTCGCCGAGCAGATGCATGACGGCGGCGCGGAGGGAGGAGGATTCCCCGCGTTCGTTGACCGGCGCGCGGCCCTCCCGGACCGCCGCGCGATGGGCCTCCTCCAGACGGTGCGCGACGCGGGCGAACAACGGCGCCGAGAACGCGTGCAGGATGGCGAGGCCGAAGACGACGCTGGCGGCCAGCAGGAACCCGTCCTGGCGGACGGACTCCGCGAGCTGCGGCCAGAGATCGGGCGTCGTGGGCATGCCCGAACCAAAACCTCCCGCCGACGGTTGGCAATCTCCTCCGCCGGCTAACGCTTGTCCGGCTCGTCCGGACGGGCGCCGCCCAAGGCCCGGATCAGGTCCACCTGCGCCGTGATCCGCTCCAGCCGCACTTCCGCCACCGCGGCCAGCGATTCGGCCTGCTCGCGACGGGCGACCAGGAGTTCGGCCGGGCCGGCCTGCCCCGCCTGCTGCCGGGCCTCGGCCACGCGGAAGGCCTCGCGCGCCGCATGGGCCCGGCGCTCGGCGGCGCGCGCCGCCGCGGCGGTCTCCCGGACGTCGACCAAGGCGTCACGGACCTCCCGGAAGGCGTTCAGCACGGCTCGTTCGTAGGCCGCCGCGGCCTGGTCGCGCGCGGCCGTCGCCGCGTCGACGCGCGCCGCCCCGCGACCGGCGTCGAACAACGGCACCTGCATCCCGAGACCGAGGGCCGAGGTGCTGTTGCGCGGACCGAAGAGCGACTCGAGGTCCGGGCTCTCGGTGCCGAGCGCGCCCGTGAGGGAGAAGGTCGGGAACCGCGCGGCCTTCACGAAACCGATGCGGGCGTTGGCGGCGACGAGCGCCTGCTCCGCGGCGAGCACGTCCGGCCGGCGGCGCAGCAGGTCCGACGGCAGGCCGGCCGCGACGGGCGCCGGCACCCGCAAGGCGTCGCCGGACCGGGGCGCGATGACGAGCGCAGGCTGGCCGGTCAGCGCGCCCAGGAGATGCTCGGCCTGGGCGCGGATCCGTCGCGCCCAGGCGCGACGCGCGACGGCCTCGGCCCGGGCGACTTCCGCCGCGGCGACCTCGGCCGGACCCGCCGCGCCCACGCCCGCCCGACGCGCCACGAGGGCGGCCTCGGCCTCGCGGGCGGCGACGATCTCGGCGGCCGCGGCCGCGCGGACCTCGGCGGCGCGCAGCCCGGCGTAAGCGCGGACGACGGCGGCGCCGACCGCGAGACCGACGACCCGGCGGGCTTCCTCCGCCTGGAGGAGCTGGGCGCGCGCGCCTTCTTCGGCGCGCCGGAGCCGGCCCCAGAAATCGAGTTCGAAGGCGGTCGCCAGCGCGGCGCGCTGGTTGGTGCGCACGCGGCCGTTCAGCGCGAGGTTGGGATTGAAGCCGCCTTCGCTGATCTTGATCTGCTGCGAGGTCGCCGCGCCGTCGACCTGCGGCAGCGAGGCGCCTTCCACTTCGCCGAGCACGGCGCCGGCCTCCGCCACCCGCGCCACCGCGGCGCGAAGGTCGGTGTTGGCGGCGAGGGCGCGCGCGACGAGCGCGTCGAGCTCCGGATCGCCGAAGGATCTCCACCACTCGGCGCGGATCGCCGCGCCGCCCTTCCCCGCCTCGGGATAGGCTTCGGCCGTGGGCGTCGCGGGCCGCCGGTATTCGGGACCGAGGGCGCACCCGGCGAGCAGGCCGGCGAGCAGGAACAGCGGGGCGGGCCTCATGGCCGGACGACGGCCTTCTCCTTGCGGCCGGACAGGAGGTGGAAGAACCAGGGGATGAAGAGCGTGGCCACGAAGGTGTCGAGGAGCATGCCCCCGAGCACGCCCGTGCCCATCGACTGGCGCGCCGCGGCGCCCGCGCCGCCCGCGAAGGCCAGCGGGACGACCCCGAGCACGAAGGCCATCGAGGTCATGACGAGCGGCCGGATGCGCATGCGGGCGGCCTCGACCGCGGCCTCCGCCGCGGAGCGGCCGGCGCGGCGGGCGCTCTCGGCGAACTCGACGATGAGGATCGCGTTCTTGGCCGCGAGGCCGATCAGCGTGACCAGGCCGATCTGGAAGTAGATGTCGTTGGGCATCCCGCGCGCGAAGATGGCGAGCAGCGCCCCGAGGAGCGCGAACGGCACGGTCAGCAGCACGCCGAGCGGGAGCGCGAGGTCCTCGTAGAGCGCCGCGAGGATCAGGAAGACCATCAGCAGCGCGAGCAGGAAGGCCGGCAAGGCGGAGGTCGCCGCCCGCTTCTCCTGCAGGGCCTGCGCGGTCCAGTCGATGCCGTAGCCGACGGGCAGCAGGTCCTCGGCGATCCGCTCGACGAGCGCGATGGCCTCGCCCGAGCTCACGCCCGGGGCGGGCGAGCAGATCAGACGGGCGGAGAGGAAGCCCATGTGGCGTTCGAGCTGCTCGGGCCCGGCCGTGGGCGTGAACTTCACGAAGCTCGAGAGCGGGATCATCTCGCCGTTGCCGGCGCGGACGTGCACACGGCCCGCCGCGGCGGCGTCCATGCGGTCGGCGGCCTCGGACTGCACGAGGACGCGGTAGGTGCGGCCGGCCAGGGTGAAGTCGTTGGCGTAGACGACGCCGATCGTCGCCTGCAGGGCCTCGTGCAGTTCCGGCAGGGACACGCCGAGCGTGGACGCGCGGACCTCATCGACTTCGGCCAGCACCTGCGGGACGGCGGGACGCAGGAAGACGCGGATGCCGGTGAGCTCCGGGCGCGCGCGCAGGGCGGCCTCGAGCTTCTCGATGTTGGCCGCGAGCCGCGCCGGATCGTCGTCCTCCTTGGCCTGGAGGTAGAACTCGAAGCCGCCGGCGGTGCCGATGCCGCGGATGGCGGGCGGGTTCACGACCAGGCACATGCCGTCGGGCTGCGTCATGCCGATCGCGTTGAGCTGCCGCGCGAGGACCTCCCCGCCGGGCGGACGCTCGCCGAAATCCTTCAGCGGCAGGAAGATCGTGCCGGAGTTCGTGCGCTCGCCGCCGCCGAGCAGGTCGAACCCGCTGATGGCGAAGGTGTGCCGGACCGCCGGGTTCTCGCGCAGCTTCGGCGTGAGGTCGTCCATGAACGCCTTGGTACGGTGGATGCCCGCGCCGTCCGGGAGGGCCACCATCGCGAGGAGGTAGCCTTGGTCCTCGGGCGGCAGGAAGCCGCGGGGGATGGTCGTGACGAGCGCGACGTTGGCGACGACGATGCCGGCGAAACCGCCGGCGGCCGCGCGCGGATGGTCGAGCAGCCAGCGCACCACGCGGCCGTGCCAGGCGGCGACATGCCCGAAGCCGCGGCCGAAGCCGTCGACGAGCCAGGCCAGCCGGCCGCCGTCGCCCGGCGCGTGCGGCCGGAGCATGAGCGCGCAGAGCGTCGGGGTCAGGGTCAGCGCGACGAAGCCCGACAGGATGACCGAGAGGGCCACGGTGACCGCGAACTGGCGGTAGAGGACGCCCGCGATGCCCCCGAGGAAGGCGACGGGCAGGAAGACGCACACGAGCACGCAGACGATGGCGACGATGGCGCCCGCGACCTCGCGCACCGATTCCTTGGCGGCGTCGAAGGGGCTCATCCCCTTCTCCCGCATGAGCCGCTCGGTGTTCTCGAGCACGACGATGGCGTCGTCGACCACGATGCCGATGGCGATGACCATCGCGAAGAGGGTCAGGATGTTGATCCCGTAGCCCATCACCCAGAGGCCGGCGCACGCGCCGATCAGCGAGACGGGCACGGCGATCATGGGGATGAGCGTCGCGCGCCAGGAGCCGAGGAAGAGGAAGACGACGACGGCGACCAGCAGCGCGGCCTCGAAGAGCGTGCCGCGGACCTCGCCGATGGCGGACCGGACGAAACGCGTGGTGTCGAAGGGGGTCGCGTAGGCGACGTCCGGCGGGAACTGCCGCGCGAGCTCGTCCATGCGCCGGACGATGCGGTCGGCGGTGTCCAGCGCGTTGGAACCGGTCTGGAGGAACACGCGGATGCCGGCGACGGGCTTGCCGTCGAGCATGCTCAGCTGCTCGTAGCTCTGGGAGCCGAGCTCGACGCGGGCGACGTCGCGGAGGCGCAGGGCGCCTTCGCCGGCGCCGGCGCGCAGGACGATCTCGCCGAACTGCTCCGGCGTGGCGAGGCGGCCGCGGGCCACGACGGGCACCACGAAGGCGGCGTCGACCGACGGCTCCTGGCCGAGGCGGCCGACGGCGTACTGGGTGTTGGTCGCGCGGATGGCGCGCACGACCTCGGCCGAGCTCACGCCGAACGCGGCCATGCGGTCCGGCCGCAGCCACACGCGCATGGCGTAGTCGCGGGCGCCGAAGACGCCGACGTCGCCGACGCCGGGGATGCGCTTGAGCTCCTCGACGACGGTCGAGGAGGCGTAGTTGCTCAGGAAGACGGAATCGCGCGTGGCGTTCGGCGAGACGATCGAGACCGACATGAGGATGTCGTTCGACCGCTTCTTGGTGATGACGCCGAGGCGGCGCACCTCCTCCGGCAGGCGGGGCTCCGCGAGCTTGACGCGGTTGGCCACGAGGATGGTCGCCATGTCGGGGTCGACGCCGTTCTCGAAGGTGACGGTGATGCTCAGGGCGCCGCTCGACGAGGCGTTGGAGGAATAGTACAGGAGGCCTTCGACGCCGTTGATCTGCTCCTCGAGCGGGGCGGCGACGTTGTTGACCAGGGCCTCGGGCGAGGCGCCGGGATAGCTCGCGACGACGGTCACGGTCGGCGGCGCGATCTGCGGGTACTGCGAAAGCGGCAGGTTCAGCAGCGCGAGGCCGCCGACCAGGACGATGACGACCGAGAGGACCGCCGAGAAGATCGGACGGCGGATGAAGAAGTCCCAGCCCATCACTTCTTGGCCGGGGCGACCACGACCGGGGCGCCCGGGCGCAGCTTGTGCAGCTGATTGAGGATGACGCGGTCGCCGGCCCGCAGGCCCGCGAGGATGACGACGTCCGCGCCCTGGGTCTCGCCCAAGGTCACGGCGCGCGCCTCGGCGCGGTCACCGGCGCCGACGACGAAGACGGACCGGCCCGAAGGCGCCTGCACGAGCGCCTGCTGGGGCACGAGATAGGCGTCCTTGGCCTTGCCGCCGGTGACGCGCGCGCGCACGAACTGGCCGGCGAGCAACGCGTCGTCCGCGTTGGCGAAACGGGCGCGGAGCTGGACGGTGCCCAGACGCGTGTCGACCTGCGTGGCGGCGAAGTCGACCTTGCCGCGCGCGGGGTACGCCGCGCCGTCCGGCCGCAGGAGCGCGACGTCGGCGCCCTGCGCGCCCGCGGCGCCGCCGGGGAAGAGCCGGCGGAAGTCGGCTTCGGCCAGGCCGAAGCGCGCCCAGACCTCGTCGGCGCGGACCACGGTGGTGAGCAGCCCGTCCGGTCCGACCGGGTTCACGAGGGTGCCTTCCGTGCGGAGACGGCGGCCGGCGACGCCGGCGATGGGCGCGCGGACTTCGCAGTAATCGAGGTCGAGCTTGGCGAGGTCGGCGCGCGCGGCGGCGGCGGCGCGCGCGGCGACCGCGGCGGCGGCCTGCGCCTGGGCGTCGTCGGCCTCCTTCCGGCTCGCGGCCTTCTGCTGGAAGAGCGTGGCCTGGCGCGCGGCCTCGGCGGTCGCCTGCTCCGCGCGGGCGGTCTCCTGCGCCAGCTGGGCCCGGGCGAGGGCGTAAGCGGCGGCGTACGGCGCCGGATCGATGCGGAAAAGGAGGTCGCCGGCCTTCACCTTCGCGCCTTCGGCGTACTCGACGGTCTGCAGGATGCCGAGCACGCGGGCGCGGACCTCGACCTCGCGCACGCCTTCCACCTGGGCCGGGGCCACCGCCTGCTGGGAGATCTCGGCCGGCGCGACGGTGATGACCGCGACCGGCATGGGCCCGGGAGCCGGCGGAGCGGCCTCCTGACGGCAACCGACCAAAGCCAGCAGGACCGCACCCAGCAGATGGCTCTGGACAGCAAGGGGTTTACATACAGACATGTATGTAAATCTAGGAACCCTGACATGGCTCGCAAGACCAAAGCCGAAGCGGCTCTGACCCGTGACCGTATCGTCGCCTGCGCCCGCGAGGTCTTCAGCCGTCACGGGGTGACCAACACGTCGCTGGAGGAGGTCGCCAAGGAGGCCGGGGTGACCCGTGGGGCGGTCTACTGGCATTTCCGGGACAAGGCCGACCTGTTCATGGCGGTCCGACAGCAGACGGGAGCCCTGCTCCGCTTCCCGGCGGAGCCGACGCGGGACCCCTTGCTCCGGCTCGAACTGGGCTTGGCCGCGGCGCTTGAGCGGCTGGCCGGCGAACGCTCCGCCCAGGAGACCTACGAAGTGATGCTCTGGAAGTGCGAATACATCGGAGCCTTCGCGGGGGTCCGCCAGGACCTCATGACCGCCGGCGATCAGTTCCTCGCCGACACGACCGCCCTCTATGCGGCGGCGAAGCAGGCGAAGCTGACCCCGCCCGGACTCGACCCCGCCCTGGCCGCACGGGAGACCTTCTGCTTCTACGCGGGGCTGCTGAAGCTCTGGCTGGCCGACGAATCGGGCCGCGTCCTGCGCGGGGACGTCCGCCGGCTCATCGCCGCCCACGTCGCGAGCCGGCGCGCCTCCCCGCAGAAGGCGGTTTGACTGGGCCGGTCCGGCGGATTAGGAAAACCACGTGAAGGCCCTCCCCGCCCTGCTCGCGCTCCTGGCCGCCCTGACGGCGTCGGCGACCGCGTCGTCGCCGGAAGCCCCGCAGTCCCTGCCGATCCTCTACGATCAGCCCGGCGACCGCTACATCCTGCGCATCGACAACCGCCGCTACCAGATGCCTTACGCGACCAAGGAAGGCATCGCGCGGCTGATGTCCGCCGCCAACTACCCGCGGACGAAGCTCCTCTACGACGAATACAAACGGGCCCTCGAGGAACGCGAGAAGGCCGAGGCGACCATCCGCCGTTCCCAGGCCAACCTGACGCGCGAGAACGAACGCGTCGCCCGGCTCAGCCGCAGCCTGGAATCGCTCCGGAGCCAGCTCGCCCTCCTGCGCGGCCTGCCGAACATCGACCTCAACCAGCTGCTCTTCCTGCAGGACCAGATCCGCAGCACCGCCGCCGCCCTCGCGGCCGCCGAGGCGCAGGAAGCCAAGGCCGCCGCCGCCCTCGACCGCACGCAAGGTTCCGCCGAAGCGACCTTGCGCCGGGCGGACGAAGCCCGCGACGCCTACGTGGCCGCGCTGACCGCCTACGAGAAGCCGCTCGCGGAGATCCGCGCCCTGGCGATGTCCGTCGGCTCGGCCCTCTGACCTCATGCGCCCCGCCTCCGCCCTCCTCCTCGCCCTCCTCTGCGCGGGCGCGGCACTGCCCGCCCAGACGGCCAAGCCCGCCGCCAAGGCCGCGCCGAAATCCGTCGACCGCTACGCGCTCCGGCCCGACGAGAAGGTCTCGTGGCACGACGTCCGGGAGACGGACCTCGAGGGCCGCGCCTTCCCCGACGCCGAACGCAAGGGCTACTTCGACCGCCTGCCCGCCGAGGCCGACGGCAAGGTGACGGCCGCGGTCTGGGGCCTGAGCCGCGACAGCGCCGGCCTGATGTTCCGCTTCCGCACCGACGCCACCACGATCTACGCGCACTACAGGGTCACCAAGCCGCAGCTGGCGATGCCGCACATGCCCGCGACGGGCGTCAGCGGCCTCGACCTCTACGCCCGTGACAAAGACGGCAAGTGGCGCTGGGTGCAGGTCGCCCGTCCTGGCGCGCAAGAGATGAAGCTCCGCCTGGCCGACGGCCTCGACGCCGGCGAACGGGAATACGCGCTCTACCTGCCGCTGTTCAACGGCGTCGAGTTCCTCCACGTCGGCGTGCCCGCGGGCAAGCAGCTCACCGGCCTCAAGCCGCGAGCCAAGCCGGTCGTCTTTTACGGCACCTCGATCACGCACGGCGCCTGCGCCACCCGTCCCGGCATGGTGCACACGGGCATCCTCGGCCGACGTTTCGACGTGCCGGTGGTCAACCTCGGCTTCTCCGGCAACGGCCGCATGGACAAGGAGGTCGGCGACTTCCTCGTGCGCATCGACGCCGCCGCCTACGTCATCGACTGCCTGCCGAACATGAACGCCAAGGAAGTCGCGCAGAAGTGCGTGCCGCTGGTGCGGCAGCTCCGCGCCGCCCGCCCCGGCACCCCGATCCTCCTCGTCGAAGACCGTCGCAACACCGACTCGTGGATCATCGCCGGCCGCCGCAAGCATCACGACGACAACCATGCGGCGCTCAAGGCCGCCTACGAGCAGCTGGTGAAGGAAGGCGTCACCGGCCTGTCCTACGTGCCCGGCGACCACCTCTACGGCGACGACAGCGACGGGGCCACGGACGGCTCGCACGCGAGCGACCTGGGCTTCTTCCGACAGGCCGACGTCTTCGAGCCCTTCCTCAAGGCCGCCCTCGGCCGCTGAGATTCCCGCCGGTCCGCTGGCGTCCGGGCCCGTTCCCTCCAACCTGACCGCCGATGCACCGCAGCTACCGCTACTACGACCTCATCCTCGGCGCGTTCGTCGCGGTGCTGCTGTGCTCCAACCTGATCGGCCCGGCCAAGGTCGTGCAGCTCGACCTTCCCCTCCTCGGCAAGACCGACTTCGGCGCCGGCAACCTCTTCTTCCCGTTGTCCTACATCTTCGGCGACGTGCTCACCGAGGTCTACGGCTACGCGCTCGCGCGCCGCGTGATCTGGGCGGGCTTCGCGGCGATGCTCTTCGCCACGATCATGACTTGGGTGGTCCTCGCGATGCCGGCCAGCCCGGACGAACCGTTCAGCGCCCAGCTGCAACCGGCGCTCGTGACCTGCTTCGGCGGCGGGTGGCGCATCGCGCTCGGCTCGATCATCGCCTTCTGCGTCGGCGACTTCCTCAACTCCTACGTGCTCGCGAAGATGAAGGTGCGCATGGGCGGCAAGCACCCGTGGGCCCGCTTCATCGGCTCGACGGTCGTCGGCCAGGGCGTCGACAGCCTGATCTTCTACCCGCTCGCCTTCCTCGGGATCTGGAGCCCGGCGACGCTCCTCGCGGTCATGGCCGCCAACTGGTTCTTCAAGGTGCTCGTGGAGGCGGTCATGACCCCCGTGACGACCGTCGTCTGCGCCAAGCTGAAGGCCGCCGAAGGGGTCGACGCCTTCGACACCGACACCGATTTCACGCCGTTCAGCCTCCGGCGCTGACCCGACGGAACCCCGCCAGGAGGCGATTCAGCCCCTGGAACGGGGTTTTCTGTCATATCCAGGGTCCGCGACGAAGTAGCCGTTGACATCCCCCGGGGGGACCGGCACAACACCTTCAGTCAATTTCACTCAGGTAAGAGCCTCCCTTATAAAGGACGCATCAGTCGCGAGGGCGACTAACGGAAGCAGGAATCAAACTCTCCGTACCCGACCCCAGAGTCCCGTAGCTTGGACTCTGGACTTATTTGTCCCGGAAACGGGCAAGCAGGCCGCACCACCCGTGCGGCCTGTTCTGTTTTGCCGTACCCAAGACCGGACTCGAACCGGTAAGCCTTTCGGCGGCAGATTTTAAGTCTGATGTGTATACCGTTCCACCACTTGGGCCGACGCCTCCAAAGTGCGGACGCGCCTCGGATTGGCAACCCGGTAAAGCGGACGGCGTTCGCCTTCGCCTTGCCCTCGGGACCAAACCCGGCTTCCTTCCGCGCATGGATCGCTTAGCCCAGACGTTCGCCCGCTGCCAAGCCGAAGGCCGCCCGGCCTTCGTGAGCTACGTCTGCGCCGGCGACCCCGACGTCGAGACGTCCAAGGCCGTGCTGCTGTCCCTGGCGCGGAACGGCGCCGACGTGCTCGAAGTGGGCGTGCCCTTCTCCGACCCGCTCGCCGACGGCCTGACCAACCAGCTCGCGGCCCAGCGCGCCCTCGAGGGCGGCATGACCTACGACGGCCTGCTCGACGTGCTCCGCGCGGTGCGCGCCGGTACGGACAAGCCGATCGTCCTCTATTGCTATTATAACCTGCTGTTCTCGTTCGGCCTCGACAGCTACTGCGCCAAGGTGCGCGCCGCCGGCGCCGACGGCCTGCTCGTCCTCGACTGCCCGCCCGAAGAAGCCGACGAACTGATCGCGGCCTCGAAGCATCACGGGCTGGCCAACATCTTCATCGTGGCCCCGACCACGCCGCCCGCGCGCATCGGCCTCATCGCCAAGCACGCCTCCGGCTTCATCTACTACGTCTCGCGCGAAGGCGTGACCGGCGAACGCTCCGAGCTGGCCGCCAACCTCTCGGCCTCGGTCGCCGAGATCCGCAAGCACACCTCCCTGCCGATCTGCGTCGGCTTCGGCGTCTCCACCGCCGCCCACGTCCAAGCCATCGCCAAGGTCGCCGACGGCGTGGTCGTCGGCAGCGCCCTCGTCAACGTCGTCGCCGCCCATAAGGACAAGAAAGGCGAAGCCGCCGCCGCCATCGGCGCGAAGGTCCGGGAGCTGTTGGCTAAGTAACACAAGGGGCAGGGGTAGGGATAGGGGTGG
>VHCL01000037.1 GCA_016871725.1 Verrucomicrobiota bacterium | reverse complement strand
TGCCGACGAGTTCGCCGTCCTGGAAGAGACGCAGGACGCCGGCGGCGTCGCGCGTGACGGCCACATGGGTCCAGATACCCGAGGAAATCGGCTTCGCCGACACCACCGCATCATGGATCGTACCGCCGAGGTAAGCGCGGAAGATCCCGCCGGCGAAATTGAGGTCCAGCGCGCCCGCGGCGCCGAGGATGCTGTCGTTGTTGTCGACCTTGTCGTCGAGGCGGACCCAGGTCTCCACGGTGAAGGCGCCCTTGAGGGCCAGGCCGGACTTGGCGACGGCGTCGTTGGAGCCGTCGAGGGCCAGCACGCTGCGGAACACGCCGCCCAGCCGCGCGGAGACGGCGGCCAGCTCAGGGCTGTCGCCCAAGGCGATGGCGAGCTTCTCGGCGGCGGCGGTCTCGACGTCGGCCACGGCGACCGAGCCGTCGGCCAGCCCGGCGGCGATGGCCTTGGCCCCGGCCTGGGTGCCGCTCAGTCCGTCGAGCACGACCTTGCGATCGTTCGCCGACAACGTCGGGTAAAGCTTCATCGCCAGGCCGGCGGCCTGCGGAGCGCGGGCGGCGACCAAGGCGCGCAGCGCGAGTTTCGCGAGGTCCGCCGGCGCGGAACCGATGAGCGCGGCCACGGCTTCCGGCTTGGTGGTGCGGAGCTGCTGGAGTCCGAGGAGCGCCTCGCGGCGGGAATCTTCCTTGGCGACGAGGGCGAGCAGGTCGTCCTCAAGGGCCAGGAGCTGGAAGCCGCCGATGAGCTGGGCGGCGAGGGCGCGTTCCGCGACGCCTTGGGCGAGCAAGGCCCGGGCGGCTTCGGCTACGACCGGACCGACCTTGGCGGGATCGAGGTCGGTGCGGAAGACGAGCAGGAGCTCGACGACGCGGTTGCGCACGGGGGCGTCGGCCAGGAGCTTGCGGAGGACCGCGACGCTGGCGGGCTGGTCGAGGGTCTGGGCGACGGCGAGGAGCTCATCCGGGCCGGGCGCGCGGTCGAGCTGGCCGACCAGCGCGGCGACGAGCGGGGCGCCGACCTTCGGGTCGAGCGCGAGCGCGGCGAACATCCGGCCTTCGGCGGGCAGCGACTTCGCGGCGTCCGAAGCGAGGAAAGCGGCGACGGCCTCGGGCTGGCGCTCGAGATACATGCGCACGAGGAAGCGCTCGAAGTCGCGCTCATAGGCGGCGCCGACCTTGATGGCCTTGCCGCGACGATCCGGCGCGACGGGCCCTTCGAGGGCCGGACCGACGAAACGCATCAGCGCGCCCAGCGCGACGGGGGACTTGGCGGAAGCCTCGCCGAGAGCCTTGATGGCGGCGGCGCGGACCTCGGCGTCGGGGTCGGCGGCAAGCGCCGTCAGCGCGGCGAAATGCGGCTCCCAGGCGCCGAGATGACGCAGCGCGTTCACGGCTTCGCGACGGACGTTACGATTCGGATCGGCCAGCAGCCGCTCGGCCAGCGGACCGATCTTGCGGCCATGTTCGCCCAGCACCCAGAGCGCCTGGATCCGGCGGGCGGCCGGCGCGGAGGCGTCGCCCGCGATCGCGGCGAGCGCGCCTTCGAGGGCCTGACCTTCGTCACGTCGGTCGGCCAAGGTCTGCCAGGCGAGGTGCGCGTCTCCAGCGATCTTCGAACCGAGGCGGGCGATCAGGTCGGTGGAGGACAACCGGGTGTAATCCGGCACGGCCGGCGGGACGAAGCCCTTCGGCTTGATCCGCCAGATACGGCCCGACTGCTTGTCGCGGTCGGGGTGATTGCGGGCGACCTCGTTGTGGCTGATGATCTTGTTATACCAGTCGATGACGTAGAGGCAGCCGTCGGGGCCCATCGTCATCGCGATCGGCCGGAAGAACGGGTCCTCGCAGGTGACGAAATCGTCGAGGCGCTCGAGGCGGTAGCCGGAGCCCGCGCGGTGCTGGCGGACCGCGTTGACCTTCGAGGTGATCGGATTGGCGACATACATCACGCCGTCGAAGCCCTGCGGCCAGACGCCGGGGTCGGACAACGCGAGGCCGCTGAGGCCGGTGCCGCCCATCTTGAAATCCGGCGCCTGCACCGGGAACGGCGGCTGGTAGGACTTCGCGAGGCGGTCCGCGCAGCCGGGGTAGAGCGCGTATTCGTGGAACGGCATGACCGGGTAGCCGTAGTCGTTCGCTTCCTGGATGAAGCACTCGCCTTCGCCGGTGAGCACGAGGCCCCAGATGTTGCAGGGACCGATGCTGGTCGGCTCGAAGAAGCTGCCGTCAGGGCGGAAGCGGGCCATGCGCGTGTTCGGGAAATCGGTGACCTCGCCCTTGGTGGACGTGACCTTGCCCGAATTGAAGGCGCCCTGCGCGAGCCAGAACCAGCCCCACGGCGCGCGGGTGAACTGGTGCGGGAAGAGGTGCGAATCCTGGACGCCGAAGCCCGTCAGCAGGACCTCGCGCTGGTCGGCCTTGCCGTCGCCGTCGGTGTCGCGGAGGAACACGACGTCGTGGCCGTGCTGGACGACCGCGCCGTCCTTATAAGGCAGCACGCCCTCGGGGATCGCCAGGCCGTCGGCGAAGGCGCGCGGCTGGCGCACCCCTGGTTCGAAGGGCCGGTCGAAGACGACGACCTTGTCGCGGGCCTTGGACTTGTAGAGCGCCTCGGCGGCGGCGGGATTCTCGTTGGCGTCGACCGGGTATTCCAGCGCGGTGCTGGACCACGCCCTGCCCTGCTGGTCGAAGATCAGCATGATGAACTTGCCGAAGTCGGCCGACTCCTTGGCGAAGAGCTCGATCTCGAAGCCCTCGGGGAGCTTGAAGAGCTTCTGCTGCTCCTCGGCCGAGCGCCGCACGCCCTGCACGTCGTTGTAGCTCGTGTCCTTGCGGGGCGCGGCCGCCTTGGCGGGCTCGGGCTTCTTCGCGGCGGGCTTCACCTTATCCCAGGTCAGCGCGCCCGGCGTGGGCGGCAGTTCCTCGATCGTGATGTCCTTGGCCTGGATGACGGCCATGCCGCCCGAATGGACCTGGAGGCCGATCTTGCCGTCGAGGGCGATGTTCGGCGCGGTCTCGACGTAATCGAGCGCCGGCACGCCGTTGATCCAGCTGCGGATGCGGCTGCCTTCCGCGAGGATGCGATACTCGTTCCACTCGCCTTCCTTCACCGCGGCGAGGACCGCGGCCGCGTCCTGCGGTTCGGCGATGACCTTGTTGCGACGGCTCTCGTCGTAGATCTTGCCGTACCAGCCCTTGCCGTAGTCGACCTGATAACCGCTCATCTCGGTGCTGTTAGGGACGCGCACGCTGCGGATCTGCACGCCGCTGTTGACGAAGCCCGTGCCGGTCAGGCGGAGTTTCACGCGGAGATCGAAGTTCTGGTACGACTTCTCCGTCGCGAGGAAGAAATTCTTCGGGACCTTGACCGTCGAGGACCCGCCGCGGATCTCGCCGTCCTCGACGCGCCACCAGGCGGCGTCGCCTTCCCAGCCCGCGAGGGATTTGCCGTCGAAGATCGGCACCGGGGCGGCATGGACGGAAAGGGCGAGAAGCAGAGCCAGGAGACGACGCATGGGAAGGGGTTGAGGGATAAGCTAGCTGTCGGCCGGTCGCCCACAACCCTGCGCGTCACCTTGGCATGCAACCGGACCACCCTCAAAAGCACATCCCGACCGCACCCCACGCTTGCGTCCGCAGGCCTTCCCGCCTGTCTTCTGGGCATGTCCTCCGCCCATAAGCTCGTCCGCGACTGCGCCGCGACCCTCATCCCCGCCGGGGACGTCGTCGTGCTGGAGAAAGGCACGGAAGTCACCGTCACGCAGGCCCTCGGCGGCTCGGTCACCGTCCGCACCCCGATGGGGCTCTTCCGCATCGCCCCGGCCGACATCGACGGCCTCGGCGCCGAGGCCGTCAGCCAGTACGGCAAGAAGGACGAGGCCGTCCTGAGCGGCCCCGTGAACCAGGAAGCCCTGTGGGAGGCCCTCAAGGGCTGCTTCGATCCGGAGATCCCGGTCAACATCGTGGACCTCGGACTGATCTATCACCTCGAACTCACCCCCGGCGAACGCGGGGGCCAGAAGGTCGCGGCCAAGATGACGCTCACCGCCCAAGGCTGCGGCATGGGGCCCGTCATCGCCGCCGACGCGAAGTCCAAGCTCGAGGCCCTGCCCGGCGTCGAATCCGCCGAAGTCGAGATCGTCTGGGACCCGGTCTGGAATCCGCGGATGATCTCCGAAGCCGGCCGCAAGCAGCTCGGCCTCGAGTGATGTCCGCGCCCGTCCAGTCCGCGACGGCCCTCTACCTGCACGTCCCGTTCTGCGCGTCGTCGTGCGACTTCTGCTCGTTCTACCAGGAACAGCCCAAGCGCGGTGAGATCGACCGCTACCTCGCCGCGATCGAACGCGAGCTGGAACTCCACCCGCCCGGCCGCGTCGAGACCGCCTTCTGGGGCGGCGGCACGCCCGGACTCCTGCCGGCCGACGACCTGCGTCGCCTCGGGCACGCCATGACCGAGGCCGCCGGCCGACCCGGCGAATGGACCGTCGAGCTCGCGCCTTCGTCGGTCCGTGCCGACAAGCTCGCCGCGCTCAAGGAGATCGGCGTGACCCGGGTGTCGATGGGCGTGCAGAGCTTCGATGAGGCCACGCTCGACGCGCTCGGCCGCCGTCATTCGCCGAAGCAGATCATGGACGCATGGGAGCTCATCGAGTCCGCCGGATTCGCGTCCCGCAACCTCGACCTGATCTTCGCGATCCCCGGCCAGGATGAGAAGCGCTGGACCGACGACCTGTACAGGGCGATGGAGCTCCGGCCCGACCACCTCTCGACCTATTGCCTCACCTTCGAGGAGGACACCGCGATGTTCGTGAAACTCTCGCAAGGCAAGGTGAAGATCGACCGCGAGCTCGAGGCGTTCCTCTACCGACGGACCTGGGAGACGCTCGCCGAAAACGGCTACGCGCAATACGAGACCTCGAATTTCGCTCAGGCCGGCCATGCCTGCCGCCACAACCTCATCACCTGGGAAATGGGTTCCTGGATCGGCTACGGCCCTTCGGCGGCGTCGCAGTGGGGCCACGTCCGCTGGACGAACCCGGCGAACCTCGACCAATGGGCCAAGGGCGTCGAAGCCGGCGCGCCCATCCGCGAACAGGCCAAGGCCCTCAGCCCGCGCGACCTGCTCTGCGACGCGCTGGTCTTCGGCCTGCGCCTCAACGAAGGCGTGGACCCCTTCGCGCTCGCCGAGCGCTTCGATACCCCGCTCCCGCAAGGCGTTCGCGAGCTCTTCGCCGACCTCATCGAAGAAGAAGTCATGGAACTGGCCGGCACCCGCTTCCGCCTGAACGGCGAGGGCCGGCTGCGCGCGGATGCCGTGGGCGTCGCCGTGCTCGAGAAATTCGACTGATGGACTACGCCCTCGGAGCCGCCTTCTTCTACGCCTGGTCGGTGACCTGCGCGCGGCGCAGCTCGGCGCACCACGGACCGGACCTCGCGAACCTCGGCCGCCTGCTCGTCGCGCTCGTCATCGTCGGGCTGTTCGTGCTCCTCAGCGGCCGGCATCCCTTCAGCGCCGGCTGGGGATGGCTCCTGCTCGGCGGCGTGCTCGGCCTCGGCGTCGGCGACATCGCCCTCTTCCACGCCCTACCCCGCATCGGCGTCGGCCTGACGATGCTGCTGACCCAGTGCCTCGCCGCCCCGATCGCGCTCTTCCTCGAATACGAGATCCTCGGCCTGTCGCCGAACGGCCCGCAGCTGCTCTCCGCGCTGGTGATCCTCGCCGGCGTCGGCGTCGCGCTCGGCGCCCCGGCCGAAGGCGACCCGGCGGACCGCCGCGCCGGCGTCTGGCTCGGCCTGCTTTCCGCCTTCGGCCAGGCCTGTGGCGCGGTCGGCACGCCGATGGCGGTCGACGCCTGCGCGCGCGCGGGCGAGACGATTCCGGACGGGTTCGCGCAGGGTTTTGTCCGCCTCCTCGGCGGCGTGCCGGTCGTCCTGCTCTTCGTCCTCTGGACCGCAAGCAAGGATGGCCTCCTTGCCAAGCTACGCCGGCCCTACGCCTGGCGCACCGCCCCGATCTGGATGTTCATGAACGGCCTCGCCGGGCCGGCGATGGGCGTGGCTTGTTACCAGTGGGCGCTCACCAAGCATGACGCCGCGCTGGTGCTCAGCGTGGTGGCGCTGACGCCGCTGATCGGACTCGTGATGCAATGGGCCGTCGAAGGCCAGCGGCCGTCTTGGCGCCTCTGGGTCGGCGGCGCGATCGCCATCCTCGGCGTCGTCCTGCTGCGCCGCGCCTGACTTAGCCTCAGCGCTCCGCGGCAAGCTCCTGCATCGCGCGCACGGCCATCAGTTCACAATTGAACCACATCGCGCCGGGCGGAAGCATGACCCAGGTCTGGTAACGCCCGGGAGCCTTCGGATGATCCTGCGAGCGGGCCAACGTCGCGCCGAGCGCCCTCGCCTTCTCCAGGTGCAACCGATCGCCGGTCGCCCGCCAGGCGGCCAGATAAGTACGGATGAGCTTGGCCGAACTGGCGCAGACCGGCGCGTAGCAACGATACTGCTCGAGCACGCAGGGCAGCAGCCATTTCCGCGCCTTGCCGCCGGCCGCGCCGTCGGCGCTCTGGCGGACCGGCGTGTCCTTGGGCGGCTGATCCCAGACCACGAACTGGTCCTCGGCGTAACGCAGCAGCTCGAGGGCCAGCGTCAGGTCGGTGGGCGGAAGCTCCTTCTGCTCGAACAGGTGGAGGGCGAAATCGCAGGCCTCGTGCTTCGTCATGTTCTCGTAGGGCGGGAGCGGACGGACGTCCTCGAACTGGCCTTGCCAATTCCACGTGCGCACCGGGTTCGCCATGATCCAGACGAGGGCCCGGGCGCGGACCGGAGCGAAACGGCGATCACTGGTCACGGCCTCGAGCTGATCCAGGAAGCCGACGACACCCGTCGGGACGAGGACGTTGGGCGAGGCGGGCTTGCCGTCGCGCGGATCGACGAAAAGCGGCCAGCTGCCGGCGGGGATCTGGGTCTTCTCGTAGGTCGCCGCGATCCGGACGGCGGCGTCGAGATACTTGCGGTCCTTCGTCGCCGCATGGACGTCGAGCAGATAACGGCCGGCCTCGGCCCCGCAGTTCGTGAGGTAGTTGCCGCCGGACATGTGCCCTTTCAGCTTCTCGCGATAGAGCGTCGGGTGGTATGTCGGCAGGTGGCCGGCCCAGGCCGCGTCCGCCGGGTAGGCCATCGAGAGGAGATAGTCGGCGGCCCGGCGGGAGGCGATGAGCGCCTCGGCGGCATCGGCCGGCGCGGGCTGCTGGGCGGCGTACGTCGCCAGGGCGGAAGCCGCGGCGCCCACGATCTTGGAAGGATAGCGGTAGAGCACGAACGACGCCTCAGGCACGCCATCGGCGAACCAGCAACGCAGGTCCGGCGAGCGGACCAAAGCGGCGAGAGCCCGGGCCGGCCTGGCAGGATCGATGGGGACGGGGGTCGACGCCGCGAACGGCGCCGCGCGATGGAAACGACGGACCAAGGGCGCGCCGACGGAGGCATCGGAAGCATCGAGGCCTTGGACGGCGAGCGTGGCGGGGCCGACCGCGACCGAGGTCCAGATCGGCGCGAGGGAGGCCGACGGCTTCGAGGCGAGGAAGACATGCTCCTTGCCGGTCGCGTCCGTGAGCGTGAAACGATAGCGCGCCGCACCGGAAGTCTCCGGGAATTCGAAGACCGGGGCGAAGAGGAACTGGACGGCACGACCGTTCCATGCCGGCTGCACGCCGGCGATAAAGGGCCTGACCGGAGTCGCGGTCTCGGCCAACGCCCGCTTCGTCAGATCAGCCGCGGACTCGGCCGCGCCGACCGAGACCGAGAGACAGCACAGGAATACGGAGGAAAGGAGGCGCATGTCGGTCAGGCCGCGTCGGCCTTCCGCTCCTGGGCGTCGACCACGACGGTCGTGACGAGGTCGGAGCCGACGTTCGTCATCGAACGGGCCATGTCCAGCACCCGGTCCACGCCGAGGACGATGCCGATGCCCTCGGCCGGGATGCCGAAGGTCACCAGCAGGCCCGCGATGAGCGGCAGCGAGCCGCCGGGAATGCCGGCGACGGCCACCGCACTAAGGACCGAGAGGAAGAGCAAGGTCAGCTGCTGCCCGACGGAGAGGTCCACGCCGAAGACCTGCGCGACGAAGAGCACCACGCAGCCTTCATACAGGGCCGTGCCACTCATATTCATCGTCGTGCCGAGCGGCAGCACGAAGCCGGATACGCTCGGTTTCAGCCCGAGGGTCTCTTTCGAGCACTCCAGGGCGGCCGGAAGCGTCGCATTGCTCGAACTCGTCGAGAAGGCGGTCACGAGCACGCCGCGGATGTCGCGGAAGAAGGCCAGCGGCTTCCGGCCGGTCCACAGGCGCAGCCAGAGCGACATCGTGCCGAAGAGGTGGAGGAGCATGACGGCGAGGCAGCCCAAGGCGAAGACCCCGAGGGCGATCAGGATGTCCAAACCGACCTTGACGATGACGCCGTAGATCATGAGCGGCACGGCGTACGGCGCGAGCCGCAGGGCGAGCCGGACGATGCCCGTCATCAGCTCGGAGACGAGATCCAGGGCCGAGAGCAGCTGCTGTCGCTTCGCCACGGCAAGCTGCGTACCGACGACGCCGACGAGCAACGCGAAGAGGATGAGCGGCAGGATGTCGCCGAGCGTGCCGTTGGTATGGCCGACGACGGCGCCAAAGAGGTTCTTCGGCATGAACATCTCCACGATGCCAGCAAGGGAAACGGCCGGAGTGGCCGCTGAGACGGCCACGTGCTTCTGCGCGGCGCCGCCGAATTCCTGCATGAGCATGGCCTTCGCGCCCGCGTCGAGATGGTCGCCGGGGCGGAGCACGTTCATCATCAGCAGCCCCAGGCCGACGGCGATGGCCATGTTGAGGAAGAAGAGCGCGAAAGTCCGGCCGGCGAGCGGGCCGAGCCGGTCGAGGCGGCCGAGCTGCGCGACACCGGCGGCGAGCGAGGCGAAGACCAGCGGGATGACGACGAAGAACAGCAGGCGGAGGAAGACCTGCCCCAGCGGGTCGAAGACTTTCGTCGAGACCTTCCGCATGAACTCCAGCGACGCGGGCGAAAACTGTCCGAGCCCGAGGGTGGCCAGGCCGGCAAGCACGCCGAAGAGCAATCCGTAGAGGATACGGTTGGCGAGGGGACGATTGGTTTCGGCCATGGGGGTTGGGATATCTTTAGGAGCGACTGACATGGGCTTCCACTTTAAACCAACCACACCCCATGAATGCCCTGCCCTTCCTTCTGGCCGCATGCCTGAGCCTCGGCGCCGCCGAAGTCATCCCACCCCCTCCGAAACAGACCCTGCCCGTTCCCTCGGCGGAAGAGACACTGGGCTGGCAGTCGCTCTTCGACGGCAAGACGCTCAAAGGCTGGAGCGGCGACCCGGTCTACTGGCGCTGCGTGGACGGCGTGGTCGTCGGCGAGATCACCCC
Source organism: Verrucomicrobiota bacterium (assembly GCA_016871725.1). Taxonomy (GTDB): domain Bacteria; phylum Verrucomicrobiota; class Verrucomicrobiia; order Opitutales; family UBA953; genus UBA953. The sequence goes on along the minus strand of VHCL01000037.1, from coordinate 5,910 downwards.
GGAGACCATCGTGAAGCGGAACACCTTCCTGATCTGGGAAGGCTCCCTGCCCGGGGACTTCGAGCTCAAGGGAGAATACCGCATCTCCGACCGCGGCAACAGCGGCATCAATTACCACAGTACCGACGTCGCGGGACTGACCTTCGCCCTCACGGGTCCGCAGGCCGACATCGACGGACAGAACCGTCACACCGGCCAGAACTACGAGGAGCGCGGACGCACGTTCAATGCCCTCCGCGGCCAGATCACCCGCGTCCGCGCGGGCAGGAAGGCCGAGGTCGTCGGCAGCGTCGGCGACCCGAAGGAACTCGCCGGCTTCATCCGCAACGGCGACTGGAACGAATATCACCTCATCGTCAGAGGCGGCGCACAGGTGCACCTCCTCAACGGACACGTCATGAGCGTGGTCATCGACGATGATGCGGCGGCCAAGCACCCTGAGGGCAAGCTCGGCGTCCAGGTGCACGTCGGCCCGCCGATGAAGGTCGAATACCGTAACTTCCGCGTCAGGCAGCCCTGAGGTCGGCCAGGATCGCATCCCAGAGGGCGATGCGCGCCTCGATGGCGGCGACGGAGGCCGCGGCGGCTTCGTCCCACTTACGGTCGTCTTCGCCGCAGAGCAGTTCCACCATGCGGAGCGAGATCGCGCCGTGGTGGCCGCCGTCGACCTCGATGTGCCGTTCAAGGTAATAACGGAAGGTGTCGAGCTTGCCCGGATGTTCGCGGCTGAGGCGCGTGACCAGCTCCGTGAACATGTCCGGGATCAGGTCCTCGCGTCCGAAGGTGAAGGCCGCGGCGACCTCGTGGGACTTCCCGTTCGTAGCCAGGGCGAAGGTCGCGCCGGAGAAAGCGGCGGCGCCGGCCGGGACCCCGGCGGAGACGAGCGCAGAGGCGGTCGAGCCGCCGGCGCGGACGGACGCGAGCGCCTTGTCGACGGCGGACGTATCGGATCCGGACTCATGCATCGCACGCAGGTAGAGATCGAAGTGAGCGATACGGCCGCCGCGCGGATCGACGTCCGATTCCTCGCCACAGACGATCTCGTTGATCAGGAAGCGGACCTCGGCGTCGCCGACCGGCACCCACGGGACGGTCACGCACGTGAGGTCACGCTGCAGGCGCTTGAGCAAAGACATGAAATCCCAGACCGCGAAGACATGCGCGCGCATGAACACGCGCACGTCGTCGAGCGAAGCCATCCGGGCATACAACGGATGCGCGAGCAAGCGGGCCCGGGCGGGCGCGATGCGGGAGCGGATGGTTTCGAGACGGGACATGGGAGAGGCAAAGACAACGGTAAGGGTGGTAGGAAGAAGGCAAGCGGGAGAAGGAGTAAAGCAACCGGGAGGACTGCGTGGAGGACTGAATGGAGGACTGAATTGAGGACTGCGTGGATAAGCCAAGCGGGCTGGATGTCAGTCTGGCCTAGATTTCCGGTGCCGAATGAGTCCTCCGAGCAGACGCCCCACCCTGTTGCTGTGTTCGGAGACGATTAGGACGTCCGATTCCTTCAAGAAGCCCGCCTTGACGCAGATGAGCAGCTGGGTCTCGAGTTCGGCAAGCGACCCCCTGGCGATATACAGAAACTTCAAGGTATCCCTATTCGACCCCTTGGCGTTGCCCTCGGCGATATTTGACGGAATCGAAACCGCCGAGCGTCTTAGCTGATGGATGATATCGGCATCAAGCCGTGCACCATTGGCGCGGCACATCAAATAGACAGAAACCGCAAGATCGCAGGCCTCAGACCAAGCCGACAGCTTTCGGTAATCCGGACCCAGAGAATCTTCCTCCATCAAAGCATCGAACCACCCCTGTCCGCACCAACGAGTCGCCAATCACCTCAGTCGTACCTGAGGCGAACACCTGCTTTTCCATTCAGCCCTCCATTCAGCCCTCAACGCAGTCCTCTATTCAGTCCTCAATTCAGCCCTCTGTCATCCGTCATCGACTCAGCCATCATCCCTTCTTGATCTGCCTCAGCGCCTCATACGTCGCGATCCCACAGGCGGTCGAGAGATTCAACGACCGGGTCTTGTCATTGAAGTGCGGGATCTTCACTTCGCGCTCCGGACCGAACCAGGCGTGGACTTCCGGGGCGGCGCCGCAGCTCTCGCTGCCGAAGACGAGTCCGTCGCCTTCGCGGAATTCGGCGTCCCAGAGGCCGCGGGTCGTCTTGGTCGTGAAGAGCCAAAGGCGTTCCGGCCGGCCGGGCGAAGCCAGGAACGCCTCCCAGTCGGCGTGATGGCGGACGTCGAGTTCGTGCCAGTAATCCATCCCGGCGCGGCGGAGCTTGGCGTCATCGATCTTGAAGCCCAACGGGTGCACCAGGTGCAGCACGCAGCCCGTGACCGCGCACATCCGGCCGACGTTGCCGGTGTTCGGCGGGATCTCCGGGCGGAGGAGGACGAGATGGAGCGGCGGCTTCACTTCCGTCGGCTCATCGCGCGCGAGATCTCGCGCTTGGCTTCGCGCTCCTTGATGTCCTGACGCTTGTCGTGCATCTTCTTGCCCTTGCCCACGGCGAGGAGGCACTTCGCGAGGCCGTGCTTGAAGTAGATCTTCAAAGGCACGATCGCGTGGCCGCCCGACCGGACCTCGGCGGCGATCTTCTCGATCTCGGCCTGCTTCAGCAGCAGCTGACGCGTCCGGTAGGAGGCGTGGTTGTTGAGGTTGCCGAAGTCATACTCCGCGATGTGCGCGTGGTAGAGCATCACGCCCTTCGGGGTGATCTTGATGAAGGCGTCGGCGATGTTGGCCCGGCCCGCGCGCAGGGACTTCACCTCGGTGCCGCGCAGGACGATCCCGGCCTCGTAGGTCGGGCCGATGAAGTAGTCGCGACCCGCCTTCGGGTTGTTGACCTCAGGAAGGGACTGTTCGCGGCGGGCGGCCATCGGGAGACGAAAAGGCTACGCGCCGGGAAACCGGCCGATCAGGCGAGCCGGCTCAGGCAGGCAGACGGTCTTCGGGACGGAACTCCCAGGAGATGCGGCCTTCGATGACTTCGCGCAGGGCGATGTCCTCCGGGGAAAGCTTCTCGAACACGTCGCCCAGGGTGTGGTTATACTTCGGGGGCTGGACGGAGTAATCGGCCGTGCTGCGGAGCTGCTTCACGCGCTTGGAGACCACGTTGATGAGAATGTTCGCATCAGGGATGATCTTGCGGGCTTCCTGGAGGTAATCTTCGCGCATGGTAGGTTTTCCGACTAGGGAACCAAGGAACCTAGGGGGGCACCCCCCTCTGGCAAGCGATTTTTGGGGCCGAAAATTGCCTTTGCCCTGTGATTTAGCGGGAATAAGGTGCCCGCGATGACCAATCCCGAGCCGTACGGACAGTCCATGAAGTCCAAGGGGGGCCTCAGCCGGCTGTTCAACGCCTTGCGCTACACCTGGGACGGCCTCAAGGCCGCCGCCACCCACGAGGAAGCCTTCAAGCAGGAGCTCATCGTGGTGCTCCCGCTCTCGATCGCGGCCTGGTTCATCCCGGTCAGCCTGCCAGAACGCGCCCTGCTCTTCTCCACCTTGCAGCTGATCCTCATCGTCGAGCTCATCAACTCGGCCATCGAGGCCAACACGGACCACATCTCCCTGGAAAGGCACCCCTTGGCCAAACGGGCCAAGGACATGGGTAGCGCGGCCGTCTTCCTCACCATCGTCATCGCCCTGTCGGTCTGGGGCACGGTGCTCTGGCAGAAGTTCGCCTAAGGCATCCCGTCCCGCTCCGGGCACAAAAAACCCGCCGATTCTCGGCGGGTTTTCGGTTAGTCGTGCGACCGGGGCTCAGGCCTTGGTGACGAGGCCGGCCTTGAGGGCCTTGACCGAGACCCACTGGCGCTTCACCGAGCCGTTAGGCTGGAGGACGCGGATGCGCTGGACGTTCGGCTTGAACGTGCGCTTGGTCTGCTTCACGAGCTGGAAGCCGATACCGCCGCTCTTCTTGGACTGACCGCGGTGAATGATTCGGCGGCCCTTGACGGGGCGCTTGCCGGTGACGCTGCAGATACGGGACATAGTGTTCGGGCTCCTTTTGGAAAGTCGGAGCAAAGGAGTGCCGGGGCCGTTGGCAAGCGGTAATTACCCCTTAAGTCCGCTGCAAAGCCCGGTCGAGGGCCTGCAGGCCCGCCGAAAGGGCGTCCGGAGGGGTCAAAAGGCTCAAAACGACGCTCGGGGTCGTCGTCGGCATGCCATAGAAGTAGCCGGGGTGAGCCCAGACACCCTCACTGAGGGCGTTCATCAGGAAGCGGTCTTCATGGACACCCGGAGGCAAGGTCAGGATGGCGGTCCAGCCGGCCGGACGCGGCAGCACGGTGCAGCCGACGGCGGTCGAGGTGACCCAGGCGCGGAGGGTGGCCTCCCCCTGGGCGACGCGGGTGCGGACGAGCGCGCGGAGCGGCTCTGCGCGACGGAGGAGATCCGGCAAGGCGAGCTGGGCGGGGGTGTTCACCGAAAGGAAGGCGTCGGCGACATGCTCCAGGCGCCGGCAAGCCTCGAGCATCGAGGCGGCCGGCCCGGCGACGACGATCCAACCGAGCTTCAGCTGCGGCGCGAGCGCGACCTTGGAGAGGCCGCTGAGCACGAACGTCGTCACGTTGGCTTCGCCCGCCCAGGTGCCCGGCGAGGCGACGCCTTCGGCCGGGTAATCGAGGAAGACCTCGTCGCAGACGATCGCGAGGCCATGCTTGAGCGCGAATCCGCGCAGGACGTCGCGGTCGCGACGGCCGACGAACGCGCCGGTCGGATTGGAGGGATTGATGCAGACGATCGCGCGCGTCTGACGGGTGACGTGCAGCGTGGAAGCATCGATGACCCACTCGCCGGCCAGCTGGACGAGCTGATACGGGCGGAGCGTCACGCCCTCGAGCGCGGCGATGACCTCGAGCAGCGGATACGCAGGCTCGGGCACGAGGATCTCGTCACCGGGATTACAGAGCAGCTTGAAGATCCAGGAGTAACCCTCGCTCGTGCTGGCCGTCAGGAAGATCTGCTCGGCCGGCACCCGGGCGCCGCGCACGGAATAATAATCGGAGACCGCCGTGCGGGCCGAAGCCAGCCCGAGCGGATTAGGATCCTGTCGCTGGATGCCGTCGCGACGGAACAACGGCCCGAGGTCGGCGGCCGACCACGCGAAGCCCGCGTTGGCCGGATTGGAATCGGAGAGGTCGAGCACCGGCTGCCCCGCGGCGAGTCGCTTCGCCTTGGCCTTGCTCAGGGCGTTGGTCTCGGCGGCGAAAGAGAGTCTCGAACTAAACATGGGCGAAAAAGGTGGAAGCGGTTAGCGGTTGGCGGATGGCGGTTAGACCGCAAGGCACGCAACAATCCGCAACCACTCCTCACAAGCAAGGGTTATGAACCCCTGAAGCACTTAAAGGCTAGCGGCGCGCATCGGGAGGACGAAAAGAAGGCGCAGGTGGCTTGGCGGAGGACGAAGCCTCCGCGTCACCGTCGCGACGAGAGGCGCGGAGACGAACAAGCCCTCCAAGGAGACGACCAGCTTCCTCGGCGCGACCCAGAAGCGACTCGCAGATACGGCTATCCAATAGGCCGGCCTCCTGCATCACTTCCACCTGGGTGCGAAGCTCACACAACGAGCCCCGCGCGATGTAAAGGAACCTCAGGGCATCCTGATTCGTCCCGCGGCCGGCGCCTTCGGCGATGTTAGATGGCACGGAGATCGCCGCCCGGCGCAGCTGATCGACGAGTGCGAAGTCATTACGGACCGCCGCGACATTCACGACTCGATAGACCTCGACCGCGAGGGCCTTGCCGGCCTTCCATGCCGAAAGGTCGCGATAACTGACCACCTTGGGATTCTCTTGGGGATGCATAGACTCCCCATCATCGAGAAACGCGCTCCCACCGCACGTCCCGTGATTACCTATGACGACCCTAACAACCCCCCACGCCCAGCCC
>VHCL01000036.1 GCA_016871725.1 Verrucomicrobiota bacterium | reverse complement strand
CCCCTCGGATCGCTGCCGGCCCCTTCACCGGACCCTAAACGAAGGAATCCATTTTTAAACCCTCCAAATCTCCTTTTATCAACGACTTACGGCTTCATTTCTTTCCTTGCCGAAACTGGCACGGAACCAGCCAAAGAGTCGGGCCCGTCTTCTTGACGATTGTTTTACAAAAATACCTCACTTTCGGGCTTCCAAAGAGCCTGTGAACAACCTTTCTCAACCCTCCCCCTTTCCCATGTCCTCTTCCGTCAGCCACCTCTCCCTTTGGGAGACCGCCAAAAGCGAACTTCGTAACACGCTTCCGCGCGCCGACTTCGAAACCTGGATCTGTTCCCTGCAGCCGCTCAGCATCCTCGATGGCAAAGTGCTCGTCTTGGAAGCTCCGTCCGTCCTCACCGAGGCCTGGGTGAACAGCAACTACGCCGAGATGCTCCGTCGCCAGCTCACGCTGGTCGCCGGTCGCAACATGGATTTCCGTCTCACCGCTTCCGTCGACGCCGCCCGTGAGGTCGCCCCGGCGCCGGCCCCGGTCGCCCGCGCCTCTCGTCAGGCCGCCGCTTCGCCCGCTCCGGCGATCAAGGCCACCAACACCTTCGAGAACTTCATCGTCGGTCCGGAGAACGAGATGGCCCATGGCGCCTCGCTCGCCGTCGCCAAGGAGCCCGGCCACTACTACAACCCGCTCTTCATCCACGGCCCGACCGGCCTCGGCAAGACCCACCTGATGCACGCCATCGCGCACTCGGTCTACGCCGCCAACCCCCAGGCCCGCATCGCCTACATCTCCTCCGAGACCTTCACGAACGACTTCATCCAGGCGCTCCAGGCCGGCAACGTCGCCGCCTTCCGCCGCCGTTATCGCGAGCTCGACCTGCTGCTCATCGACGACATCCACTTCCTCGCCGGCAAGGAGTCCACGCAGGACGAGTTCTTCCACACCTTCAACGAGCTGCATAACAACCACAAGCAGGTGGTGCTGACCAGCGACCGTCCGGCCTCCGAGATCGCCAAGCTCCAGGAACGCCTCGTCTCCCGCTTCCAGTGGGGGATGGTCTGCTCCATCCAGGCCCCCGGCCTCGAGACCCGCATCGCCATCCTGCGCAAGAAAGCCGCCGCCCGCGGCCTCGAACTGCAGCCGGAGATCGCCGAGTTCATCGCCTCCCGTATCGCCCGCAACGTCCGCAACCTCGAAGGCGCCGTCACCCGCATCGTCGGCCTGGTGGGCATGACCCGCAAGCCCCTCGAGCTCGCCCAGGTCGAGAAGCTCCTCCACGACATCCTCGTCGAGGAGGCCAGCCACACGCTCACGGCCGAGGTCATCCAGCGCAAGGTCGCCGAGCACTACCGCATCCAGATGTCCGACATGACGTCCAAGCGCCGGATGCAGAACATCGCTTTCCCCCGTCAGGTCGCCATGTATCTCGCCACCCAGCTCACCGGCATGTCCCTCGTGTCGATCGGCCAGGCTTTCGGCGGCCGCGACCACGGCACGGTCATCCACGCCCGCAAGACGGTCGTGAACCAGATGGAAGTGGACGCGAACGTGCGCCGCACGGTCGAGTATCTCCGCGCCCAGCTGTCGATGAACCGCTGATTTTCAGTGCTTAGTGATGCAAAATGGGCCCGACGTGTGTCGGGCCCTTCCTTTTGACCGACCGACCGGACCTCAGAGCATCTTGATCGTCAGCGGGAAGCGGTAGATCTTCCCCTCGGTGGCCTTCACGAGCCCGATGAGGGTGAGGACGAAGGCGGCGACGCCGAGGACGATGAGGAGCGGGATCCCGATGAGGATGAAGCACAGGGGGATGCAGGCGATGCTGTAGATCACGAAGCTGATCTGGAAGTTCAGCAGCTCCCGGCCTTGGACGTTGATGAAGGCGCTTTCGTCCTTCTTGACCAGCCAGACGATGAGCGGGCCGAGCAGGCTGAAGCCGACGAGGCTCAGTACGTGCATGATCAGGGCCAGGTTCTTCTCGTCCTGGGTCGGGACGGGGTCGGCGGGCAGGGCAGGGGGTTCCATGCGGAGGGTATCGCCGAAAGCCCGGCCGAGGGCGAGCGTTTCCCGAGCATGGTCTTGCTACTTGGAGGCTTTCGACCTTCATCAAGACGTTCCTTCCTAGTCTTTCCCAGGGGAGTCCGTGACCGGACTGAGATGAGGCCTGGCCTCGAACCCTCGTACCTGATGCGCCTCGGCGCCGTAGGAAGCGGATCGTGCAGCCCAAACCATCCCCGTTTCCGCGAACTTCTCAGGTCCGCGCGGACAGCCTATGCCTCCGGCCCTCCCATTCCTCCTTTCATCCATTTTATCCATGGTCTCCGACAACAAGCCCACCTCCTTCCCGAACTCGACGCGCGTCTACGTGCCGGGCTCGCGCCCCGACCTCCTCGTGCCGATGCGCGAGGTGAAGCTGGCCGACACCTCCCGTCCCGACGGCACGAAGTCCCCGAACGAGCCGGTTCGCATCTACGATACCTCCGGCCCGTGGGGTGATCCCGCCTTCCATGGCGACGTCGAGAAGGGGCTGCCGGCCATCCGCCAGGCCTGGATCCTCGAGCGCGGCGACGTCGAGGCCGTGCCGGGCCGCGAACTGAAGCCCGAGGACGACGGTTACCTGTCTTGGAAGCATGCCGAGACCGCCCAGCGCGCGACCTCCCGCAACCGCCTCGTCCAGTTCGACCGTGCCGGTCGCAAGGTCTACAAGGGCAAGTCCGGCCAGCGCCCGACCCAGCTGGCCTACGCCAAGCAGGGCATCATCACCCCGGAAATGGAATACATCGCCATCCGCGAGAACCTGCGTCTCGCCGCCGCCCAGGCCGAATCCGCCCGCCGCCATGACCTCGCCTTCCAGCACAAGGGCGAGTCCTTCGGCGCCGCCATCCCCAAGGTGATCACGCCGGAGTTCGTCCGCTCCGAGGTCGCCCGCGGCCGCGCCATCATCCCCGCCAACATCAACCACCCCGAACTGGAGCCGATGATCATCGGCCGCAATTTCCTGGTGAAGATCAACACCAACATCGGTAACTCGGCCGTCGCCTCGTCCATCGAGGAGGAGGTCGAGAAGATGCGCTGGTCCATCAAGTGGGGCGGCGACACCCTCATGGACCTCTCCACGGGCAAGAACATCCACCAGACCCGCGAGTGGATCCTCCGCAACTGCCCCGTCCCGGTCGGCACCGTGCCGATCTACCAGGCCCTCGAGAAGGTCAACGGCCGCGCCGAGGACCTCACGTGGGAGATCTTCCGCGACACCCTCATCGAGCAGGCCGAGCAGGGCGTCGACTACTTCACCATCCACGCCGGGGTCCGCCTCGCCTATATCCCGCTCACCGCGCGGCGCGTGACCGGCATCGTCTCCCGCGGCGGTTCGATCATGGCCAAGTGGTGCCTTTCCCATCATAAGGAGAACTTCCTCTACACCCACTGGGACGAGATCTGCGACATCATGGCCGCCTACGACGTCAGCTTCTCGATCGGCGACGGCCTCCGTCCCGGCTCGATCGCCGACGCCAACGACGAGGCCCAGTTCGCCGAACTGAAGACCCAGGGCGAACTCACCACGCGCGCCTGGGAGCGCGGCGTGCAGGTCATGAACGAAGGCCCCGGCCACGTACCGATGCACATGATCAAGGAGAACATGGAGAAGCAGCTGGAGTGGTGCCACGAGGCCCCGTTCTACACGCTCGGGCCCCTCACGACGGACGTCGCCCCGGGCTACGACCACATCACGTCCGCCATCGGCGCCGCGATGATCGGCTGGTACGGCACGGCCATGCTGTGCTACGTGACCCCGAAGGAGCACCTCGGCCTGCCGAACAAGAACGACGTCCGCGAGGGCGTCATCGCCTACAAGATCGCCGCCCACGCCGCCGACCTCGCGAAGGGCCACCCCGCCGCGCAGATCCGCGACAACGCGCTGTCCAAGGCCCGCTTCGAGTTCCGCTGGCCCGACCAGTTCGCCCTGGCCCTCGACCCCGAGCGCGCCCAGGAATACCACGACGAGACCCTGCCGCAGGAGTCCGCCAAGACCGCGCACTTCTGCTCGATGTGCGGACCGAACTTCTGCTCGATGCGCATCTCGGACGACATCCGGAAGTTCGCCGACGCCCAAGGCGTCTCCGAAGCCGAAGCCCTCGCCAAGGGGATGGCAGAGAAGTCCAAGGAGTTCCGCGAAAAGGGCGGGGAGATCTATCAGTGACGGGTTTTAGCGGATGGCGGTAAGCGGTTGGCGGTTGGGAGGAAATCCTGGTCCCGGCCTCTGACCGCTGACCTGCTCTGCTTGTTGATTCGCTTCTTGCCGCGTGGTTTAACTTTTCCCGCTGCTGCCGTTGCCGACCGCTATCCGCCAACCGCCGACCGCTGACACCTTTGTCATCTCCTAAGCAATCCGCCACCGCCTGGTACGACTCGCCGTTGTACTACGACATGGTGTATGCGGATTACACGAAGAAGGAGACGCGGTTCATCGAGGGCATCATGAAGCGTCACGGGCCGAAGCTCGATGGGCCCATGCGCGTCCTCGAGCCCGCCTGCGGTTCGGGGCGCCTTCTGGAATCGCTTGCGGCCCGCGGACACGTCGTCCACGGCTTCGACCTGAATCGCCATCAGATCGCCTTCGCGAAGGATCGCCTCAATGCGAAGGGGCTGAAGGGCAGGGTGTGGCGCGATCGCCTGCAGGATTTCACGGTACCCAAGGGCGCCCGCTACGACGTCGCCCACTGCTTTGTCAGCACCTTCAAGTATGTCGACACCGAGGCGGGTGCGGTGAGCGCGCTGCGGCGCATGGCCGCGGCCCTGCGTCCGGGCGGCTTGCTCCTCCTCGGCCTGCACCTGACCGATTATAAGAACAGCCCGCCCGACCATGAACGCTGGATCGGCCGCAAGCCCGGGATCCGCGTGGTCAGCGACACCTGGTCCGCCCCGGCCGATCGCAAATCCCGCACGGAGGCCATGCGCACCCGCATGCGCATCACCGAAAAGGGTAAGACCCGCATTGAGGAGACCCTGTGGGATTTCCGCACCTATTCTCCGGCTGAGCTGAAGGCCCTGCTGGCCAAGGTGCCGGCCCTTAAGTTGGTCGCCTGTCATGATTTTCACTACGACCTCTCCTCGACCCGTAAGATCGACATGGAGTATTCGGATGTGCTGCTGGTGCTGAGGAAGCAGGCCTAGTTTGCGTTGCCACCAACGGGCGGTTTGGGCACGTTGGCCTCACCCCCATGCGTTCTCTCCGCTTGCTCTCCTTGCTCACGGCCCTGCTGGCTGCGTCCCTGGTCTCCGCTTTCGAGCTCACGCTCGATCCCGTCAAGCGTACGGTCACGGTCGTCCCGGAAAAGCCGACCGATGTGATTCGTTACACGCTCAACGGCAAGGACCCGGATTTCAGCGCAGGCGTTTATCTTGCGCCCATCGAGCTCCCGGAGGGCGGCACGGTGAAGGCCGCCGCCTTCGAAGGGAACAAGCGCGTCGGTCAGACCGTGACTCAGTCCGTGCCGGGGACAGGTCCGCGGAACACCGCCTTGGTGCCGCTCACGCAGAATCGCGACTGGAAGTCCTACGACTGGGTCGTCCGTCACCAAGAGATCCTCGCGCTCAACCAGCCGGGCGCCATCCGCGCCGACGTGGCCCTGATCGGCGATTCGATCACGCACTTCTGGTCGGGCGAGCCTAAGGCCCGACGGGTCGCGGGCAAGGAGTCCTGGGAGAAGTGGATCGCCCCGCATCACCCGGTCAACCTGGGTTACGGTTGGGACCGCACGGAGAACGTCCTCTGGCGCCTGCGCCACGGCGAGCTCGCCGGTCTCAGGCCCAAGGCCGTCGTCGTGCTCATCGGCACCAATAATCTTTCCGGTTTCAATCCGCCCGCCCAGACGGCCGAAGGCGTGGCCGAGGTCTGCCGGGAGCTCCGTCGCCAGGCCCCCCAGGCCAAGATCCTGCTGCTGGCGATCCTGCCGCGGCAGGCCAAGCCGGACGCCACGCGTCAGCGCGTGACCGATACCAACGCTTTGCTCAAGGCCCAGGCCTCGCAGATCGCCGACGCGTATCTCGATCTGACGGACAAGCTCGTCGAGACCGATGGCACCATCCTCAAGGAGACCATGAGCGATTACCTGCACCCCACGAACAAGGGGTACGAAGTCATGGGCGCCGCCATCGACGCCCAGCTCAAGGCTTGGTCGCTCTGAAGGGCCGGGAGGCCGCTTCAGATCCGCTTCATCACCGACTTCGCGATGCCTTGGATCACCAAGGAGCTGGTCGGGATGAGGTCCGGGTAGTTCTTGTTCTCGGCCTTGAGGTAGACCTTGGAGCCCTGCTTGATCAGGCGCTTGAGGGTCGTCTCGCCGTCGATCAGCGCGGCGACGATGTCCCCGTGCTTCGGCGTGCCGGGTTCGACGATCACGGTGTCGCCGTCGTTGATGTCGGCGTCGATCATCGAGTCACCGCGGACGCGGAGGGCGAAGGACTCCGGCGCGCGACGACGGGCGCTCGGGGCGAGGGGGACCTGCAAGGAATCGAGCACGCCGGAGGATTCGGTGTGGTCGGGGAAACCGGCGGCGATGGAACCGGCGAACTTCACCTGCTCGAAAGGCACGGCGTCGTCGCCGGGGCCTTCGTAGCGGATGACGGTCTCGGAGGTGTCGCCGAGGACTTCCGGGACGATCTTGTAGGCGCGGGCCGCGCCGGGGATGCGCTGGAGGACCCCCTTGCGCTCGAGGGCCTGGAGGTGACCGTAGACGCCGTTGGTGGAGGCGAAGCGGAACTTGGCCTGGATGTCGCGGATGCTCGGCCAGTAGGAATGCTCGGTCACATGGGCCTTCATGTAGTCGAGGATGGCCCGCTGCTTCTTGGTCAGTGCTTCCATAGTGAACGCATGTTCGATGAAAACTTGTTCACTGTCAAGAGGTCAGGCCTAACTGCCTGATCGTCATCAATATCCGCCGAACTTGGCCTCGAATTCGGCCACCGTGCGCTCCATGCCGGGGTAGCAGCGGGCGGCGATGGCCAGGGATTCCTCCCGGATGGCCTTGGGCAGGCCCCACAGGGCTTGGCTGATCGATCCGGTGATGGCGGCCAAGGTATCCGCGTCCCCCCGGATGGAGCAGGCGAAACGGACCGCCGATTCGTAGTCAGGCGTGCCGACGGCGATGGCCAGGCAGGCGGGCACGCAGCCTTGGCAGGTCTCGTCGTAAGCGTGGTTCCGGCGGATCTCCGCCAGCTCGGGCAGGGGGCCGTAGAAGTTCTCGGCGACGGCCCGGACGGCCGCCGGGTTCCGATACTTGCGCGCGGTCCAGATCGCCGCCGCGACCGACTGGGCGCCTTTCAGTCCCTCGGGATGGGCGTGCGAGGGGCGGGTGCACAGGGTCGCGTGTTCCAGCACGGTCTCCAGGTCGTCGAACGCCCACGCCACGGGAGAGACGCGCATGGCCGCGCCGTTGCCGAAGGAGGCCCGCTCCCCCGGGGCGCCTTCGTAGACCCAGCCGAGGAAGCCGCCGCCGAAGGCCGCCGACAGCGGCGCCAGGTGGGCGTTCTTTTCGTAGTAGCTGACCATGCCGACGATCCGCGGCTTGTAGTCGCGCTCGCCCCGCAGGATCGACTCGGCCACCGCCCAGGTCAGCAGCGAGTCGTCCGTCGGACAGGACTTCGCGGCGAAGAGCGGGAATCCCGCGTCCTCGTTACGGCTGAATTCGTGGACCGATCCGATGATGTCGCCGGCGATGGCTCCGAGCATGCGGGCAAGATGCCCGCCGCCGTCCGCGCTTCCATTCCAAACTCGGGAACCTGCGTCATAGGGGCCGGCGGCTTCATGCGGGACTTCCGTCATATCGGTCTTTTCTCGGGGATCCTCGGCGCTTTTTTCGCCCGAGGTTGCGACCTCGGCCCGCTTCGCTTGTCTCATCCTCAACCCCATGCCCCTCCGTCTGTGCCTGCTCTGGTGCGTCGCCGCGCTGGGCGCCGCTTGCGCCTCGGCCCAATCCGTCGCGCCGGTGCCGTCGCCCGCGTCGCGTCCGCCCGTCGCCCCCGAGTTCTGGCTCCGCACCTGGGTCCGGGTCGACGATACGTTCTTCACCAAGCACGAACGTAACCTCTTCGAGGAGTCGGTCGGCGTGCACTTCCGCGACCTCGCGGGCGCCCATGCGCTCTTCGTCAACGGCGTGAAGGTCGGCGCCGGCGAAGGCCGCGCCGTCTTCCGGCACAAGGTCCCCGTGGGCACGCTCAAGAAGGGCGAATGGAACGAGCTGCTCTTCCATGTCCGCCAGCCCGAAGGGAAGGGCGGGTTCTTCGGCGAGGCGCCGTTCATCATGAACTATTTCATGGAGTGCGTGCTCGAAGGGCCTTGGGAATATTCCGCGCAGGCGCTCGTCCCCGGTCCGGCGCTCCCGGCGCGGCCGACGTCCTCCGCGTTCGCCCAGTTCCGCGAATCGAACCGCGTGCTCGGCCGCGCCGTGCAGTTCCACGGCCCGTCGCTCTCTCCGGCGGAGGCCTACGCGAAGATGCGGGCGGCGCCCGGGCTGGCGGTGGACCTCCTGCTCTCGGAGCCGCAGATCGCCCAGCCGACGCACTTCAGCTTCGATACCCGCGGCCGTCTCTGGGTCACGCAGTATCGCCAATACCCCTATCCGGCGGGCGTGACCATGATCAGCCGCGACAAGTATTACCGGTCGCACTACGACCGCGTCCCGCCTCCGCCGCCGCATCATGACCGCGGCGCCGACGTCGTCTCGGTCCATGAGTCGACGAGACGCGACGGGGTCTACGACAAGCACAAGGTCTTCCAGGACGGTCTCAACATGGCGAACTCGGCCGTCCGCGCCCACGGCGGCGTCTGGGTGATGAACCCGCCTTACCTGCTGTTCTATCCGGACGCCGACGGCGACGACGTGCCGGACGGTCCGCCGGTGGTCCATCTGTCCGGCTTCGGGCTCGAGGACACCCACTCGGTCGGCAACGGCCTCATCCTCGGGCCCGACGGCTGGCTCTACGGCGTGCATGGCAGCACGTCCTCCTCCCGCGTGGTGCGGCCGGGCTTCGATTCCGCGGACGCCGAGCCGGTGCATTTCGAGGGCTGCATGGTCTGGCGCTACCATCCGCGCACCCGCGAATACGACATCTTCAGCGAGGGCTCGGGCAATCCGTTCGGACTCGAGTTCGACGGCGACGGACGGATGTATTCCGGCCATAACGGCGGCAGCACCCGCGGCTGGCATTACGTCCAGGGCGGCATCTACCTCAAGCAGGGCGTCGATCCCGGCAAATTCGGTCCGTCCCGCACGCCGTATTCCTTCGGGCAGCTGCCGGTCATCGGCACGCGCACGAAGGTGCCGCGCTTCGCCCATTTCGGGACCTTCATCGAAGGCACGGCGCTGGCCGCGAAATACCAAGGGCATCTCTTCTCCCTCGATCCGCTGCATAACAACGTCACGGACTCGGAACGGATCCCGCAGGGTTCGACCTACGTCACCAACGACCTCGGGTTCACGCTGTGGTCCGAGGACGTCGGCTTCCGGCCGCTCTACAGCGCCAACGCCCCCGACGGCTCGTTGTTCGTGAGCGACATGTACGAGTATTACATCGCGCACGGCCAGCATTACCAGAACCAGATCGATCCCACGACCGGCCGCTTGTATCGCCTGCGGGACCAGGACGCGAAACTGGAGACCGACACGGACCTGGAGGGCAAGCCGACCGCCGAGCTCGTGGCCTTGCTCGGTCATCCGAACAGGTTCCACCGCACGGCCTCGTTGCAGCTGCTGGCCGAACGTCGCGACCCGGCGGCGATCGCGCGCTTGGACGCGCTGCTGGCGGCCGACCAGGGGCGCGGCGCGCTCGGGGCGTTGTGGGCGCTGTATCAGGTCGACGCCCTGACCGACGCGAAGGCCGTCGCCGCGCTCACGCACGCCTACGCGCCGGTCCGCTTCTGGGCCCTGCGCTTCCTCGGCGACAAATACGGCGTCAACCGCGGCCTCGGCGTCCCCGGGATCGGCGCCAAGGGGGCCCGCGACCTGCCGCCGGACGTCTTCGCGGCGGTGCTCGCCCGCGCCCGGGTCGAACCCGACGCCGAGGTGCGCTCGCAGCTGGCCTGCTCGGCCCGGCGCCTGCCCACCGGTCAGATGCTCGCGCTCGTCAGGGCGCTGGCCGCCCGCGACGAGGACGTCGCCGACGCCTTCATCCCCTTGCTGCTTTGGTTCGCCTTGGAATCCCACGTGACCCTCGACCGGGAGGTGGTCCTCGGTTTCGCCGCCGACGCCGCGCTCTGGGATCGCCCGCTGGCCCAGCAACACCTGCTGCCCCGCCTGATGCGGCGCTTCGCCACGGAAGGCCGGCGCGCCGACCTGCTCGTGTGCGCGCGTCTCCTGCGTCTCGCCCCCACGCCGGGGCACGCCGCGCACCTGCTGCAGGGGTTCGAGGAGGCCTATCGCGGCCGCGAGCTCGCGGGCCTGCCCGACGAGCTGCTCCAGGCCCTCGCCGCCTCCGGTCAGGCGCCGCTCCTCCTGCGTGTCCGCCAAGGCGACGCCGCCGCCATCAAGGAGTCGCTGGCGCTCCTTGCCGACCCCAAGGCGGAGGCGACCCGCCGCCTCGCCCAGGTCCGCGTCTTCGGCGAGGTCAGCCGTCCCGAAGCCCGGCCTGTCCTGCTGGCCCTCGCGACCTCCGGGCAGTCCGTTGCCTTGCGCAAGGCCGCCCTCGTCGCGCTCATGTCCTACGCCCATCCGGAGGTCGGCGCCGCGGCGGTGTCGCTCGTCGAGCAGGGCGCCGGCGAGGTCCGGCTCGCCGCGCTGGCCTTGCTCGCCAGCCGGGCCGAGTGGTCGCAGCAGTTGCTCGAGGCCGTCAAGTCCGGCCGGATCGCCGCGCACACCGTGCCGCGCGACATGGTCGAGCGCATGCGGCAGCATGAGCCGAAGCAGGTGCGAGGCCTGCTGACGGAACTCTTTCCGGAGAAGCCGGCGGCCGGCGTCACGGATTTCATCGCCAAGACCGCCGTCGTCGAAGCGAAGCTCAAGGCCGGCACGGGTAATCCGTATGCCGGCGAGCCGCTCTTCCAGGAGAAGTGCGCCGCGTGTCACAAGCTCTTCTTCAAGGGCGGACGCATCGGTCCGGACCTCACCGCCTACCAGCGCGACAACCTTGGGACGATGCTCATCAGCATCGTGCATCCTAACGCCGAGATCCGCGAGGGCTTCCAGTATTTCTCCGTCACCACGCACGACGGCCGTTCGCTCAGCGGTTTCCTCGTCGAGCGGGACGCGCAGATTCTCGTGCTCCGCGGGCTGGAAGGGGAGGATATCACCGTGCGGCAGGCGGACGTCCGCCTGCTGACGCCGATGGGGCGCAGCCTGATGCCCGAAGGGCTGCTCGACGGGATGACGGACCAGCAGCTCCGCGACCTGTTCGCCTACCTGCGGATCTCCCAGCCGATCACCAGGTGACCTTACATCAAGCCCTGCGCCGGGACGACCGGCGCGGGAGCGGCCGGGCCGGGCGCCGGTTGTCCGTTCGCGGCGGCGTCGATCTTCTCGAGTTCCGCCTTGAGCAGGCCCATGCCTTCGTCGCGGAGCGCGGCCACTTCGCCCTCCAGCGCGGCGCGTTCGGCGTCGGTGGTCGCGGCGCGCATCGCCTCGCCGAGGGCGCGTCCCCGGGTGAACAATTCCTGCGCGGCCGGATTGATCATGCCGTTACGGAAAGCCTGGCCGAGTTTCTTCTCGTCGCCGCCCGCGAGATCCAAGGCCATCTTCCGGGTCTCTTCCCCGAAGGCCTTGTAGCGCGCCTTGGTGGCCTCGTCCATCGGCGGACGCTTGGCCGGCGCTGCGGCGACGGGCTTAGGGGCGATGACCTTGGCGGGTTGCGGCGCCGGGGCCGGGGCGGCCACGACGGGCTTTTCCGCCTTGGCGGGCGGCGGGGTTTCGGACGGACCGACGAGCCGGGCGATGAGGAAGCCGATCGCGACGCAGAAGGCGGCGGTGATGGCGAGGGAGGTCTTGTTCATGGGTCCACCTTACTCCGGCCCGGGAGGTTGGCTACTGCTTAATCCGCTTCAACGCACCAGGCAGGGCTTCTTGGGGTCGAATTTCCAGCCCGGGAGGAGGAACTGCATCGCCACCGCGTCGTCGCGCGAGCCGGACGGGAGCTTCAGGTAGAGCTGATGGGCGGCTTCGAGCTGGGCGGGGTCGATCTCGACGCCGAGGCCGGGCTTCTGCGGGACGGCGATCTTGCCGCCCCTGATCAGCAGGGGCTCCCTGGTCAGGCGCTGGCCTTCCTGCCAGATCCAGTGGGTGTCCATCGCGGTGACGTCCCCGGGTGCGGCGGCGCCGACGTGCGTGAACATCGCGAGCGAGATGTCGAAGTGGTTGTTGGAGTGCGAGCCCCAGGTGAGGCCGCGTTCCTGGCAGACCTGCGCGACCTTCACCGAACCCTGCATGGTCCAGAAGTGCGGATCGGCCAGCGGGATGTCGACCGCCTGCAGCTTCAGGGCGTGGTCGAGCTGGCGCCAGTCGGTCGCGACCATGTTCGTGGCGGTGCGGAGGCCGGTGGCCTGCTTGAATTCGGCCATGATCTCGCGGCCGGAGAAGCCGGCCTCGGCGCCGCACGGATCCTCGGCGTAGGCGAGCACGCCCTTGAGGTTCTGGCAGACCTCGATGGCTTCCTTGAGGAGCCACGCGCCGTTGGGGTCGAGGGTGATGCGGGCCTGCGGGAAGCGGGCGGCGAGGGCGCGGACGGCTTCGATCTCGCGCGTGGGGCTGAGCACGCCGCCCTTGAGCTTGAAGTCCTGGAAGCCGAAGCGTTCCTGCGCGGCCTCGGCCTGACGCACGATGCTCTCGGGGGTGAGGGCTTCCTCATTGCGCAGGCGATGCCAGGCGTGCGCGGAGCCGGCTTCGTCGCGGTAGCCGAGCGAGGTCTTCCGGCGGTCGCCGATGAAGAACAGGTAGCCGAGCATCTCGACTTCGGCGCGCTGCTGGCCCTTGCCGAGCAGGGCGGCGACGGGCTGGCCTTGGAACTGGCCGAGCAGGTCGAGGAGGGCGGATTCGATCGCCGTGACGGCGTGGATGGTCACGCGCAGGTCGAAGGTCTGCAGGCCGCGGCCGCCGGCGTCGCGGTCCGAGAAGGCCGCGCTGACCGCGGCGAGGAGCTGTTCGTAGGCGGCGATCTCCTGGCCGAGGAGCAAGGGCGCGGCGTCTTCGACCGTCTGGCGGATCTTCTCGCCGCCGGGGACTTCGCCCAGGCCGGTGCGGCCGGAGCTGTCGGTGATCAGGACGATGTTGCGGGTGAAGAAGGGGCCATGCGCGCCGCTCAGGTTGAGCAGCATGCTGTCGTGGCCGGCGACGGGCACGACACGGACGGAGCGGATGAGGGGGGAGGACATTGAAAAAAGGGGCAGGGGTAGGGACAGGGGTAGGGGTAGGCTGTGTCAGGCTTGGGGCTTGGTGCGGGCAAGGAAGACGAGGCCGGCGGCCAGCACGGAGGCGATGGCGAGGCCGTAGAGGCCGTATTGGACCGAGCCGGTGGCCTTTTCGAGCTGGCCGAAGACCGTCGGAGCCACGAAGCCGCCGAGGTTGCCCAAGGAATTGATGAGCGCGATGACCGCCGCCGCGATGCGGGCGTCGAGATAGCCCTGCGGGATGGGCCAGAAGAGCGACGAGGCCGACTTGAAGCCGAGGGCGGCGAAGCAGATGGCCACGAAGGCGAAGATCGGTCCGCCGGTCGTCGAAAGGAACATGCCCGTCGCCGCGATGACGAGCGCGCCGGCGACCCAGAGCTGCGGACGTCGCCAGCGGGCGGCGCCGGCGGCGGCGAGATACATGCCCGCGATCGAGATCGTCCAAGGCACCGAATTCAGGAAGCCGACCTGCACGTCGGTGAGGTCGCCCATCTTCCGGATGATGCTGGGCAGCCAGAAGGTCGCGGCGTAGATCGTCAGCTGGATGGCGAAGTAGATCACGCAGAAGAGCACGATCTGCGGGTCGCGGAGCAGGCGGAGGACGCCGGGCCTTTCGGACCGGCTGGCCTCACGTTCGCGCTGCTCGGCCTCGATGGTCGTCTCCAGGGCCTGCTGCTGTTCGGCGGAAAGCCAGCGGGCGTCCCGCGGCAGGGAGTCGAGCCAGAACCAGGCCCCGACGCCGATGACCACGGAAAAGAGGCCCTCGACGAAGAGCATGCTCTGCCAGCCCTTGAGCCCGAGCAGCGACGTCTGCATGAGCGCGCCGGAGAGGGGGCCGGAAAGGACGGAGGCGATGGCCGACCCGCTCAGGAACAAGGCGATGGCCTTGCCGCGCTCGGCCCCAGGCAGCCAGCGGGTGAAGTAGTAGATGACGCCGGGGAAGAAGCCGGCCTCGGCCGCGCCCAGGGCGAAACGCAGGAAGTAGAACTCATTCTCGGTCCGGGCGAAGGCCATCAGCGAGGCCACGACGCCCCAGGTGATGGTGATGCGCGTCAGCCAGAGGCGGGCGCCGAACTTCTGCAGCAGCAGGTTGGAGGGGACCTCGAAGATCGCGTAGCCGACGAAGAACAGCCCGGCCCCCAGGCCGTAGGCGGCGCTGTCGAGCCCGAGGTCGGTGCGGAGGTGCTGCTGGATGAAGCCGACGTTCACCCGGTCCAGGTAGTTCACGATGAACATCACGATGAACAGCGGCAGCACGCGCTGCTTCACCTTGGCGACGGCGGCGCCGAGATGGTCCTCTGATGCTCCGAAGAACTCGCGCATCCGGGCTTACTTGACGCCGGCTTTGGCGATCAGGGCGGCGAGCTGCTCGACTTCGGCCGGCTTGAGGTCCGTGAGCGGGGCGCGCACGGGGCCCGCGCCGTGGCCGACGATCGTGGCGCCGGCCTTGATGATGCTCACGGCGTAGCCGGCGCTCTTGTTGCGGATCTCGAGGTAGGGCAGGAAGAACGTTTCGAGCAGCCGGTTCTGCGTCGCATGGTCGTCCTTCGCGACGGCATGGTAGAAGTCCATCGCGGCCTGCGGGATGAAGTTGAAGACGGCGGAGGAGTAGACCGGTACGCCCATGGCCTTGTAGGCGGCGGCGTAGACTTCCGCGGTGGGCAGTCCGCCGAGGTAGCTGAAGCGGTCGCCCATGCGGCGGCGGATCGAGACCATCAGCTCGATGTCGCCGAAGCCGTCCTTGTAACCGATGAGGTTGGGGTTGGCGGCGGCGAGCTTCTCGAGGTGGTGCGGCTGGAGGCGGCAGACGTTGCGGTTGTAGACCACGACGCCGATCTTCACGGACTTGCAGACCTGGTCGACGTGCGCGGCGACGCCGTCCTGGTTGGTCTCGGTGAGGTAGTGCGGCAGGAGCAGGATGCCCTTCGCGCCGAGGCGCTCGGCTTCCTGCGCGTATCGGATGGCCACGCGGGTCGGGCCGCCCGCGCCGGCGAGGATCGGGACGAGCCCGTCGCAGGTGTCGACCGCGGTCTTGATCACGGACGAGTATTCCTTGGGTTCGAGCGAGAAGAACTCACCCGTGCCGCCCGCGGCGAAGAGCGCGGTGGCGCCGTAGGGCGCGAGCCACTGCAGGCGCTTGGCGTAGCCGGCGGCGTCGAAGTCGCCGTTGGCCTGGAAGTCGGTGATGGGGAAGGAGAGCAGTCCGGAGGAGAGGACCTTCTGCAGTTCGAGGGGGGACATGACGGAGAGGTGGAAGCGGTAAGCGGTTAGCGGTTGGCGGTTAGGTCAGAGGGCGGCGGAGGAGCGG
>VHCL01000035.1 GCA_016871725.1 Verrucomicrobiota bacterium | reverse complement strand
GGGTTGAAATGCTGTCCGGCCTGACGTTGGTAGCGGGCGCCGGGCAGGATGTGGTAAAGGTGAGGGATCACGCAGGCGGTGTTGAAGAACTCGCCGTGCGCGTCGTAGTCGAGGCCCCACGGGTTGCTCGTGCCTTCGGCGAAGACCTCGAAGACCTGGCGGGTCGGGTGATAGCGCCACACGCCGGCGTTGATCCTCTTGCGCTCCGCGTCGGGCGCGCCGGGCTTGCCGACGACCGAATGGGTGAACACGCCGTGGTTGCCGTAGAGCCAGCCGTCGGGACCCCAGACGAAGCTGTTGAGCGTCTCGTGCGTGTCATGGAAGCCCCAGCCGTCGAGCAGCACGACGGGCTTCCCGGCCTTGTCTTCCGCGTCCTTGGGGATGAAGAGGAATTCCGGCGCCGCGCCGACCCACACGCCGCCGTGGCCGACTTCGATGCCCGAGACGAGATTGAGGCCTTCCTTGAAGACCGTGACCTTGGCATAGGAGCCGTCCTTCTTCACGTCCTCGAGGATGAGGATACGGTCGGCGCCCTGCCCGTCCGGACGCTTCTTCGGATAAGCCATGCCTTCCACGACCCAGAGGCGGCCGCGTTCGTCGAAGCACATCGCGATCGGCTGCACGACCTTCGGCTCGGCCGCGACGAGCGAGACCTGGAAGCCGGGCGGCAGCGACATCGTCTTCATCGCGTCGGCCGGGGTCTGGCCGGTCTTGTAGGCGCCCGGAGGGACGCGGACGGCGGGGCCAGGGGGCAGCGCGGGGGCGGCGACGCAGGCGGATGCGAGGAACAACGCGAAGAGACGCATGGCGGGGTGCTTTCAGATTTAGGGCGGAGACGACCTTTAGGAAGCCGAAATCGTGATACGTAAACGCCGTTCCTTGGGTAAGTTGCCCCCTTTCAGGTTGGCAACCTTGCGGGCCGACTTATGTCCTAGAGACCACCCCCATGAAGCACTCCCTCGCCCTCCTCGCCCTCCTCGCCGCGTTCGGCCAAGCCGCCGTCGCCCAGGAAGTGAAGCTCGTCGAACAGAAGGACAAGCAGCAGGTCGACGTCCTCGTCGACGGCCAGCCCTTCACCTCCTACGTCTACTGGTCCAACCAGAAGAAGCCCCTGCTCTCCCCGTTGCGCACCGCGCAGGGCAACATCTTCACCCGCGGCTTCCCGCTGGAGAAGATCGCCGGCGAGCGCACCGACCACCCGCACCACATCTCCTCGTGGTTCAACTACGGCGACGTCAACGGCACCGACTTCTGGAACTCCCCGCCCGAAGGCTACACCCACAAGGGCAAGATGCCCTACGGCGCGGTGAAGCATAAGAGCATCAAGGCCATCAACGGCGGCAACGGCGCCGCGACCCTCGAAGTCTCCTCCGACTGGATCATGGGCGACGGCTCCAAGGTGCTCCAGCAGGACGAGACCCTCGTCTTCCGCGCCGCCAAGGACCTGCGCATCATCGACCGCATCATCACCCTCACCGCCCAGGAGAAGGACGCCGTCTTCCATGACTCCAAGGAAGGCGCCATCGCCATCCGCGTGACCCGCGCCCTCGAGGAACCCTCCACCAAGCCCGAGATCTTCACCGACGCGGCGGGCATCCCGACCACCGTCGCCAAGCTCGACAACACCGGCGTCAACGGCGTCTACCTGAGCAGCGAAGGCGCCGTCGGCGAGAAGGAAGCCTGGAGCACCCGCGCCAAGTGGATGACCCTCTCCGGCAACGTCCGCGGCGAAGACGTCTGCGTCGGCATCTTCGACCACCCGAAGAACGTCACCTACCCGACCTACTGGCACTGCCGCGGCTACGGCCTCTTCGCCGCGAATCCGTTCGGCGCCAAGGAATTCCCGAAGGGCAATCCGTCCAAGCAGGCCCTCAACTTCACGCTCAAGGCCGGCCAGTCCGAGACCTTCCGCTTCCGCATCCTGATCCACTCCGGCAAGCTCTCGAAGGAGCAGACCGAAGCGCAGTATCAGCAGTTCCTCAAGGACGTGAAGTAAGCCGGGCGAGCGCCTGCGATCAAAGGGGCCGTCCGGCCCCTTTTTTATTGGTAAATCAAAGCGACAAGGGGAGACCGGAAACCGGATGCTTGGCTGGGGTGCCCACTTTCAGGTCTCAGGTCTCGGCCATCAGGATCCGGGCACGGGTGAGCAGGTCCAGGTTCAAGAAATCTGCCCTCTGTCATCTGTCATCGATTCAGTCATCCATTTCGGGTGGCAGGTGGCAGCCCCGGGTGGCGGGTGGCTGGCTTTTCCCTTGAGCCCTCCGTGATCGTTTCAACCCTACCCGAGGCAACTAGGACAGCACGCGGTGCTGCCCCTACTTCAAGGCATGCGCTCCCCCGATACTCGATACTCCATACTCGATACTCTCAGCATTCAGCTCTCGATTCCGCCCTCCCTTCACCCTTCACTCCCACCACCCATGAAGCTGACTACGCTCTTCCTCCTGGCTTTCGCCGCCGTCGCCGCCGCCGAACCGCGCAAGCCGAACATCATCTTCATCCTGAGCGATGACCTCGCCCAAGGCGACATCGGCTGCTACGGACAGAAACTCATCCGGACGCCGAACCTCGACCGCATGGCCAAGGAAGGCACCCGCTTCACCCAGGGCTATTGCGGCACCACCGTCTGCGCCCCGAGCCGCACCTCGCTCATGGTCGGCCAGCACAGCGGCCACAGCCCGGTGCGTGCCAATCGCGAGATCAAGCCCGAGGGTCAGCTCCCGCTGCCGGCCGGCACGATCACCGTGGCCAAGATCCTGCAGGACAACGGCTACGCGACCGCCTGCATGGGCAAGTGGGGCATGGGGATGTTCGACACGACCGGGAGCCCGCTGAAGAACGGCTTCGACCACTTCTTCGGTTACAACTGCCAGCGCCACGCGCACAGCTACTTCCCGACCTACCTCTATCGCGACGACCAGCGGTTCGAACTCCCGGGCAACACCGGCAAGGGCGTCGGCAAGACGTACGCGCAGGAACTCATCCAGCAGGACGTCGAACGCTGGGTGCGCGCGCAGAAGGACAAGCCTTTCTTCCTCTTCTACGCGATCACGCTCCCGCACGGCACGCACGAGATCGACGACCTCGGCGAATATAAGGACAGGCCTTGGACGCCGACCCAGAAAGCCTACGCCGCCCAGGTCACGCGTCTCGACGCGGATGTCGGCCGTCTCTTCGCCCTCCTCAAGGAACTCGGTCTCGACGAAAATACGTTGGTCATGACCGCCGGCGACAACGGGTCCTCTTTCGCGCCCGACTCCGAAGTGGGCAGACTCTTCGATCAGGCCTCGAACGGCATGCGCGGCTTCAAGCGCGGGCTCTACGAAGGCGCCCTCCGCCAGGCGGCCCTCGCCCGCTGGCCGGGCAAAGTCCCCGCCGGCCGCGTGAGCGACGAACCCTGGGCCTTCTGGGATTTCCTGCCGACCGCCGTCGAAGTCGCCGGCGCCAAGGCGCCCAAGGAACTGAAGACCGACGGCCTTTCGCTCGTCTCCTTCCTCCAGGGAGGATCGGCGCCGAAACGCGATTACTTTTACTGGGAACTCCATGAAGGCCAGTCCCTGCAGGCCGCCCGCTGGGGCGACTGGAAGGCCGTGCGCAACGGCCCGCAGGCCAAGGTCGAGATCTACGATCTGAAGGCCGACTCCGCCGAACGCCATGACCTCGCCGCTGCGAGACCCGAGCTCGTCGAGAAGGCCCTCGTGATCTTCAAGGAGGCGCATGTCGACGACCCCAACTGGCCGATGCGCGGCGCGAACGCCGGTAAGAAAGCCAAGAAAGAGAAGTAAGATTAAAATAGGTATTAGCGGTTAGCGGTTGGCGGACAGCGGTTGGGAAGATAAGTTCGCCGCAGGGCGAACCAAGGTAAGGGCACGATTTGTCGTGCCCTCCGCTTCGGAGGGCGCGGCGAAGCCACGCCCCTACCCTCGGCCGCCCTGCGGCGGCCAATCATCCGGTTTCCGGTTTCCCCTTGAGCTTATCCTAACCGCCTACCGCCAACCGCTTACCGCTACTACCCATCACCGACCGAGTCTCGACATCCTCCCTTCCCTTGCCCGAAATAGGTGAACCGCCATGAAGACCCGCAAGCTCGGCAACTCTCCCCTGCAACTCACGCCTGTCGGCCTGGGCACCTGGGCCATCGGCGGCGGCGACTGGAAATTCGGCTGGGGCGCGCAGGACGACGCGCTTTCGGTCCGCACCATCCATGAGGCGATGGCCGTGGGGATCAACTGGATCGACACCGCCGCCGTCTACGGCCTCGGCCGCTCGGAGGAGGTCGTCGGCCGCGCCCTCAAGGAGATGAAGGCCAAGCCGATCATCTCGACCAAGTGCGAGCGTTGCTGGGAGCCCGACGGCACGATCGTGCCCCGCCTGAAGCGCGCGAGCGTGAAGCAGGAATGCGAGGACAGCCTGCGCCGCCTCGGCGTCGACGTCATCGACATGTACCAGATCCACTGGCCGCAGCCGGACGAGGACATCGAGGAAGGCTGGTCCGCGGTCGCCGAGCTCGTGCAGGAGGGCAAGGTCCGCTACGCCGGGGTGAGCAATTTCAGCGTCGCCCAGCTGAAGCGCATCCAGCCCATCCACCCCGTCACCTTCCTGCAGCCGCCCTACAGCATGCTCAACCGGAGCATCGAAGCGGAACTGCTCCCTTACTGCGAAGCGCACGACATCGGCATCATCGCCTACAGCCCGATGCAGAAGGGCCTGCTCAGCGGCAAGGTGACCAAGGAATGGGCCGCCGCCCTGCCTGCCGACGACCATCGGCGCGCCGATCCGCAGTTCAACGAACCGCTGCTCTCCAAGAACATCGTCTTGGCGAAGGCCCTCGCCGAGATCGCCCACCGCTACGGGCGTAACTCCGCCGAACTCGCCATCGCCTGGGTGCTCCGCCAGCCGCGCGTGACCGCCGCCATCGTCGGCGCCCGCAAGCCCGGCCAGATCAAGGAGACCGTCTTCGGGGGCAAGTTCGCCATCAAGCCCGAGGATCTCGCGCGTATCGACGAGGCGTTGGCGGCGAGGGGCTGAACTGAACAAAGGTTCAAGCGGTGAGCGGATAGCGGTTGGCGGTTGGGAACACGAACGAGCAAAGGGAGACCGGAAACCGGAAAGTTTGCTGGGGCATAAGACACCCCAGCCAATCATCCGGTCTCCAGTTGTTCGTAAACCGTTCGCCGCAGGGCGAACCAAGGTAGGGGCACGATTTATCGTGCAATCCGTTGCGGAGGGCGCGGCGAAGCCACGCCCCTACCTTCGGCCGCCCTGCGGCGGCCGCACGGTTGAGCGAGGGCGCTCAACCCCACCCGACACACCTAGGTCAGCACGCGGTGCCGCCCCTACCCCAAGGCATGCACTCCGCCGATACTCGATACTCCATACTCGATACTCTGGGCGCTCCAGCCATCGACCCAGCCATCTGTCATCGACTCAGCTATCCTCTTGGGTTTTGTTAATCCTACCCCCATGAAGACCCTGCCCCTGCTGCTCGCCCTGGCCTCGCTCTCCCTTTTCGCCGCCGACGCCCCGAAATCCGCCCCGGCGGAAAAGACGCCGGCCAAAGCCAAGGCCAAGACCAGAGCCCCCAACCCGGCGATGGCGCCGATCACGGACGTCGCCGGCCTGCCTCGCGTCCTGCTCATCGGTGACTCCATCTCGATCGGCTACACGCTGCCCGTCCGCCAGGAACTCGCCGGCAAGGCCAACGTGCACCGCATCCCGACGAACGGCGGCCCGACCAAGAACGGCGTGGCGAACCTCGCCAAATGGCTGGGCGACGGCAAGTGGGACGTCATCCACTTCAACTTCGGCCTGCACGACCTGCGTCACATGGAAGACGGGAAGCGCCAGGTGGAGCCGGCGGATTACGAAAAGAACCTCCGCTCGCTCGTGGCCGACCTGAAGAAGACCGGTGCCAAGGTGATCTTCGCCACCACCACGCCCGTCCCGGAAGGCAAGCTCACGCCCCCGCGCACCTTCGGAGATGTCGCCGTCTACAATGGCATCGCCCTCAAGATCATGAAGGAGAACGACGTCGCGATCGACGACCTCAACGCCGCGATCACGCCCACGCTCGCGCAGCACCAGAACAAGGCCGACGTCCACTTCAATACCGAGGGCTCCGCCACGCTCGGCAAAGCCGTCGTGAAGTCGATCAACGCGGCGTTGGGGAAGTAAGGCCAGACACAATGGTATTGGCGGCTAGCGGATAGCGGTTGGGAAAGCAGACGAGCAAGGGGAAAGCAGACGAGCAAGGGGAGACCGGAAACCGGGAAGTTTGCCGGGGGCATAAGACACCCCAGCCAATCATCCGGCCTCCGGTTTCCCTTTGATCTTATGATTTCATTCCGGGTGGCGGGTGGCGGGGCTTTTCCATTCAGCCCTCCAATCAGTCCCCCGTGATGGCTTCAGCCCTCTGTCATCCGTCATCTGTCATCGATTCAGCGATCCATTCAGTCCTCTATTCAGCCCTCAATGCAGTCCTCCATTCAGACCTCCGTCATCGATTTACTCCTACCCAAGGCAAACTAGGGCAGCACGCGGTGCTGCCCCCACCTCAAGACAGGCACTCTCCCGATACTCGATACTCCATGCTCGATGCTCTCGATGCACCCCTGCCCCAAGCGGCCGCATTTGACCGAATTTGGAGGTCAGACGCGGTCCGTCCGAGGAACATTCCCCTTGGCAGATTGTTGAAAGAGCGACAGGTTTTCTCCTCCCCTGTCCGACCATGCCTCACCGCATGGCCCTACCATTTTTTACCAAAACCAGAAACCCATGCGCAAGCTGTCCACCCTCCTGCTGGCCCTGCTCGGATTCGCCTCCGTGTCGGCCCAGAACCTCACCCTCGAGAAGGGTGACAACATCGCCTTCGTCGGCAGCGGCTTCGCCGACCGGCAGCAGCACCACGGCCACTTCGAGACGCTGATCCATCAGGCGTTCCCGGAGCACCACCTCGTGGTCCGCAACCTCGGCTTCTCCGGCGACGAAGTCGGCGTGAAACCCCACCGTTCCGACGAAGTGGCCGGCCTCGACTACTTCCTCAACATGAAGCCCGGCGCCCTGACCACCAAGGTCGGCAAGACCGAGGTCACCTACCACGCCGGCGCGCACTTCCACGCCAACGTGATCTTCGCCTACTGGGGCTTCAATGAGTCCTTCGCCGGTCCGGCGGGCCTCGACGCCTTCAAGGCCAACCTCGACGGCTGGCTCAAGTCGACCCTCGCCGCCGACTACGGCAAGGGCAAGGTCCGCGTCGTCCTCTTCTCCCCGATCGCGCACGAGGACCTGAAGTCCGCCGACTACGACGCGAAGCTCGCCGCCGACAACAACAAGAACCTCGCGCTCTACGCGGCCGCCATGGCGCAGGTCGCCAAGGCCAACGGCGTCCCGTTCGTCGACCTCTTCGCCGCCTCCCAGAAGCTCTACGCTTCGGCCAAGTCTCCGCTCACCCATAACGGCATCCACGTCAACGCCGCCGGCGACGCCGCCTTCGCCCCCGTGCAGTTCCAGGCCGTGTTCGGCAAGGCCGCCGGCGCCGTCAACGAGAAGGTCCGCGCCGAGGTGAACGAGAAGAGCACCCAGTGGCACCACCGCTACCGCACGGTCGACCAGTTCAACATCTTCGGCCAGCGCTCCCGCATCAAGTATGAGGGCATCGACAACGCCACGGTGCTCGGCGCCGAGCTCGCCAACCGCGACCTCAAGACCGCCAACCACGACAAGGGCATCTGGGCCGCCGCCCAGGGCAAGCCGGTCGAAGTGAAGCACGACAACCTCAAGGCCGAGATCCCCGTGCCGCCGAACCGCAAGGAGCCCGTCCCCTACCTCAGCGGCGAAGCCCAGCTCAAGCACCTCACCACCCCGGAAGGCGTGAAGGTCGAGTTCGTCGCCGACGAGACCACCATCCCCGAGCTCATCAACCCGGTGCAGATGAACTTCGACACCAAGGGCCGCCTCTGGATCGCCTGCTGGCCGACCTACCCGGAGACCTCGCCGAACACCAAGGTCTTCGACAAGCTCATCGTCCTGGACCTCGACCCCAAGACCGGCAAGGTCCTCAAGTCCACGACCTTCCTCGACGGCCTGAACTGCCCGACCGGCTTCCAGTTCTACAAGGACGGCGTCATCCTCATCCAGTCGCCGGACATCTGGTACGTCCGCGACACCGACGGCGACGGCAAGGCCGACTGGAAGGAGCGCCTGCTCACCGGCATGGACGCCGCCGACTCGCACCACGAGACGAACTCCATCTGCTACGAACCGGGAGGCGCGATCTACCTCTCCGACGGCGTGTTCCACCGCACCCAGGTCGAGACCTTCAACGGCGTGCTGCGCAACACCAACGGCGCCATCTACCGCTTCGAACCCCAGACCAACAAGCTGACCCGCCACGTGCCTTATAACTTCGCCAACCCGCACGGCCGCGTCTTCGACTACTGGGGCAACGACATCATCACCGACGCCACCGGCAACGCCAACTACTTCGGCCCGGGCTTCTCGAGCCATCTGGACACCGGCGCCCATCCTGGCTTCAAGCAGTTCTGGAACCGTCCGTCCCGCCCCTGCCCCGGCACCGCGATCCTCAGCAGCCGTCACTTCCCCGACGACTGGCAGGGCGACTTCCTCAACACCAACGTGATCACCATCCAGGGCATCTTCCGCGCGAAGATCACCGAGGACGGCGCCGGCCTGAAGGGCGAGACCCTCCTGCCGAACCTCGTCGAGACCGACAAGGAGAAGGCCGGCAACTTCCGCCCCTCCGGCGTGGCCGTCGCCCCCGACGGCTCGCTCTACGTCATGGACTGGTCGCAGATGCTCATCGGCCACCTCCAGCACCACCTGCGCGACCCGAACCGCGACCACCAGCACGGCCGCCTCTACCGCCTGACCTACCCGTCCCGCCCGCTGCTCACGCCGAAGAAGATCGACGGCGAGTCCGTGGAGAACCTCCTCGCGCTCCTGACCGAGCATGAGGACAACGTCCGCCAGCGCGCCAAGATCGAGCTGCACAAGCACGACACCGCCAAGGTCATCGCCGCGACCCAGAAGTGGGCCAAGCAGTTCGACCCGAACAAGGCCGAGGACGCCCACCACCTCCTCGAGGCTCTCTGGGTCCACCAGTGGCACAACGTCGTGAACCCGGAGCTCCTCGGCCTCCTGCTGAAGTCGCCCGAGCCCCGCGCCCGCGCCCAAGCCGTCCGCGTCGCCATCTACCAGCGCGACCGCCTGCCGAACGCCCTCGCGATCATGGAGGACGCCGTGAAGGACGCCCACCCGCGCGTCCAGCTCGAAGGCGTCCGCGGCCTGAGCTTCTTCCGCGGCCAGGACACCGAGCGCGCCATCGCCGCCGCCGCGACCCTCAAGGGCGCCAAGGACTACTACGTCGCCTACTGCCTGCGTCAGACGATGAAGCAGCTCGAGTCGCTCCCCGAGGGCAAGGGCAAGGTGAACCTCAAGGACTACGCCGACCAGAAGGAAGCCTCCTACGGCCCGAGCGACAAGAAGCTCTCCAAGGAAGACAAGCGCCTCTACGACAAGGGCAAGGAAGTCTACTTCCGCGAAGCCCATTGCTCGACCTGCCACCAAGCCGACGGCCGTGGCGCCGAGATGCCCAAGGAGCCCGGCAAACCCACGCGCGGCGCCTACCCGCCCCTCGGCCGCACCCCCGGCTATCCGGCCAACGGCTGGCTCGAAGGCGACCCCGACCGCGTCATCAAGATCGTCCTCAACGGCCTCTACGGCCCGCAGATGATCGACGGCAAGACGTACGGCGACATGACCACGGGCCAGCCCGTGATGACCGGCCTCGGCCAGCTCCTCAACGACGAGGAAGTCGCCGCGGTGATCACCTACGTCCGCCAGTCCTTCGGCAACAACTACCCGGCCGTCAAGCCGGCCCAGGTGAAGAAGGTGCGCGAAGCGATCAAGGGCAAGAACAACGCCATGTTCACCGTCGAGGAAGTCCTCAAGGAACACCCGCTCGGTGCGCCGGCCAAGGCCGAGCCGGCGAAGAAGAAGTAAGTCGCCGCCGCGATCCTTCCCCCGAGGGCGTGCCATCCGGCACGCCCTTTCCTTTGGGCGGCTGTGAACAATTACCGCCCGCCGGAAGCCCGCACCGCTTGCCTCCGGCCGAGGTTCTTCAAGATTGGGGGACATGAGACCCGCCCTCTGGAAGGCCGTCGCCGAGCAACTCAAGGCTCATGAAGCGGCCTACCGCCTGACCGCCCTCGACGACTTCAACGCCCGCGTGACGCTCAAAGGCTCGACCGCGCTCGTCCGGGCCTTCTACCAGCCGCGCGAAGGCGACGTGCCTGGCGAGGCCACGGTGTCGCTCACCTTGGACGGGCAGTCGCAGCTCGGCGCGATCGCGGCCTTCCTTTCCGACCAGAAGAAATACGCGAAGAAGCTCCCCTCGACGCTGCACTTCTCCCAGGAACTTTCCGCGCGCAAGCCCGAGGGCCTCGGCGAAGCCCGCCTCACCTTCAAGGCCAACGTGGTCTCCTGGCACGACAGCAAGCTCATCGAGCGCCTCGGCGTCTTCTACGCCGACAGCGCCCACGCGCTCTTCCAGCTGCACCGCGAACTGATGGCGGCGGGAGAATGAACGGCCGCTAAGCGGGCGGAGAGGACTGAATCGATGACAGAGGGACGATGCGCCAACGGAGGACAGCATGGAGGACTGCGTTGAGGACTGAATAGAGGGCTGAATGGATAAGTCCCGACACCCGGGGCTGCCACCCAAGATAGGTCTTAGCGGATAGCGGTTGGCGAATAGCGGCTAAAAATGAGGGAAACCGGAGACCGGATGATTGGCTGGGGTTCTTAGGCCGCCGCAACCTTTCCGGTCTCCATTGGCTCGTTGGCATCTCCCATCCGCCAACCGCCTACCGCCAACCGCTTCCACCTTTCATTTCCCTTCCCTTTTCCCCTCACAGAGGCTTAAAAAGACCCTTTCCCACCGACCCCTTTATCGTCCCATGACCTCCGCCCAAGTCCGCCAATCCTTCCTCGATTTCTTCAAATCGAAGCAGCACTCGATCGTCCAGTCGTCGAGCCTGATGCCGGACTCCCCCAACCTGCTCTTCACCAACGCCGGGATGAACCAGTTCGTCCCGATCTTCCTCGGCCAGACGAAGTGCCCGTACGTCCCGGGCCGCGCCGCCGACACCCAGAAGTGCATCCGCGCGGGCGGCAAGCACAACGACCTCGAGGACGTCGGCCTCGACACCTACCACCACACGTTCTTCGAGATGCTGGGCAACTGGTCCTTCGGCGACTACTTCAAGCGCGAGGCCATCGACTTCGCCTGGGAGCTCATCACCGAGGTCTGGAAGTTCCCCAAGCACCGTCTCTACGCCACCGTCTACAAGCCGGACAAGTCCAAGGGCGACCCCTCCGAGTTCGACCAGGAAGCCTGGGACGTCTGGGCCGAGAAGTTCCGCGCCGCCGGCCTCGACCCGGCCATCCACATCGTCAACGGCAACAAGAAGGACAACTTCTGGATGATGGGCGAGACCGGCCCCTGCGGTCCTTGCACCGAACTCCACGTCGACCTGACCCCCGCCGGCGACACGAAGGGTACGCTCGTCAACGGCAGCGACGCCCGCTGCATGGAGATCTGGAACCTGGTCTTCATCCAGTTCAACGCCAACCCGGACGGCACCTTCAGCCCGCTCCCGGCCCGCCACGTCGACACGGGCATGGGCTTCGAACGCGTCAGCGGGATCATGCAGTGCACGAAGAACTTCAAGGACTTCTCCGGCATCATCTCCAACTACGAGAGCGACGTCTTCAGCCCGCTCTTCCGCCGCCTCGAGGAGCTCTCCGGCAAGAAATACGGCTCCACCCTCCCCGCCGCCGGCTCCACCGGCGACACCCAGCAGGAGAAGGACGACGTGGCCTTCCGCGTCATCGCCGACCACATCCGCACGCTGTCGTTCGCGATCGCCGACGGCATCCAGCCCGGCAACTCCGACCGTAACTACGTCCTCCGCCGCATCCTGCGCCGCGCGGTCCGCTACGGCCGCACGCTCGGCCTGAAGAACGGCTTCTTCCACCAGCTGGTCGGCGTGCTCGCCGACACGATGGGCGACGTCTTCCCGGAGATCCGCGCCCGCCGCGCCGTCGTGGCCGACGTGATCCGCATCGAGGAGGAGTCCTTCAACCGTACCCTCGACAAGGGCATCGCCCTCTTCGAGGAAGAAGCCGGCAAGCTCAAGGCCGGCGGCGTCATCTCCGGAGCCATCGCCTTCCGCCTCTACGACGAGCAGGGCTTCCCGCTCGATCTCACGCAGCTCATGGCCCGCGAGCGCGGCCTGACCGTCGACGGCCCCGGCTTCGAGAAGCTGATGGAAGAACAGCGCGCCCGCGCCCGCGCCGCCCAGAAGAAGGAGATCATCACCCTTTCCGACATCGGCTCCGACCACCCGACGGCCTTCGTCGGCTACGACGCCCTCGCCACGTCGGCCAAGGTCGCCCAGGTCGCGAAGATCAAGGACCGCTCGGCCGTCATCCTCGACCGGTCCCCCTGCTACGCCGAGATGGGCGGCCAGGTCGGCGACTCCGCGCTCATCACCCTCGGCGGCCGCCAGTGGCGCGTCACCGACACCCAGAAGTCCGGCCAGACCTGGCTGCACTTCCTCGAAGGCGAAGACGCCCCGGAAGCCGGCGCCACCGTCGAGATCGCCGTCGACCGCGCCCGCCGCGACGCCATCCAGCGCCACCACACGGTCACGCACATCCTGCACTGGGCGCTCCATGAGGTCGTCTCCAAGGAGGCCTCGCAGAAGGGCTCCGCGGTCGACCCGACCAAGCTGACCTTCGACTTCAACGGCCAGGCCCTCACGCCGGGCCAGCTCGCCGACATCGAACGCCTCGTCAACGAGCGCATCCTCGCCGACGACGCCGTGACCTGGGGCGAGGTCGCCTACGCTTCCGTCAAGGGCCGTCCCGACATCATGCAGTTCTTCGGCGACAAGTACGGCGACGCCGTGCGCGTCGTGCAGGTCGGCGGCAAGGACGGCTCGCTCGACGGCTGGTCGATGGAACTCTGCGCCGGCACGCACGTGCGCCGCACCGGCGAGATCGGCCTCTTCCGCATCGTCGGCGAGAACGCCATCGCCGCCGGCGTCCGCCGCATCGAAGCCGTCGCCGGCCTCGCCTCCTACGAACGCGCCAAGGCCGACGCCGAGCTGCTGAAGTCGCTCGCGACCGCGACCAACACGCCGGTCGCCGACCTCGCCAAGCGCCTCGAGCAGATCATGGAGCAGTCCGCCGCGCTCGAGAAGAAGCTCAAGGTCTACCGCGACAAGGAATCCTCGCAGCTCGCCGACGCCCTCGCGGCCAAGGCCAGCGACCGCGCGGGCCTGAAGTATGTCGTCGCCCAGGTCAGCGCCGAGACCCCCAACGACCTCCGCGACCTCGGCGCCAAGGTGGCCGGCAAGGTCGGCCCTTCGGCCGTCGTCGTCCTCGCCGCCGTCTTCGGCGACAAGGTCTCCCTCGTCGCCAACTGCGGCGCCGACGCCGTCAAGGCGGGCAAGGCCGCCGGCAAGATCGTCACCGACGCCTGCGGCAAGCTGGGCGGCAAGGGCGGCGGCAAGCCCGACGCCGCGATGGGCGGCGGCACCGACGTCTCCAAGGTCGCCGAGGCCTTGGCGAGCGTGGCGTAAGAGAGATCAGGGCTAGGGTTAGAGCCAGGGACAGGGCCAGGCAAGACTGGCCCTGGTTAGGTATTGGCGGTTAGCGGTTGGCGGTTGGGAACACAGGCGCTCAAAGGGAGACCGGATGATTGGCTGGGGTCCCATTTTCAGGTCTCAGGTCTCGGCCCTCAGGAGCCAAGTACGGGTATTCAGGTTCAGGTTCGGGTACGGGATTAATCGACTCAGTCATCTGTCATCCGTCATCGATTCAGTCGTCATCCACTTCGGGTGGCAGGTGGCAGCCCCGGGTGGCGGGCATAATCCATTCAGCCCTCCATTCAGCCCTCCGCGATCTGCCATCGATTCAGCCCTCTGTCATCTGTCATCGATCGTCTTTCCTGCCCCAACCCCTACCCCTATCCCTATTAGTCTTATCAATCCCTTCCCTTGTCTCCGTGCTTTATCATCCATCGCTCATCGTCCATCCTGACTTCATACCCTCCCATGCGCCTCCTCGCCCTCCTCCTGCTGCTCCCGCTGACCCTCGCCGCGCAAAGCGGCAATCCCAGCCCCAAGCATCACGTCCGCCTGCAGGTCGAGGCGGGAAAGATCATGGTGCCTTTCTCGGTCACGATCAAAGGCAAGGCCGCCGCCGGGGTCGACGAACGGATCGAAACCATCCGCAAGGAACTCGAGAAGCGCTTCGCCGACCAGCCCGGCTGGGAGCTGCGCGAAATCTCCGCCGAGTTCGCCCGCCCGGAGAGCAAGTCCTACGTCTCGCGTCCCGCCGGCGGCAGCAAGCTCTTCGGCGACGACGAAGCCGAGCAAGGTGACGTGACTTACGTGGCGAACGCCCGCTGGGAACTCCTGACCGAAGCCGACAAAGGCGCGAAGGGCGTCGCCACCTTGCGTACCAAGGCCGAGGGCCTCGTGAAGGCGAAGAGCGAGGACGAGCGGCAGACGGTGGGGACGCCCGAATACCGGCTCAACGACCCCGAGGAGTTCCGGGACGAATTGCTCGGCTTGATCAAGGCCGACTTCGAGGAAGCCAAGAAACACCTGCCCGAAGGCCAGTGGACGCTCGAACTCAGCGGCCTCGCGGGCCCCGTCAACGTCGTCGCCCTCGGCGGCAAGCGCTTCGAGGTCAGCCTCACCTACCGGATGGCTTTCCTCACGCCGAAGCCGGAAAAGGCCACGAAATAAGGGTTTATCCGGGCGGTTGGCCGGCTTGTCCTTGCCCTTCCCCGGCGGACGCCTAGTCGTCATTCATGGCCATCCGCCGCCTCACGCTCGTCGTCAACCGCACCAAGCCCGGGGTGGATGATATCGTGCGTTCGGTCCAGGAAGCCGCCCAGAAAGCCGGCGTGACCCTCAAGGTCGCCGAAGGCTGGCCGGTCAGCCGCGAAGCCCTGCAAGGCGCCGATGCGTGCGGCGTGGTCGGCGGCGACGGCACCTTCCTCGGCGTCGCCGAGGCCGCCGCGCTCGAAGGCGTGCCCCTCTTCGGCATCAACCGAGGCAAGCTCGGCTTCCTCGCCGCGTACCCGGGAGACGACGTCGGGGCCTCGTTGCAGTCGATCCTCGCCGGCGACTTCCGCGTCGAGAAGCGGGCCCTCCTCGAGATCCGCTTCGCCGACGGCAGCTTCGCGTTGGCGCTCAACGACCTCGTCATCAAGACCCGCGACGTCTTCCGCATGGGCCGCTTCGCCGTGCTCGCCGACGGCTCCCGCGTGAACGAATACCGCGCGGACGGACTCATCCTCGCCTCCCCGACCGGCACCTCGGCCTATAACCTCGCCGCCGGCGGCCCGCTCGTCGACCCCGCCGCCTCCGTGCTCGTGCTGACGCCGATCTGCGCCCACACGCTCTCGAACCGCTCGGTGATCTTCGACGGCGAGACCGAACTCGAGATCCGCAGCGAGGACAGCGCCCTGCTCGGCCTCTCGGTCGACGGCCGCGAGACCCTCGAAGCCCAGCGCCGCCTCCCGCTCGTCATCCGCACCGCCAAGGTCCAGCTCGCCCTCCTGCGTCCGAAATCGCTCACCCATTTCGACGTCCTGCGGAGCAAGCTCAAGTGGAGCTGAGGCGGGCGAAGCCCGCCTCAGCTCCACAGGGGTAGGGTTAGGGAT
>VHCL01000034.1 GCA_016871725.1 Verrucomicrobiota bacterium | reverse complement strand
CCTCCGCTACATCGACCCCAAGAACGCCGAGGCCCTCGCGTCCAAGGCGGACCTGGCATACTGGGGCTGCCCCGACTTCTACATCGGCGGCGCCGAGCACGCCGTGCTCCACCTGCTGTATGCCCGTTTCTGGCACCGCTTCCTCCACGAGATCGGCGTCCTTCCGACCGCCGAGCCCTTCAAGAAGCTCTTCCACCAAGGCCTGATCATGGGCGAAGACGGCGAGAAGATGTCCAAGAGCCGCGGCAACGTCGTGAACCCTGACGCCATCGTCAAGGACCACGGCGCCGACGCCCTGCGCATGTACCTGATGTTCCTCGGACCGCTCGAGGCCTCCAAGCCCTGGAACTCCGACGGCATCATCGGCATCACCCGTTTCCTGAAGCGCCTCTGGCGCCTGGCCGTCGATGAGAACACCGGCGGCGCTTCCGCCAAGCTCAGCGCCGACGGCGTCGAGTCCGAAGAACTCGTCCGCGAGCTCCATCGCACCATCCAGAAGGTCGAGAAGGACATCGAGACCCTGCAGTTCAACACCGCCATCTCGCAGATGATGATCCTCATGAACGTCGCCGAGAAGTCGCCGGCCCTGCGCCGCGCGACCGTCGAGGACTTCGTGCGCCTCGCCGCCCCGTTCGCCCCGCACGTGTGCGAGGAGATCTGGCAGCGCCTTGGTCACCAGGAAAGCGTCACCGCCGCCGGCTGGCCCAAGTTCGACGCCGCGAAGCTCGTCGAGACGACCGTCGAGGTCATCTTCCAGGTCAACGGCAAGGTCCGCGCCACCGCCAAGGTCGCCAAGGACCTCTCCAAGGACGCCCTGCTCGCCCTCGCCAAGGCCCACGCCGACGTGACCAAGTTCACCGACGGCAAGCCCGTCGTGAAGGAGATCGTCGTCCCGGGCAAGCTGGTGAACATCGTCGTCGCGGGCTGAACGCCGCCCTACGCACCAACAGAAAGGGCCCCGTCACGGGGCCCTTCTCTTTTGCCTTGGTGGCGAGGCTCAGACCTCGGCCATCTCTAGCTTCGGCACCAGCAGGTGGTGGATGGCGAAGGCCACCACGTAGGCGAAGGCGCAGAAGCCGAAGAGCACCGCGTAGCCGTTGGCGTTGCTGTCGAGGATGCGGCCGGCCACGATCGGGAAGATCATGCCGCCGATGGAGCCGACGAAGCCGCCGAGCCCCGAGACGGAAGCCACGGCCTCCTTCGGGAAGGTGTCCGAGATCGTCGCGTAAAGGCTGGCCGACCACGCCTGGTGGGCCGAGGCGGCGAAGGCGATGAGCAGCACCGCCTCCCACATGCCGAGGCCGCGAACGAAGAAGATCGGCAGCGAGCAGAGGGCGAAGATGAGCATCGAGACCTTGCGCACCTTGACGATGTCGTGGCCGCTCTCGGCGAGGCGCTTGACGAGCCAGCCGGCGAAGATGCTGAGGACGGTGACGATGCCGTAGAGCGTGACGAGCGGGAGGGCCGAGGCCTTGAGGTCGAGGTGCTGCTCGCGCTTGAAGTAGTCAGGCAGCCAGATCAGGTAGAACCACCAGACCGGGTCGGTCAGGAACTTGGCCACCATGTAGGCCCAGGCCTGTCGCTTGCCCAGCAGGCTCAGCCAAGGCACCTTGCGGTCGGAGGTGATCTCCTCGTCCTGGAGCTTGGGGGCTTCCTTGAACAGCGGGATCCAGAAGAAGATCCAGACGACGCCGAGGAGGCCGGCGACGACGAAGGTCGAGCGCCAGCCGTAATTGAGGGCCATGAGCGGGATGACCGCGGGAGCGATGAGGGCGCCGATGTTGGTGCCGGAATTGAAGAGCGCGTTGGCGAAAGCCCGCTCCGAGCGGGGGAACCATTGGGCGACGGTCTTGATGGCCGCCGGGAAGTTGCCGCCTTCACCGACGCCAAGGGCGACGCGCGCCCAGCGGAAGCCGGAGACCGAACCGACCATCGCGTGGGCGGCGGCGGCGGCCGACCAGGCGAAGATCGACACGGCGTAGCCGATCTTCACGCCGAAGCGGTCGATGAACCAGCCGAAGCCGACCAGACCGAAGGCGTAGGCGGCCTGGAAAGCCGAATTCACATAGCCATACTGCTCGTTCGTCCAACCGAGCTCCGCATCGAGCATCGGCTTGAGCAGGGCCAGGATCTGACGGTCGATATAATTGATCGTCGTGGCGAAGAAAAGGAGGGCCAGAATGACCCATCGGTGCGAGGGGGCTCCGGTGTTTGAGGCAGGGGTCGACATAAATTCGGGGTGGGCCTAACAAACGCCGTTTTTGAGGTAAGTCCACCCCAGAACTCCTGTTGACGGAAACCCGCCCTAAAGCCACCTTGGGCGTGAATATTCCCATGTCGAAGCCGCGCGTCCTGATCACGACCACCTCCTTCCAAGACACCCCGGGCGACCACCACCGGCTGCTGAAGGAAACCGGCTGGGAGATCGTCACCGCGCGCGGACCGCTCAACGAGGCCGACACGCTCGCGCTGATGGGCGATTTCGACGGCTACATCTGCGGCGACGACGCGATCACGGCCAAGGTACTCGAGAAGGCCCTGCCCCGCCTCAAGGTCATCAGCAAGTACGGCATCGGCGTCGACAAGATCGACCTCAAGACGGCGACCGCCAAGGGCATCCCGGTCCTCTTCACCCCCGGCGTCAACCACACCACCGTCGCCGAGCACGCCTTCCTGCTCCTCCTCGCCCTCGAGCGCAACTTCCTCTTCCACACGGACTCCACCCGCGCCGGCGGCTGGAAGCGCAAGACGGGCTTCGAGCTCCTCGGCAAGACCATGGGCATCGTCGGTCTGGGCCGCATCGGCAAGGAAGTCGCCGTCCGCGCCAAGGCCTTCGGCATCGAGCTGGCCGGCCACGGCCGCCACTGGGACGAGGCCTTCGCCAAGCAATACGGCATCCGCCGCATGGACACCGTCGAAGACCTCCTGAAGATCTCCGACTACGTCTCGCTGCACACCGACCTCAAGCCCGAGACCCAGAACCTCATCTGCGCCCGCACCCTCGCCCTGATGAAGCCCGGCGCCCTGATCGTGAACTGCGCCCGCGGCGAAGTGGTCAACAGCGCCGACGTGGCGGCCGCCCTCAAGAGCGGCGCCCTCCGCGGCTACGCTTCCGACGTCCTCGATTTCGAGCCGCCGGCCGCCGACCACCCGCTGACCAACCTGCCTAACTCGATCATCACGCCGCACATCGCCTCGCGCACCAACGAGAGCGTCGTCCGCCAGGCCTCGACCGCCGTCCACAATCTCATCGCGGGCTTCCGCGGCGAGAAGCCCGAAGGCGTCAAGAACCCCGAGGTCCCCTTCAAGAAGCATTTCTAATCCCCACCCTCCCCTCCCTATGTCCGAAACCTTCTACGTCGTCCCCCGCGCCGCCCACGAGGCGCTCGTCACCGCCGCCTACGTCAGGCGCGGCTTCGGCGCCAAGGAATCCGCGCAGGCCGCCCAGATGGCCAGCATGGCCACGCACCACGGCATCCGCACGCACAACGCGCTGAAGGCCCTCCACCTCGACGAGCTGTTCGGCTCCGGCGCCAAGGTCCCGGGCTGCACGCCCAACGCCGCCGTCACCAAGAAGGCCTCGCGCTTCGAGGCCGCGGAAGTCTGGGACGCCCACCAGAAGCTCGGCCAGGCCGTCGCCGTCGACGCCATCGAGCGCTGCATCGAGCTCGCCGACAAATACGGCGTGGGCACGGTCTCCGTCGACAACGCCTTCCACTACCTCTGGGGCGGCGGCTACGTGATGGAAGCCGCCAAGCGTGGCTACATCGCCTACACGAACTGCACCGCCACGCTCGCGGAAGTCGTCCCCTTCCAGGGCAAGTTCCCGACGCTCGGCACCAACCCGCACTCGTGGGGTTTCCCGACGACCAAGGAGCTCGGCTTCCCGATCGTGATCGACTGGGCCACCTCCGTCATCGCCATGGGCCGCGTCCAGGTGCTCAAGCGCGAAGGCAAGATGCTCCCGCCTGACGCCGCCGTGGACAAGGACGGCAAGGTCACCCTCGATCCGAACGAAGCCGTCTCGCTCATCCCCTTCGGCGCGCACAAGGGCTACGGTCTCTCGCTCATCAACGAGCTCGTCGCCGGCTACATCGGCGGCTCGCTCCCGACCATCCGCAGCCGCACCCACGTCCCCGGCGAGAAGCAGGCCTGCGCCTTCTTCTTCCAGGTGATCCACCCCGAGGCCATGAGCTCCGGCGTGTTCGCCAAGGGCCGTAACCAAGGCCAGAACGTGAAGGCCGTCATCGACGACGTCCTCGGCCACGGCAACGAGAAGTGCATGCTCCCCGGCCAGCTCGAGGCGAACTTCGCCGCGCGCAGCGCCAAGGCCGGCGGCCTCCTCTTCTCCAAGGCCGAAGTCGAAGCCTTCAACGAGATCGCTTCCCATATCGGCCATCAGCCGTTCGACCTCGCCGCCCTGCCCACGGGCTGAGCGCACCCACTTCCAAACCATAACTCCTCCTACCATGGCTCTCCAGATCAAGTCGGCGAAGGAATGCGCCTTCGACCAAGTCTCCCTCGGTGAAATCATGCTCCGCCTCGACCCGGGCGAAGGCCGCGTGCGCACCACGCGCCAGTTCCAGGTCTGGGAAGGCGGCGGCGAATACAACGTCGCCCGCGGCCTCCGCAAGTGCTTCGGCCTGCGCACCTCCGTCTGCACGGCGTTCGTCGACAACGAGGTCGGCCGCCTGCTCGAGGACTTCGTGATGCAGGGCGGCGTGAACACCGACTTCATCAAGTGGCGCGAGGACGACGGCATCGGCCGCACGGTCCGCAACGGCCTCAACTTCACCGAGCGCGGCTTCGGCATCCGCGGCGCCGTCGGCGTCCCGGACCGCGGCAACACCGCGGCCTCGCAGATCAAGCCGGGCGACTTCGACTGGGAGCACCTCTTCGGCAAGCTCGGCGTCCGCTGGCTCCACACGGGCGGCATCTTCGCGGCCCTCTCCGAGACCACCGCGCAGGCCACCATCGAGGC
Source organism: Verrucomicrobiota bacterium (assembly GCA_016871725.1). Taxonomy (GTDB): domain Bacteria; phylum Verrucomicrobiota; class Verrucomicrobiia; order Opitutales; family UBA953; genus UBA953. The sequence goes on along the minus strand of VHCL01000034.1, from coordinate 11,120 downwards.
CGTCAAGGCCGCCAAGAAGCACGGCACCGTCGTCTCCTACGACCTGAACTACCGCCCTTCCCTCTGGAAGACCATCGGCGGCCTGAAGAAGGCCCAGGAAGTGAACCGTGAGATCGCCAAGTATGTCGACGTGATGATCGGCAACGAGGAGGACTTCACCGCCTCCCTCGGCTTCGAGGTCAAGGGCGTCGACCACAACATCTCCCACATCGAGGCCCAGGCCTTCAAGGACATGATCGGCGAGGCCGTGAAGCAGTTCCCGAACTTCAAGGTCGCCGCGACCACGCTCCGCCGCGTGATCACCGCCACCAAGAACGACTGGAGCGCCATCTGCTGGCACGACGGCAAGTTCCACGACAGCATCCCGTTCCCCGAGCTCGAGATCCTCGACCGCGTCGGCGGCGGCGACAGCTTCGCCTCGGGCCTGATCTTCGGCTTCCTCGAGCACAACGACGCCCAGAAGGCCGTGAACTACGGCGCCGCCCACGGCGCGCTCGCGTCCACGACCCCCGGCGACACGTCGATGGTCACCCGCAAGGAAGTCGAGAAGCAGCTCTCCGGCGGCGGCGCCCGCGTCGTCCGCTAAGCCCTCCCCTCCCCCTATACTCGATACTCCAAACTCCATACTCTAGCCCCATGTCCTCCCTCGATCTCTTCTCCCTCAAAGGCCGCGTCGCCGTCGTCATCGGCGGCACGGGCGAACTCTGCGGCGCCATGGCCGAAGGCTTCGCCTCCGCCGGCGCCCACGTGATCCTCGTCGGTCGCGACCCTGCCAAGGCCGACGCGCGCCTCGCCAAGATCAAGTCCGCCGGCGGCTCCGGCGAGTTCCTCTCCTGCGAAGCCACCAACAAGGCCGACCTGATCCAGCTCCGCGACGGCATCCTCGCGAAGCACGGCAAGGTCGACGTCCTCGTCAACGGCGCCGGCGTCAACTCGCCCACGCCCTTCTTCGACATCGACGAAGCCCAGCTCGACAAGATCCTCACGGTGAACGTCAAGGGCGTCGTGTTCGGCTGCCAGGTCTTCGGCGAGGCGATGGTCAAGGCCGGCTCCGGCTCGATCATCAACCTCGGCTCGGAATCCGGCATCCTGCCGCTCTCCCGCGTGTTCACCTATTCGGCCTCCAAGGCCGCGGTGCACAACCTCTCCAAGAACCTCGCCCGCGAATGGGCGCCGAAGGGCGTGCGCGTCAACACGCTCGTCCCGGGCTTCTTCCCGGCCGAGCAGAACCGCAAGGTGCTCACCCCCGAGCGCGTGGCGATGATCCTGGGCAAGACCCCGATGAACCGCTTCGGCGAGGCCAAGGAACTCATCGGCGCCTCCCTCCTGCTCGCGTCCGACGCCGGCAGCTTCGTGACCGGCGCCGAGATCGTCGTCGACGGCGGCTTCGCCGCGATGTCCATCTGAACGAGACCCACGACGATGGCCTTCATGGACGAACACTTCATCCTCTCGACCGGCACGGCCCAGAAGCTGTACCACGGCGTGGCGAAGGACCAGCCGATCGTCGACTACCACTGCCACCTCAGCCCGAAGGACATCGCCGACGACCGGCGCTTCGAGGACCTGACGGCCATCTGGCTGGCGGGCGACCACTACAAGTGGCGCGCGATGCGCGCCAACGGCGTCAGCGAGGACCTGATCACGGGCGACAGGTCCACCTCCCGCGAGAAGTTCCAGGCCTGGGCCGAGACGGTCCCGTCCACGCTCCGCAATCCGCTCTTCCACTGGACGCACCTCGAGCTGCGCCGCCACTTCGGCATCCAGGACGTCCTCGAAGGCGCCACGGCCCAGAAGATCTGGGACGAGGCCAACCGCCAGCTGAAGCACGGCGACCTGACGGCCCGCGGCATCCTGAAGCTGATGAAGGTCCGCGTCGTCGGCACTACCGATGACCCGGCCGATTCGCTCGACCTGCACCACCAGATCGCGAAGTCCGGCTTCGCGACCAAGGTCGTCCCGACCTACCGCCCCGACGCGTGCCTCAAGGTCCGCACCCCCGAGCGCGTGCAGGCCTGGGCCAAGCGCCTCGCCGCCGCGACCGGCAAGGGCGCCGACACCTTCGCCGGCCTGATCGCCGGCCTGAACCAGCGCCACGACGACTTCGCCGCCGCGGGCTGCCGCGCCTCCGACCACGGTCTCGATTACCTGCCGGACGCCGCCTGCACCGAAGCCGAAGCCAAGGCCATCTGGGAGCACGCCATCGCCGGCAAGGCCGCCACGCTCGAGGAAGCCGAGAAGTTCACGGCCTTCATCATGCTGCACGTCGGCCGACTCAACCACGCCAAGGGCTGGGCCACCCAGCTCCACCTCGGCGCGGTCCGCGACCCGAACCTCGGCCTGCTCAAGCGCCTCGGCTCCGACGCCGGCTGCGACACGATCGGCGACTTCCGCCAGGGCCCGGGCCTCATCCGCTGGTTCGGCACGCTCTCGGGCGAGAACGCCCTCGGGAAGACGATCCTCTACAATCTCAACCCCGCCGACACCGCCCTCTTCGCGTGCCTCCCGGGCTCGTTCCAGGACGGCGTCACGCCGGGCAAGATCCAGTATGGCTCGGGCTGGTGGTTCCTCGACCAGGAACGCGGCATGCGCGACCAGATGAACGCGCTGTCCGACCTCGGCCTGCTCAGCCGTTTCATCGGGATGATCACCGACTCGCGCTCCTTCCTGTCCTACCCGCGCCACGAATACTTCCGCCGCATCCTGTGCGACCTGGTCGGCCAGGACGTCGAGTCGGGCCGCATCCCGGACCGCAAGGACTGGAACGAGCGCCTGATCGCCGACGTCTGCTACGGCAACGCCAGCCAGTATTTCGGCTTCAAGTCCTGACCGACGGTCGGCGTACGCGACCCCGCACCCGCGCATGGAGACCATCGTCTATCTGGTGGTCTTCATCGCGCTGGGAGCGACGGTCTATGGTCGCCACGTGGCCACGCGCAACGACGCCCTGCTGGCCGACGCGGACCGACCGCAGCACCTGGCGGAGAAGCTTATCCTCGGCCTCGTGTGCTTCGTCTGCCTGGTGATGACGGCCGAGGTCTTCCTGGATTGGCGGCCATGGCTCACCGCTCCGGACGCGCCCTGGAGCATGGTCCCGGCCCTGCTCTGGAGCACCGGCATGCTCCTCGCCCCGCGTCATCCGCTGGACCGTACCTCGGTCGGCACCGGGCTCGCGACGCTGCTCCCGCACGTCTACCAGACGGTCATGGCGGAGCCCCAGCTCCTGTCCGCCGGACTTTCCCTGGCGGGCCTGGCAATCGCGACCTTCGTCGCCCTCCGCCGAGAGTCCGCTGATCGGCCCTGAGGCGAAAGGCTTCAGCGGGCCGCCCGCAGGCTACGCCAGGTCAGCGGGAGCTTCTCGCGGACAAGGTTCGCGGTCGCGCCGGGAAGCTTCTCCGGCGTCATAGGCACGTTGAGCGTGTCCTGCCTGCCGACCTGATTAGGCTGACGTCCGTATTTATACTCGTAGCTCAGCGAGCCGTCGGCGGCGAGGCCGACGCCCGGCCAGGCCGGATTCGGGACGGAGAGATAGAACTGATCGCCGGCCGAAGACGACGTCACCGCCATCATCCTGGCGCCCTGCAAGGAGCGCCAGAGCGCTTCGGCCGTCCACGCGGCGGGGTTCACCTGCTTCAATTCCTTCGCGACCAAGGCGGCGTAAGGCTTACGTCCGTCGGCGGCGGACTGCTCGCGCCAATAGGCGAAGGCCGCGGCGATCTCGTCGGCGACCAAAGGATAATGGGTGCAGCCCAGCATCAGGGTGTCGATCGGCGCGGCGCCGTCCGCGGCGGCCGACTTCAGGAAGCCGCCGACATCGGCACGGATGATATCGCGGATCGGCGTCGTGACCGAAGGGTCGCCTTCGATGGCGGCGGCGAGGGTGGCCGAACCCAGCTGGCGGACGGGACGGGCGGTGACCTTGGCGAGCGCCTTGGGATAAGCGTTGGAGGCGCAAGTGCCCACGGTGGCCAGCACGGCCACGCCGCCCTGCGCACCTCCAGCGGACTCGGCCAGGCCTTGCGCACCGGCTTCGACGACGCCGACCACGATGACCGGCAGACCCCATGCCTTCACGGCAGCGCGGATGTCCTCGAGTCCGTAAGCAGTGGCGGTGTTGCAGGCGATGACGATGGCCTTCACCGGCGGCTTCCGGCCGTGGGCATAGCGCCGGCCGAGCAGGAACAGGACGTCACGCAGGATGAGCTCTCGGAGGAAATCCGTGCGACCGACGGCGGAGTAATTGCCGTAGGGCATGTTGGCCTGGTCGCCGAAATAGACGAAGCGCTCGCCGGCGAAATCGGGCACGCCATCCGCGCCTTCCTTACCGGTGAGATTATCGTGACGGTCATGGGCCTTGAGGGCCTCGAGGACCGTGAGCCCGCCGACGCCCGAATCGAAGACCCCGATCGGCAGGTCGCGCAGGTCGCCGCGGTAATCCGCCGCCACGAAGCTGGCCGGGACGTCGCCCTGCGGATGGGCCTTGGCATGGCCGATCGCGACGGCGACCGGGTCGTCGGTGGCCCGCGCGACGATCGCGAGGACGCAGCACAGCGCGAGGCGGAGGAGCGCGGCCATCGTCAGGTGCGGTCGGTCCGGTAGACGCGACGGACGCGCTGCGTGAGCGTGCACAGGGCTTCCCACGGGATGCAATCGCACCACGCGCAGAACTCCGCGACCGTGATGCGGTCGCCGCCTTGGGCGCCGAGGATCGTGACGACGTCGCCCACGGCCACGGCCGGGACATCGGTGACGTCGACGATGGTCTGATCCATGGTCACGCGCCCGAGGATGGGGCAGCGCTTCCCACGGACGAGGAAGGATCCGCGGTTGCTGGCGGCGGTGGGCACGCCGTCGCCGTAACCGACGGCGACGATGGCCACGCGGGTCGGTCGGGAGAGCACCTTGGTGCGATTATAACTGACGGCAGTACCCGCGGGCAGGTCCTTGACGAGGACCACGCGGGCGTGGAAGGAAAGCACCGGCTCCGGGCGGAGGCTGGCCAGGAAGGAGCCCGCCGAGGGCGGCAGTCCGTATTGCATCAGCCCCACGCGGACGGCGTTGAACGGCGCGGCGGCGGAGAAGCTCTCGAGGCCGGCGCTGTTGTCGGCATGGATCAGCAAGCCTGCCCGGACCGAAGCAGGGATCGTCTCCAGCAGCCGGAGGAAGGTCGCGCGCTGGGCGGCGGTGAAGGCCTGGTCGTGGTCGGCGTCCGAGAAATGCGTGTAGACCCCGCGCCACTCGAGGCCGGGTTCGGCGAGCACGAAGGCGAAGAGCTCCGCGGCCTGCTCATGCCAGACGCCCGCGCGGCCCATGCCCGTGTCGACCTTCACGTGGACCTTCGCGCGACGCTCTCGACCGCGGACGAGCTCCGCGAGCGCCTGCGCCTCGGCGAGGGAATTCAGCGTGATGTCGAGCCCCAGCGCGACGGCGCGAGCCAGCTCGCTCGGCAGCGTCGGGCTGAGCAGCAGGATGTCGGCGTCATGGCCGACCTCGCGCAGGACCGCCGCCTCGGCGACGTTGGCGACCGCGAAGCAGTCGACCCCGGCCTGCAGGAGGCGGGTGGCGACCTCGGGCATGCCGTGGCCGTAGGCGTTGGCCTTCACGACGGCGACGTAACGCACGTGCGGCGGCAAGGCCTGCTTGATGCGGCCGACGTTGCGGTCGATGGCGGGCAGGTCGATCTCGACCCAGGCGCGGGCGGCGGACGTGCTCATGCGTCGGCGCGGTGGCGTTCGCCGGACCAGGTCGCGAAATCCTGGGCGACGTTCAGGGCGTCGGGCCGGGCCTCCTCGCGGAGGAAGCCGGGGCGGGAAAACAAGGCCGGTAACGCGGACCAAGGCGGCGGGACGGGGACGTGCGCCGGCAAGGCCGCGGCGGCCACCTCACCGCACGCGAACAGGCGACGGCCGGAAGCGTTCAGCTGCGCGGCCTCGGCCTCGAAGGGCGTACCGAGCGAACCATCGGCGGCGACTTCGAGGGCGTGCCAGCGCTTCAACCGGGACTCGACGGCGACGAGGAACGGGCCCTGCTCGCCGGCGGCGAGGGCCGAGCGGGCCAGCGCGGCGAGGGATTCCCAGACGAAGACCGGCCGCGGGGCGAGCGCCGACCACGAGCGGACCGCGAGCGCGGCGATGCGGATGCCCAGCACCGAGCCGGGGCCGACGCAGAGGGCGAAGGAACGGATGTCCGCCAAGGAAAGCTTGGCGTCCGCCAAGGCGGCTTCGACGCACCCGAAGAGACCCTCCAAGGCGCCGTCGGGCGAGACGCCCTGCCCCACCCAGCGGCCGCCCGAGACGACCCCCACCCGGACGCCGGCGCGGGCGGAGCCGTCGAGGACGAGGCAGGGTTCAGGCACGCTCATGGCCTCAGCCTGGCGGCCAATCGAGGGCGCGTCCACCCAGCAGATGCACGTGGAGGTGCGGGACCGTCTCGCCGCCGTCGGGGCCGTTGTTGATCACGATGCGGAAGCCCTTGGCCAGGCCCAGCTGCCGGGACAGCTGGCCCGCCACCAGCAGCAGGTGCCCGAGGGTCGCCTGATCCTCCGCGGACGCCTCGGCGACGCGCGGGATAGGCTTGCGGGGCACGACGAGCACGTGGGCGGGGGCCTGCGGGGCGATGTCGTGGAAAGCCACGCAGACCGCATCCTCGTGGATGAGCTTCGCGGGGATCTCCTTGTCGGCGATCTTCTGGAACAGCGTCTTCGGGGCGCTCATGGGAAATCGTTCAGAGGACGACGACCGTCACGCGGCGACGCCCTGCCTGGCGGGCGACGAGACCCTGGACGGTGTCGACGGCTTCGTCGTAGGCGGCGCGCCAGCGCGGCGAACGCGCGCGGGTGCCGGCGAGATACTGGTCCTGCAGCCCGACGACCCAGAAGAGCACGTCGGCGGCTTCGCCGGTCGTGGCCAGGGCCGCGGCGACGCGTTCGCCGGCCCAGAGGGCGTCGAACGGTTCGGCCCGATGGTCGAGCACGGCGACGGACGGCGGGACGCGGTCCGGCGACAGCAGGCGGAAGATCTGGGCGGCCGCGGCGGCGAGGTCCGGCGCGCCCAGCCGCGGATCGGTCTCGTCATCGGCTTCGAAGACGCGGAGCACCGCGTCCACGTCCGTGCGCAGCTGGGGCGCGGTGCCCACCATCGAGGCCAGCAGCGCGTTGAGCGTGCGGAGGCGGATGGACTTGGGCAGCGCGGCGGTCACTTCGTCTTCCCTCCCTTGCGGAGCTGGTCGATGGCCTTGGCGAGCTCGTCGATGTCGCGGAACTCGCGGTAGACGCTGGCGAAGCGGACGTAGGCGATCTGGTCGACCGCCTGCAGGCGGGCCATGATCTCCTCGCCGATGGCGCTGGAAGGCACCTCGTCCTCGAACTTGGCCTGCAGGTTCTCGACGATCTCGGAGATCATCAGGTTGATGCGTTCGACCTCGATGGGCCGCTTGTCGGTGGCCTTGCGGACGCCCGAGGCGATCTTGCCGATGTCGAACTCCTCGCGGGCGCCGTTGCGCTTCACGACGACCATGCCTTCGCGGACGATCTCCTCGATCGTGCTGAAGCGATGGTCGCACGCCAGGCACTCGCGGCGCCGGCGGATGGAATGGTTGCCCTTCCCGAGGCGGGTCTCCAGGACCTTCGTATCCTCGTGATTGCAGCGGGGGCAGAACATCGCTCAGAGCTTGAGGAAGTTCCCCAGCAGCCGGAGGCCGTGCTCGGTGGCGAAGGATTCCGGATGGAACTGGACGCCCCAGATCGGGAGCTCGCGATGGCGCAGGCCCATGACGAGGCCGTCCTCGGTCCAGGCCGTCACCTCGAGGGCGGCGGGGAAAGTCGCGCGCTCGACGACGAGCGAGTGATAGCGGGTCGCCGCGAAAGGCGAGGGCAGGCCCTTGAAGACGTCGGTATCATTGTGGAACACCGGCGAGGTCTTGCCGTGCATCAGGTGCGGGGCGCGGATGACGTTGCCGCCGTAGACGTGGCCGATGGCCTGATGGCCGAGGCAGACGCCGAGGACCGGCTTCTTGCCGGCGAAGGCGCGGATCATGTCGCAGGACACGCCGGCTTCGGCGGGGGAGCACGGACCGGGCGAGATCATCACGCGGTCGGGATTCAGCGCGAGGGCTTCCTCCACCGTGATCTGGTCGTTGCGGTACACCTTCTGCTCCACGCCCAACTGCCCGAAGTATTGGACCAGGTTATAGGTGAACGAATCGTAGTTATCGATGACCAGCAGCACGGGCGGACGATTTGCCCGGCGCCTCGCAGTGTCAAGGAACCGCGTCCCCGTGTGAACAAGTGAGCGTGCGAACAACGTTCGCACGAGGGCCAGAGACAGGGCTAGGGCCAGGGCCAGAGCCAGGGCTGGAACGGCGTCACGCAGATGCAAACAACCGATGAAAGATGGACGATGGAGGATGGAATCTAGGCGTTCATTTCATCCTTCATCGTTCATCGTCCATCCTTCATCGGACATCCCCTCTTTCCACCCACCCCTACCCCTATCCCTACCCCTATCCCTCACTCGTGAATTTCAGCCCAAACCCCTCGAAAGTAGGCCTTTACAGAGGGAGGGGGGTGTGAATAACTGTGTGAACGGCATGAAACAGCGTACCCTTGGCAAAGAAGCCTCCGTGAAGGGCAAGGCTCTCCACACCGGTCAGGACGTCACCCTGACCCTCAAACCCGGCGCCCCGAACACCGGCCTGGTCTTCCGCCGTATCGACCTTTTCGGCAAGCCCGAGGTGCGCCCGGTCTCGGAGATGATCACCGAGCTCGAGCGTAAGACGACCGTCTCTTCCGACACCGTCAAGCTGCACACCATCGAACACGTCCTTTCCGCGCTCAGCGGCATGGCCGTGGACAACGCGATCATCGAGCTCGACGCCTCCGAGCCGCCGATCGTCGACGGTTCCGCCCGCCCCTTCACCACGCTCATCCACCAGTGCGGCGTCGTCGAGCAGGCCGAGCCGCGCGAGACGTTCACGCTCACGCACCCGATCACGATCAACGAAGGCAGCCGCTCCATCATCGCCCTGCCCTTCGACGGCCTGCGCATCACCTGCACGTCCGCCGACGACCGCGGGATCCACACGCAGCACCTGACGATCGACATCGACGCCGAGACCTACGAGGCGCAGATCGCCCCGGCCCGCACGTTCACGATCTACGAGGACATCGAGGGCCTCATCGAGAAGGGCCTGATCAAGGGCGGCACGCTCGACTCCGCGATCATCCTCAAGGGCGACAAGATCGTCAGCAAGGAGCCCCTGCGCTTCAAGGACGAGCTCGTCCGCCACAAGATCCTCGATATCGTCGGCGACATCGTCCTCGCCGGCGTGCGCCTGAAGGCCCACATCATCGCCGTCCGCCCCGGCCACGCGCTCAACGCCCGCCTCGCCGCGGCCGTGCGCAAGCAGTGGCAGGAGTCGAAGGCCCCCAAGGCCAAGGCCGCTCCCGCCGCCCCGAAGGTCGAAGCCCCGACGGCCCCCGTCGGTTCGGCCCTGGACATCCGCCAGATCCTCAACGCCCTGCCCCACCGGTACCCGTTCGTGATGGTCGACCGCGTGGTCGAGCTCAAGGACGACTCCCTCGTCGCGATCAAGAACGTCACGATCAACGAGCCCTACTTCCAGGGCCACTTCCCGGGCCAGCCGGTCATGCCGGGCGTCCTGCAGGTCGAGGCGATGGCCCAGGCCGCCGGCCTCATCATGCTGCGCCGCGGGGCCGCCGACGAGGCCCCGAAGGTCGTGTTCTTCATGAGCGCCGACAAGGTGAAGTTCCGCAAGGCGGTCACGCCGGGCGACACCCTGGAGATCCGCGCGAAGCTCACCAAGGTCCGCGGCCGCATCGCCGCCGCCGAGTGCGAATGCCTCGTCAACGGCGAGTGCGTCTCGTCCGCCGAACTGCTCTTCACCATCGCCGACTCGCCCAACGGCTGAACCGGATGGCCACGCAAGTCCACCCCACCGCGATCGTCGAAGCCGGAGCCCGGCTCGGCCAGGACGTCGTCATCGGCGCCTACGCCTACGTGGGCGGCGACGTCACCCTGGGCGACGGCTGCGTCCTGCACCACCACGCGACGGTCGACGGTTTCACGCAGCTCGGCCCGCGGTGCGAGGTCTTCCCCTACGCCTTCATCGGCGGCCGCACGCAGGACCTGAAGGCCCGCCCCGGCAAGCCCGGCCTCAAGGTCGGCGCCCGCAACGTCTTCCGCGAATACGTCAGCGTCCACCTCGGCACCCAGGAAGGCGAATGGACCATCCTCGGCGACGACAACGTCCTGCTGGCCTATTCGCACATCGCGCATGACTGCGTGATCGGCAACCACCTCGTCATCTCGAGCCACTCTGCGGTCGCCGGGCACGTCCATGTCGGCGACCACGTCAACATCGGCTGGAACGCGGGCATCCACCAGTTCTGCCGCATCGGCGACCACGCGATGGTCGCCGCCTGCTCCAAGTGCGTCCAGGACGTGCCGCCTTTCGTCATCGCCGACGGCAATCCGTGCGAGACCAAGATGATCAACGCCGTCGGCCTGAAGCGTTCGGGCTTCACCGACGAGGAGATCGCCACGGCCAAGCTGCTGCACCGGATCTTCTACCGCGACGGCCTCAACACCTCGCAGGCGCTCGAGAAGGCCCGCGCCATGCCCGAGGCTTCCGGCCGCGTCGTGAAGGCCTTCGTGGACTTCGCCGCGTCGACCAAGCGCGGCCTGGCCTGAGTCGCGTAGGCGCTTGCGCCGGCGAAGTCGCCTCCTAGGTTGGCAGGCATGAGATTCCTGCTGCCCTCCCTGCTCGCGATCGTCGGCTCCCTCAGCACCCTATCCGCCGCCATCGTCGAGAAGCCTCTCGAATACAAGGCCGGCGACGTCCTGTGCGAGGGCTGGCAGGCCTACGACGACGCCACCTCGGGCAAGCGCCCGGGCTTGCTCATCATCCACCAGTGGACCGGCGTCAGCGACCATGAGAAGGAAGCCGCCCGCAAGCTCGCCGCCCTCGGCTACAACGTCCTCGTCGCCGACATCTACGGCCAGGGCGTCCGTCCGCAGCCCCCGGCCGCCGGCAAGGAAGCCGGCAAATACAAGGCCGACCGCGCCCTGCTCCGCGCCCGCGCCAACGCGGCGCTCGACGTC
>VHCL01000033.1 GCA_016871725.1 Verrucomicrobiota bacterium | reverse complement strand
GCGCCGTGCTTGGCGAGGTTGTAGAGGGCCTGGGCGTCCTTCTTCTTCGCCTGGCGGATGCGGTCGTAGTCGTTGGCGTGCACCATCGTGCCGAGGCCGACCTTGTCGAAGATCTCGGTGAGCAGGCAGCCGAAGACGCGTCCGTCGAGGATGTGGGCGCGCGGCACGTCGTTGTCGAGGGCCTTGGCGGCCTGCACGGCCTTGGAGCGGATGCGCGGGTCGAGCTTCGCATGCTTGTCCGCGAGCAGGCGCTTGAGGTCGTCCTCGGGCAGGTTGAGCTGCACGACGCCGTCGACCTGCAGGCCGCTGAAGGGCGTCAGGTAGATCAGCTTGGAGGCCCCGAGGGCGACCGCGAGTTCCATGGCGAGGTGGTCGCTGTTGACGCGGAGGGACTGCCCCTCGCGGTCGCAGACGATCGGCGTCACGAGGGGCAGGATGTCCTGCGAGAGCATGGACTTCAGGATCGCGGCGTCGACCTTCTCGACCTTGCCGGTGTAGAGGTGGTCCACGCCCTTCAGGCGGCCGATCTTGGTCGAGCGGACGGCGTTGGTGATGGCGCAGCGCAGGCCGGCCTGGGAGAGGTTCTCGAGCACGGACTGCGAGACGAGCGCGGAGGCCTCGCGCGCGAGCGACATCGTCGAGACGTCGGTGGGGCCTTCGCCCTGGATGTCGGAGAGCGCGATGTTGTGCTCGCCGGCGAGGCCGACGAGCTGCTGGCCGATGCCGTGCACGAGCACGACCTTGATGGCGAGGCTGCGCAGGACCGCGATGTCGGTGACGATGTTCGCGAAGTTCTCGTGGGACACGATCGAGCCGTCGACCGCGATGACGAACACGTGGTCGCGGAACATCGGGACGTACCGGAGGATCCCCCGGAGGTCGGTCGGCTTCATGGCGCGCTCACGCTGGCTGGACATGCTCAATCCTTATGGACTCCCCGGCGGGCGGAGCAATACTGATGACGCATGCCGAAGCCGCCCCGAGTCCGCCGTGAGCCGGTGCCGCCCGACCTCCGCGAGCCGGTGGACGCCTTCCTGGCCCACCTCGCGCTGGAGCGCGGCGCGGCGAAGCTCACCACCGAGGCCTACGAGTCCGACCTCCTCCGCTTCGCGGCCCACTGCGGCCGGGCCGGCCGGACGAACTGGACGGAGGTCTCGCTCGCCGACGTCGACGCCTGGACGCGGGCCCTCGATCGCAAGGGGCACGCCGCCGCTTCGCTGGCCCGCCGGCTCTCGGCGGTCCGCTCCTTCTCCGCGCACCTCGTCCGCAGCGGCCTCCGTCGCGACGACTTCACCGAGCTCGCCCGCGGGCCGAAGCTCCGCCGCAAGCTGCCCGGGATGATCAGCACGGAGGAGGCCGCCAAGGTCGTCTCCGCGCCCGACACCGCCACCCCGCAGGGCCTGCGCGACCGCGCGATGCTGGAGCTGATGTACGGCTCCGGCCTGCGTATCTCCGAACTCTGTTCGCTGGAGATCCAGGCCGTCGACGCCGAGTCCGCCCTCGTGCGCGTGACCGGCAAGGGTTCCAAGGACCGCGTCGTCCCCGTCGGCGAGACCGCGCTGCTCGCGCTGCAGGCCTACCTCAAGGCCGGCCGGCCCGGGCTCGTGCGGCCGCGGACGGGCAGCGCGCTCTTCCTCAGCGCCCGCGGCATCGCGATCTCCCGCAAGACCTTCTGGCTGGGCGTGAAGCAGGCCGCCCGGCGCGCCGGCGTCGCCGTCCCGGTCAAGCCGCACCTGTTGCGCCACGCCTTCGCGACGCACCTCCTGGAAGGCGGCGCCGACCTGCGTTCGATCCAGGAGATGCTCGGCCACGCCGACATCGCCACGACGCAGATCTACACGTCGGTCGACCGCACGGCGTTGTCCGCCGCGCACCGCCGCCACCACCCGCGCGGACGCGGGAAGGGGCGTTAGCGGCCGGCGAGCATGTACAGGCCGCCGACCAGCGAGGCCGCGGCGAGCACGAACACGAGGACGCGCGTGCCGAGGGGCAGTTCCAGCGGGGCGACCTCCTCGTCGTCCTCCGTCGGGCGGACGACCGCCTCGCGCAGGATAGAGAAGTAGTAGTGGATGCTGACCGCGACGCCGATGAGGGCGGCGCCGAGGACCCACCAGAGCTTGGCGGCCACGAGCAGGGCGAGGACGAGCAGCTTGGCGATGAAGCCGACGGACGGCGGGATGCCGGCGAGCGAGCCGATGCCGAAGCCGAGGGCGGCGCCGAGCAGGGGCGAGCGGCGGAGCAGGCCGCGGAGCGCGAGCTGCGGACGGCGGTGGTCTTCGAGGGCCGGCAGGGCGACGAGCGCCTGGGCGGTGAGGAAGGTGCCGCCGACGTAGGCCAGGAGGTAGAGGACGACGACCTGCTCGACGTCGTAGCCGAAGGCGTCGACGCCCGGGAGGACGAGCGCGGCGGTGACGGCGGCGAGGATGAAGCCGGCGTGGGAGACGCCTGAGAGGGCGAGCGTGCGCTTCACGTCCGTCGTGGCCAGCGCGCCGAGGTTGCCGGCGAGCAGCGTGAGGACGGCGCCGACGGCGAGCAGCGGGGCGACCTTGACGGCCAGCGGCGCGAACGGTCCGCTGGCGAGGATGAGCAGGGTGAACGCGCCGGCGGCCTTGGAGGCCGTGCCGAGGAACGCGGTCGTCGGGGTCGGGGCGCCCTGGTAGACGTCCGGGATCCAGGCGTGGAAGGGGAAGGCGCCGAGTTTGAAGGCCACGCCTCCGAGGATGAGGGCCACGCCCGCGAGGGTGAGGGGCGAGACCGCGCCCGCGGCGGACTGGGCGGCGAGGGCCTTGCCGATCTGCGTGAAGTTGAGGGAGTCGGTGACGCCCGGGACCGCGCCGAGGGCGCCGTAGACGAGGACGATGCCCATGAGGAGCAGGGCCGAGCTGAGGCCGCCCGCGACGAGGTACTTCACGCCGGCCTCGAGGGAGGCGGCGCTGCGCCGGAGGTAGCCGACGAGCACGTAGAGGCCCACGGCGGCCGTCTCGAGCGCCAGGAAGAACGTCACGAAGTGGTTCGACTGCGCCAGCAGCATGAAGGCGGCGGTCACGACCAGCAGGACGTGGTGGTAGTCGGCCACGGCGGCGTCGCGCTCGCGCAGGAAGCGCTCGGCGAGGAAGCTCGTCAGCAGGGCCGAGAGCAGGAAGACGGCGCGCACGCCGTCGGTCGGCAGGTTCTGGCGGAGCAGGCCGGCGAAGGATTCGACGTCGGCCGCCTGCGTCCACGGGCCGGTGACGACGCTCATCAGGGCCACGAGGACGAGGCCCGTGCGGGCGGTGACGGGGATGAGCGGGCGGAGGGACTTCGGGAGCAGCATCGCCTGCAGGAGGCAGAGCAGCGAGAGGCCGGCGACGGCGAGCTCGGGCAGGATGGTCAGCCAGTCGGCCGAGCGGGGGGCCAGGGCCTTGAAGGCCGGGTCGACGGCGGCGAGGAAGGAAATCATCGGGCGGAAAAGATCAGCGCTGGGCGGGTTGGGCGGCCTTGGCGGGCGCCTTGGCGTTGTGCTGCGAGTAGGTCGTGACGCCGGCGGCGACGGGGTTGACGGACCTGGTCACGAGCGAGGGCACGAAACCGATCGTCAGCGAGGCGCCGAGCAGCACGCCCGCGGCGGCGCGTTCGGCCCAGCCGAGGTCGCCGAAGGGCGCGACGGCCCAGCGCTTCTCGAGCGCTTCGGAGGCGGGTCCGAAGAACGTGGCGGCCACGGCGCGGAGCGCGTAGACGGCGGAGATCACGACGGTGGAGGCGACGACGGCCTGCAGCCACAGGGGCTGGGCGCGCAGGGCGAGGAAGACGCCGACTTCGCCCCAGAAGTTGCCGAAGCCGGGGAGTCCGACCGAGGCCATGGTCGCGGCGACGAAGAACGCGGCGAGGACCGGCGTGCGCGCGGCCAGCCCGCCGAGCTCGTCGAGGCGGTAGGTGCCGGCGCGGGCGCGGACGGCGTTGGCGAGGAGGAAGAGCGCGGCGCAGGAGAGGCCGTGCGCGACCATCAGGAAGGCGGCGGCGTCGAGGCCGTCGGCCTGGCCGGTCACGCCGCAGACCCAGATGCCGAGGAAGACCGGGCCCATGTGGGCGACCGAGCTCCACGAGAGCAGCTGCTTGAGGTCGCGCTGCGCGAGGCAGATGAGGCCGACGAGCAGGACGTTGGCGACGGCGAACCAGAGGAACCAGGAGCCGAGCGCGCCGCCCGTGATGTCGAGGCTGCTCAGGCCGAGCAGGATGATGCCGTAGAGGCCGAACTTCTTCAGGGCGCCGGCGTGGAGCATCGAGACCGGGGTCGGCGCGGCGGAGTAGCCGGGCGCGGCCCAGGAGTGGAACGGGAAGAGCGAGGCGAGCGTGCCGAGGCCGAAGAGCACCAGGGCGCCGACGGCGGCCGGGAGGTGCTTCGCGTTCTGCAGGCCGAGGGCGACGTTCTCGAACGTGGCCGCGCCGTATTCGACGCCGGCGGCGTCGACGGCGATCAGGATGCCCGCGAGGGAGGCCATGGCGCCGGCGGTCAGGTAGATGGCCATCTGCATCGCGGCCGGACGACGGCCCTCGCCGCCCCAGAAGAGCGTGAGGACGAAGGTCGGGATGAGCGCGAACTCGTGGAAGAAGTAGAAGCCGACGAGGTGGTTGGTGCCGAACACGCCGAGCGTGCCGCCGAGCATGAACAGGATCAGGCCGAGGTACGTGTTGCGGCCTTCGACCTCCTGGTCGAGGGCCTTGACGCCCGCGGCGAAGCCGACGAGCGAGGTCATGGCGAGCAGCGGCGCGCCGAGGCCGTTGAGCGCGAAGCCGAAGCCCCAGAAGCCGACGGACTGGAACTGCTGCGGCGCGGTGGCCGGGTCGCTCCAGAGGACGAGCAGCCAGGGCGCGAGCACGGCCGGGAGGGCGAAGCCGCCGAAGGCGAAGCCCGAGGCGAAGCCGCGCGGGAGGTCGCGGCCGGCGAGCAGGATCAGGCCGACGAGGATCGGCGTCGTGACGGCGAGCGCGAGGAGCGTAGCGGGGAAAGTGTCCATGAGATCAGCGGGCGATGAGGAACCAGGCCAGGAAGAGGGAGCCGACCACGATCCAGAGCGCGTAGGCGCGCGCCTGGCCGCGATGGAAGGAACGGCCGGTGAGGTAGCCCAGCACCGCGGGGACGCCGCCGCCGACCCAGCGTCCGGCGACGCCGTTGATGAGCAGGAGGTCGAGGAAGGCGACGAGCTCGGCGACGCGCCGCTGCACGGCGTCCACGTACCAGCGGTACAGGCCGTCCATCCAACGGTGCTCGAGGAGGTGGTAAGTCCGGGGCGAGACGGCCTGCAGGGCGTCGGCGCCGCGGACGGAGCCGTAGAACTTCAGGGCCCCGAGGAAGCCGACGACGAGCGAGAGGAGGCCGACGATCGTCGAGGGGGCGGCGAGGTGGAAGGCGATCGCGTCGAGGGCCGGCTTGACCGGCTGGAGCGAACCGGCGGGCAGCAGGGTCGAGGCGAGGAAGCCGCCGGCGACGGAGTAGACGAGGCCGAGCACGACGAGCGGCAGGGTCATCGTCCAGGGCGACTCATGGGCGTGGGCGGCTTCTTCCGAATTGGCTTCGCCGAGGAAGACGAGGCGGAGCATGCGGCCGCTGTAGAGGCAGGTCGCGAGCGCGGCGAGGGACAGGAACGCGAAGATCGCGACGTGCCCGCCGTGCCAGGCGGCCTCGATGATGGCGTCCTTGGAATACCAGCCGGCGAGGAAGGGCACGGCGCAGTTCGAGAACGTCGCGGCGACGAAGGTCGCGGCGGTGAGCGGCATCTTCTTCAGCAGGCCGCCCATCCTGAGCATGTCCTGCTCGTGGTGGCAGCCGTGGATGACGGAGCCGGCGCCGAGGAACAGCGTGGCCTTGAAGAACGCGTGCATGGCCATGTGCAGGAGCGCGAGCTCCGGGTGGCCGAGGCCGAGCGCGCAGCCCATGATCCCGAGGTGCGCGAGGGTCGAGTAGGCGAGGGACTTCTTGATGTCCGTCTGGGCGAGGGCGCAGAGGCCGGCGAGCGCGGCCATGCCGGCGCCGGAGATCGCGATGAACTGCAGGACCTCGGGGGCGAGCAGGAAGCTCACGCGGGCCATGAAGTAGACGCCGGCGGCCACCATCGTCGCGGCGTGGATGAGCGCGGAGACGGGGGTCGGGCCCGCCATCGCGTCGGTGAGCCAGACGTGGAGGGGGAACTGGGCGGACTTGCCTAGGAAGCCGCACATGAGCAGGGCGCCGACGGTGACGGGGATGGTCTTGGCGGCGGCGGCGTGGTCCTTGAGCGCGGCGAAGTCCAGCGTGCCGTAGAGCGAGAGGCACATGGCGATGCCGAGGATGAAGCCGAGGTCGCCGACGCGGTTGGTGATGAAGGCCTTCTTCGAGGCGGCGGCGGCGAAGTCCTTGTCGAAGTAATGCGCGATCAGCATGTACGAGCTGAAGCCCACGAGTTCCCAGTAGACGAAGGTCATGAGCAGGTTGTCGGCGACGACGATGCCCAGGATGGAGAACATGAAGACCGAGAGGCCGGCGAAGAAGCGGCCGCGGGCCGCGTCTTCCTGCATGTACCCGACGGAGAAGAGGTGGATCCACGCGGCGACGAACGAGACCACGAAGAGCATCAGGCGCGCGTTGGCGTCGAGGAGGTAGCCGAAGCCGAGGCTCACGCCGCCGAACTTGGCGAGCTCGACGTGCCAGCGGACGTCGGCGCCTTGCGCGAGCACGTACAGCGAAAGACCGGCGACGGCGAAGGCGGCGGCGGTGGAGAACCAGGCGGCGAAGCCGCCCGCGCGGCGCAGGAACAGCGCGGAGAACGCGGCGGCGCCCAGCGGCAGGAACAGGATCCAGTGGACCAGGGACGTGAGGTCGGCAGGCATCGGGAAAGGCTTAGTCGCGGAGGGTGGTGAGCGCGTCGGACCGCACGGTGCCGCGCTGGCGGAACAGGGCCACGATCAGAGCGAGGCCGACGGCGACCTCGGCGGCCGCGACGGTGATGACGAAGAAGACGAGGACGGCGCCGTCCATGGTGCGGTTGAAGCGCGAGAAGGCGACGAGCGCCAGCGTCGCGGCGGCGAGCATGAGCTCGAGGCACATGTACACGACGAGCAGGTTGCGGCGCACGAGGACGCCGGTCAGGCCGAGCACGAACAGCAGTCCGGCCAGGAGGAGGTGATGCGCGAGGGCGGTGTTTTCCATGGCGGCGGGCTCAGGCGCGGTTCTCGGGGTTGTCCTTGCTCAGCGACACGACGCCGACCAGGGCGACGAGGAGCAGGAAGCCGGCGATTTCCAGCGGCAGGAGATACTTGGAGTAGAGGAGGCGGCCGAACGCCTTGGCGGCGGTGACGAACTCGGCGGGGTTGGTCGACAGCTCGGCCGGCGTGGCGCCGGCCTGGGCGGTCGAGACGGCGCCCGACCAGTGGAAGAGCCAGACGACGGAGGCGGCGAGGAGGAAGAAGACGGCCAGGCCGAGCGCGGCGGTCTTCCAAGGGTAGGCGCCCTGCGGATCCTCGGTGTCGAGGAGCATGATGATGAAGAGGAAGAGCACCATCACGGCGCCGGCGTAGACGAGCACCTGCAGGACGCCGAGGAAGTAGGCGTCGAGGAGGAAGAAGTCCGCGGCCACCCCGACCAGGGCCAGGATCATCCCCATGGCGGAGGTCACCGCGTTGCGGCTGAGGACCAGGAGAAGGGCCGCCCCGAGGGTCAGGGCAGCGAAGAAAATAAACAGGCCGTCCGGCATGGGGCGGAAGGTAGGGCGGGGGTGGGTATTGGAAAGGAGAAAACGCCCCTAAATGCCCTTTTTTGCCACTTTATGGGGGGCATTAGTCCCCGGGCACCCTTGACCCCTTAATCATGAGCGAATCCGCTCAATACCTCAGAGAGGCCGGTGGCGGCGCATCTCGCAGGAGGGGTGCCGGGCGATGACCTCCCCGGCGTCGAACCGACCCGTCCAGTCAGGGAAAAAGGCGTCGGCCTCGGGTTCCATGGGGACATGGGTGAGGATCAGTTCGGCGCACCAAGGGAGGGCCTCCGCGTAGAGGGCGGCTCCGCCGGCGAGGAAAAGGGTCTTGGACGGCTCGACCCGGGCGGCCTCCTGCCAGTCTTGCGCGACGATGACGCCGGGGGCGCTGAATCCCGAGCGGCTGAGCACGACGGTGGTCCGGCCCGGCAGCGGCCGGCCGATGGATTCGTAGGTCTTGCGTCCCATGAGCAGGACGTGGCCCATGGTGGTCGCCTTGAAGAACGCGAAGTCCTCCGGGATGCGCCAGGGCAGCCGGTTGCGCAGGCCGATGCCGCGATTGCGCGCGACGGCCGCGATGGCGATGAGCGGTCGGCCGAGGTCCACGACGTCAGATGGCGACCGGCGCCTTGATCGCCGGATGCGGGTCGTAGCCTTCGACGGAGATGTCCTCGAACTTGAACGCGAAGAGGTCCTTCACGTCGGGGTTCAGCACCAGGCGGGGCAGGGGTCGCGGCTCGCGCGAGAGCTGCAGGTCGACCTGCTCCACGTGGTTGGAATAGATGTGCGCGTCGCCGAAGGTATGCACGAAATGGCCCGGTTTCAGGCCCGTGACCTGCGCGATCATGTGCGTGAGCATCGCGTAGCTGGCGATGTTGAACGGCACGCCGAGGAACAGGTCCGCGCTGCGCTGGTACAGCTGGCAGCTGAGGCGCCCGTCGGTCGAGACGTAGAACTGGAAGAGCGTGTGGCAGGGGGGCAGGGCGACCTGGTCGGCCTCCTCGGGATTCCAGCCGGAGACGATCAGGCGGCGGCTCGAGGGGTTGCGCTTGATTTCCTCGACCACGCGGCGGACCTGGTCGACGCCGTCGTTCGCATAGGTGCCGTCGGGCCGCTTCGTCGCCCCGAAATTACGCCACTGGTGACCGTAGACCGGGCCGAGGTCGCCGGCAGGGCGGCCGAACTTGGCGCACTGTTCTTCGGTGGCCCATTCGTTCCAGATGCTCACGCCGCGCTCGGTCAGCCAGGCGTTCTGGGTGCTGCCGGAGAGGAACCAGAGCAGCTCGTGCGTGATCGACTTGAGGTGGACCTTCTTGGTCGTCACCAGCGGGAAGCCTTCGGCGAGGTCGAAGCGCAACTGCGCCCCGAAGATGCCGATCGTGCCCGTGCCGGTGCGGTCGCCCCGGATTTCTCCGTGCTGCCGGACGTGGCGAAGCAGGTCGAGGTAGGCCTTCATGGGTCTCGGTTATTCTCCGGAAAGCCCCCGCCGCAACACGGAAAGCCGAACCTTTCGCCCTTGCCTCCCCGCCTTCCCGGAGACACCCCTTGCGGGTAGCCCACATGAGCGAAAAGCCCGACCTCAACGCCATCTCCCACGACCTCCACGCGGTCCGGAAAGAGAAGCTCGCCCTCCTCCGCGCCGCCGGCGAAGACCCGTTCCGCGCCGAGTGGGACCAGACCCATGTGTCGAACGAATGCCCGGCCCTCCTGCCCGAAGGCGTCGAGGAAGGTCCCGAGGTCTCCGTCGCCGGCCGCATCGTCGCCCTGCGCGTCATGGGCAAGGCCAGCTTCGTCAAGCTGCTCGACCGCGGCGGCATCATCCAGACCTACTTCACCCGCGACGCCCTGGGCGACGCCTACGACGCCCACTTCAAGAAGCTGGTCGACTCCGGCGATTTCGTCGGCGTCCGCGGCAAGCTCTTCCGCACGAAGACCGGCGAGGTGACCGTCCGCGTCTCCGCCTACAAGCTGGTCGCGAAGTCCCTCCGCCCGCTGCCCGAGAAGTGGGCCGGCCTGACCGACGCCGAGAAGATCTACCGCCAGCGCTACCTCGACCTCGTCGTCAACGAGGAATCCCGCCGCCGCCTGTTCACCCGCAGCCGCGTGGTCGAATCGATCCGCCGCTTCCTCTGGAGCCGCCAGTTCACCGAGGTCGAGACCCCGGCCCTGCACGCCATCGCCGGCGGCGCCGCGGCCCGTCCGTTCGAGACGCACTCCAACGCCCTCGACTGCGACTTCTACCTGCGCATCGCCCTCGAGCTGCACCTCAAGCGCTGCCTCGTCGGCGGCATGGACCGCGTCTTCGAGATCGGCCGCGTCTTCCGCAACGAAGGCGTCTCGGTCAAGCACAGCCCGGAATTCACGATGCTCGAGGCCTACCAGGCCTACACCGATTACCGCGGCATGATGGAGCTCGTCCGCTCGATGATCCAGAAGGTCTGCGCCGACGTCCTCGGCACGACCACCGTCGTCCGCCCCGACGGCGTGGCCATCGAACTCGGCGGCCAGTGGCGCGAGGCGAAGTACAAGGACCTCATCCTCGAGCGCACGGGCGACCCGCAGTGGTTCTCGCGCACGAAGGAGGAGAAGATCGCCGCGTGCAAGGCCCTCGGCCTCCACGAGCCGCGCGCCGACTGGGAGGACTACGAGGTCACCAACGAGGTCTTCGGCAAGCTCATCGAGCCGGGCCTGATCCAGCCGACCTTCGTCACGCACATCCCGAAAGAACTCTGCCCGCTCGCCAAGGTCACCCTCGGCGACGACTCGACCATCGACGTCTTCGAGCTCTGCATCAACGGCCAGGAGATCGCCCCCGCCTACTCCGAGCAGAACGATCCCGGCGTGCAGCGCAGGATGCTGGAGATCCAGGCCGGCGCCGAGACCCAGAAGATCGACGAGGACTTCCTCCTCGCGCTCGAGCACGGCATGCCCCCCGCGGGCGGCCTCGGCATCGGCATCGACCGCCTGGTGATCCTGCTGACCGGCGCGGCCAACATCCGCGACGTCATCCTGTTCCCGACGCTCGCGCCCGAAGCGCAGGCCTGAGTCCTTCCCCTTGCCCTGGTTCCTCCATCTCGCCCTCCGCCAGCTCTTCCCGCCCGGTAAGCGCTTCCCGGCGTTCGCGACGGTGTCGATCCTCGGCGTGGGCCTCGGCGTCGCCTCGTTGCTCGTCGTGCAGACGGTGATGAACGGCTTCGGCGAGGAGCACCGCCTCCGCATCCGCGAATCCTTCGGCGACTGCCAGGTCACGGCCGCCGCCCCGCTCGAGCAGCCCGAGGCGCTCGCGCGGCGCCTCGCCGCCCGCCCCGAGGTCGCCTCCGCCGCCCTCTACGCCGAAGGCCCCGCGCTCGCGCGCCAGGGCGACTTCTCCGGCGTCGCGCAGGTCCGCGGCATCGACCCCGCCGACCCTGACCAGCCGGCCCGCAAGTACGTGCACGGCGGTTCTTTCGACGACCTCGACGACGGGCGCGTCATCCTGGGCGTCGGCCTCGCCCGCGCCCTCCGCGTCCGCGTCGGCGACCGCGTCGAGCTCTGGTCGCCCGCGATGGCCGAGCGCGCCGAGAAGGGCAAGGCCCCGCTGCCCGCCGAATTCGAGGTCAGCGCGGTGATCCTCACGGGTTTCGCCGAGGTCGACAACGCCGCCGCGCTCATCCCGCTCCGCCGCTTCCGCGAACTCTGGAACCTCGGCCCGCGCGCCCACGGCCTCACGCTCCGCCTCAACGACCCGGCGCGCGCCGTCGAGACGGCCGGTCTCCTCGCCTCGGCCAACCCCGGCCTGCGCTTCCGTCCGTGGCAGGACTTCAAAAAGGACTTCCTTGAGGCCATCCGCTTCGAGAAGACGATGCTCTTCTTCCTGATGTTCATCATCACTCTCGTAGCTTCGTTCTCGATCGGCAGCACGCTCTTCTCCGCGGTCATCCGGCGCTCCCGCGAGGTCGGCGTGCTCGCCTCGCTCGGCGCCGCCCGCCTGCAGGTGGTCGCGCTCTTCGGCCTGCAGGGCCTGCTCATCGGCGCCATCGGCACGACCCTCGGCTTCGTGCTCACGTGGACGATCCTGTCCTTCCGCGACGGCATCCTGAGCGGCATCAACGCCTTTTTCGGCGACGGCGACATGGTGGCCAACATCTACCAGTTCTCGAAGGTGCCGCTCCATTACGACGCGTCGGATTTCGTGATCGCCGCGGCCTTCACGCTCCTGACCACGGCGATCGCCGGCCTGGTGCCCGCGCTCTGGGCCGCCGGTCGCAAACCCTCGGAGGCCATGCGCGATGCCTGACGTCGTCCTCCGGGCCCATGGTCTCGCGAAGAGCTTCGCCTCGCCGGCCGGCCCGTTGCCGGTGCTGACGGACGTCTCGCTCGAGGTCTTCGCCGGCGAAGCGGTCTCCATCCGCGGTTCCTCGGGTTCGGGCAAGACGACCCTGCTCCAGCAGCTCGGCGGCCTCGACCAGCCCGACGCCGGCGAGGTCCGCATCCTCGCCCCGGGCGCCGGCCTCGTCGCGCCGCGCACCTCGCTCGGTCGCGGCGTGGGCTTCGTCTTCCAGAACTACCAGCTCATGCCCGAGCTCACCGCGCTCGAGAACGTCGCGCTCGCCGCGCGCATCGCCGGCACGCCGTCGCCCTCGGCCGACGCCGCCGCCCGCGCCTTGCTCACGCAGGTCGGCCTCGGCGCGCGCCTAGCTCATCTGCCGGCGAAGCTGTCCGGCGGCGAATGCCAGCGCGTCGCCATCGCCCGCGCCTTGGTCAACCGTCCTTCGGTCATCCTCGCCGACGAACCGACCGGCAACCTCGACGAGCGCACGGGCGCCGAGATCATGGACCTCCTCCTCGGCGTCGTCGCCGACCGCGGGGCGGCCTTGGTGCTGGTCACGCACAGCCGCGAGTTCGCCGAACGCGCCGGCCGCCGCCTGGTGCTCTCCGGCGGCGTGCTTTCCCCCGCCTGATTTGACAACGCGGTGAGGGGCGGTTGTCTGACGTTCCCATGAACGCCGCCCTCACGCCCGCCCAGCTCCTCGCTTCCCTTGAATGGCGTTACGCCACCAAGGCCTTCGACACCCGCAGGCTGCCGGACGCCACCTGGGCCGCGCTCGAGGAATCCCTCCGCCTGACGCCTTCCTCGTTCGGCCTCCAGCCCTGGAAGTTCATCGTCGTCACCGACCCGGCCGTCCGCGCCAAGCTCCGCCCGGTCTCCTGGAACCAGTCCCAGGTCACCGACGCCTCCCACCTCGTGGTCTTCGCCCGCCGCACCGAGATGACCGAGGCGGACGTGAACGAGTTCTTCCAGCAGATCGTGTCCGACCGTAAGATCGACGCCGCCGTCATCGAACCCTACCGCCAGATGATGCTCGGCGGCGTGGTGAAGGGCAAGGACGCCGCCGGCCAGAAGGAGTGGGCCGCCCGCCAGGTCTACATCGCCCTCGGCCAGCTGATGGGCGCCGCCGCGGCCCTCGCGGTCGACACCTGCGCGCTCGAAGGCATCGACCCCGCCGCCTACGACGAGATCCTCGGCCTCAAGGGCACGGGCTACGAAGTCGTCGTCGCCTGCGCGGTCGGCTACCGCTCGGCGGAAGACAAGTACGCGCACCTGAAGAAGATCCGCTTCCCGGCCGCGCGCGTCCTCCGCCGCGTCTGATCAGCTCCGGGCGGACCAGCGCACGAACTCGTCGTCGTCGGCCAGCACCGGCGGGTCGCCGTATTCCGTCGAGAGCAGGCTGCGGTAGGCTTCGTCGGCGAACCGGCGGCAGTGCAGCAGCACCCGCGCCGTATGGCCGGGCGCGCGCACCAGGCGGCCGAGGGCCTGGTTGACCTTGCGCATGCCGGGACGGACGTAGGCGAGGGAGAACGCGTCCTCCGCGCCGGCTTCGACGAACATCTTGCGCCGGGCCTCCTGCAGCGCGTTGACCTCGGGCAGCGCCGGCCCGATCACGACGGCGGAGCGGATGCGCCCGCCGAGCATGTCGACCCCTTCGCCGAGCGAGCCGCCGAGGATGAGGCAGAGGATCGTGTAGCGGTTGAGCGAATCCTCGACGAAGCGGGCGGTGCCGTCGGGACCGAGCCCGCGCGGCTGCAGGGCGACGTCGGCCTTGGGGTCGAGGTCGCGGACTTCCTTCACCGCGGCCTCGGCGTACTTGTACGAAGGGAAGAACGCGGCGACCGCGCCTTCCTGCGAGAGGCGGAGGAGGGCGGCGGCCGTGCGCGCGAGGTGCGTGTCGCGCGTCTTCAGGCGCGTATCCACCCGGCCGTCGATGGCGACGGCGTAGGCGCCCTGGCGCCACGGGGCGAGGGCGTGCACGGTCACGAGGTGGTCGGCATCGAGGCCGCAGTCGGCGGCGAGGGAGCCGCGCGGTCCGGGCGTCGCGGTCATCAGCAGGGAGTGTCCGAAGGCGCGCAGGCGTTCGCCGGTGGCCTTCGCGGCGGAGAGGCAGTCGAGGCTGAGCAGGCCGGGCTTGGGCGACCAGAGCAGCCAGCCGAGGTCGGCGGCCTCGAGGCGGTCGGACCATGACGCGGCGTTCCAGACGGCCTGCTTGGCGGCGTCGGGCAGGTCGTCGGTGTTGAAGGGGTGTTCGGCCGCGAGCACCGACAGCCGTTCCGCGATGGCCATGGCCTCGAGGCGGTCGTCCGGCGAGAGCGCGTCGGCCTTCGGCAGGCGACGCAGGAAATCGGCCCACCGTTCCGCGGTCTGGCACCAGGCCTCGGGCGCGCGGAAGCGGGTGAGCGTGAACGCGAAGTCCGCCGCCGCCTGCGCGTCGTCGCGCAGGGAGAGGCATTCCGCCGCGCGGTCGGGCAGGTTGTGGGCCTCGTCCACGACCAGCACCGTGTCGGCCATGTCCCAGCCGGGCACGGTCTCGAGGGCGGCGCGGTTGCGCGGCGAGAAGACGTAGTTGTAGTCGCAGATCACCACGTCGGCGTGGGCGAGCATCGCCTTGGTGATGTCCCACGGCGGCACGCCGGCGACGCGGCCGAGCTCGCGGACGCGGCGGAGGTCGGCGGCCTCCTCGAGCAGGTGCTGCGGGTCGATCTTCGCGGCGGCCCAGTTGCGGCGGATCTGCTCGGGGTCGTCGGTGATCCCTTCCACCTCGTGTTCGGCGCGGGGCCGCAGGAGCACGGCGCGCAGCTCGTGGCTGCGGGCGAGGCGGCGGAGCTCGGTGAGCACCTGCGTCTGGCCGGTGCCCTTGCCGGTCAGGTAGAGGAGGCGGCCCGCGCGGCCGCCGCGGAGGAGGCCGAGGCCGTGGCGCAAGGCGGCGGAGGTCTTGCCGAAGCCGGTCGGCGCGACGAGCAGGCGCGTGGGGGAGTCGAGGCCGGCCTGGTCGAGGTCGGCGCCGCATTGGAGCCATTCCGGACGCGGCTCCTTGAAGGGCATCCGGTCCGGCAGGCTGAGCAGGCGGGCGTGGCTCGCGCGGCGGTTCTCGGCGTGGGCGGCGAGCGTCTCCGCCTGGGCGAGCAGGTCGGCCTCCGCGGAGCGGGGCAGGGCGACGGGCTGCCGCGTGCCGTCGGCGGGATCGACGAAGATCAGCTCGCCCTTCACCTCGCGCGCGCCGGACCCGAGGCGCGCGGCGTGGCAGTAGGCGGCGAGCTGCAGGAAGTGGTGGGCGAAGCGGCCGAGGAGGAACTCCGGCTTGCGCGGGAGCTTGAGGCTGATCGTCTTGATCTCGCGGATGCTCACCTCGGTCTCCGTCTCGCGCCATTGGTCGGCGCGGCCGGTGACGGCGATCGTCCAGCCGAGGGCCCCGATCTCGCAGGCGACGGCGCGCTCGAACTGCCAGCCCTGGCCTTCGGCCTCGGCGACCTTGCGCATCGTCTCGTGCCACTGGCGGCCGGCTTCGGCGCGCCACGGGGCGCCGCCGGCGCCCGCGCCCGGCCCGGGCCGGAACGTCGCGAACTCCTGCGCGCTCACCTCGACGCGCTTCGTCTTGAGGTCGATGCGCATCAGGGCAGGACGAAGTGCGCCTCGCCGGCGGACCAGCGTTCGAGGTCGGTGCTCAGCTTGGCGACGGTCTCCTCGTCGGTCGTCTGCGCGTCGAGGGGCTGGGCGAGGATCGCGGCCGCGTGGGCCTGGCGGGCGCCGAGCCGCAGGAACCACTGCTCGTGCACGCCCCAGCCGCCGTCCTTGAGGATGAGCCACAGGCTCTTGAAGTAGGCGCAGTCCGCGCGCGGACGGGCCGACATCGCGTCGAAGGTCTCGAGCGCGATGCGGTAGCAGACCTCGGCCGATTCGGGCGGCGGCGGGTTCTTGCGCAGCATCGCCGCGAGGCGGCAGGCGCGTTCGAGCGTGCGGTGGTCGCGCGCGAGGCCGGCGCGGCGCGTGAGCAGGCGGTAGTCGCGGGCGAAGCGCGTGCCGCCGTCCTTGGCGCGTTCGAGGCCGATCTCGCCTTCGTCGAAGAGGTCGGGGGAGGTGGCGCCCTTGGCGCCGCGGGCGCGGAGGAGGCAACGGACGACGCCCTCGGACGGCTCGAGCAGCGTGAGCAGGACATGCGATTCCCCGGAAGGGTCGCGTCCCAGCACCAGGCAGCGGAGGCTCGTGGCGGACATCCGGCCTATTCCTTGCTTTCCGGCCTGGGGACGACGGAGCCGAAGCTCATCAGCAGGCCGAGGGCCTCGCCGACCGTCAGCTTGGTCTCGCGCACTTCGTCCGGGGAGACCTGCAGGATGACGCCGGTGGTGGGCGCGGGCGCGGCGGGGATGAAGACGTTCACGACCGGCTTGCCCACGGCTTCGCAGAAGACGGTGGGCTGCTCGTGGGTCACGAAGGCGATGGACCACATCCCCGGGCGGGGGAACTCGACCATGACCACGCGGCGGAAGGTGTCCTTGTTGCGGCCGCTGAGGGCGTCGACCATCTGGCGGATGGTGCCGTAGAGGGAGCCGAGGCCGGGGATGCGCTCGAGCACGGTGGCGAACCAGCGGTGGAGGACCTTGCCGAACAGGCGCTTCGAGAGGTAGCCGACGACGACGAGGATGCAGATCATCACCACGGCCGAGGAGACGACCACCAACTGGCGGTAGAGTCCGAGGGTGAAGTCCGGGGCGGGTTGCTTGGCGTTCGTCCACAGCCAGGCGAGGCCGACCTCGAGGGCGGGCTGGATGAACTTGCCCATGAGGTCGAGCAGGACGGACACGACGTAGAGGGTCAGGCCGATCGGCAGGAGCAGGAAGAGACCCGTCAGGAAGTTATGGCCCAGGCGGGAGGCGAAGGTGCTTTTTTCCGGCGAATCACTCATTCCCCCTAGCAAACTCCCTCCCGCACCGGAGGCAAGGTCGGTCGGTGATTTCGGAGGTTGGAACCGCGCCCGCCGGCCATAGATTATCCTTATGAATACGCTCCTCCGGGTTGCCCTCGCCATCGCGGCCCTGTCCGTCAACCTCGGCGCCGTGGAAGAAGCCTACCCGCGCACCGCTCCGGGCGACCTCGAGCTCAAGACCTTGCCGGCGGCCCGCTGGATGCGCACGGAGTCGTCGAAGGATTATTTCGCTTCGGACAACGGCCTGTTCATGCGCCTCTTCCG